>CAZOHN010000315.1:0-3404 GCA_964579325.1 uncultured Rhodobacterales bacterium
GGAGAACATCGACGGCGAGGCGCTGGAATGGGCGCACCGCCGTGTGATCGGCCGCCCGGAGGCGCGCAAGATTCTCATGGTGATCTCCGACGGCGCCCCGGTCGACGACTCAACTCTGTCCGTCAACCCCGCGAATTACCTCGAAAAACACCTGCGCGACGTGATCGCGATGGTGGAGAAGCGGAAAGCGGTCGAACTCATCGCCATTGGCATCGGCCACGACGTCACCCGCTACTACCAGCGCGCCGTCACGATCACCGATGTCGAGCAGCTGGCCGGCGCGATGACCGAACAGCTCGCCTCGCTCTTCGACAAGGACCCCCGCGCCCGCGCCCGATTCAAGGGCCTCGGCCGGGCCGCCGCGCGCTGAGGTCTGGGCAGGCAGCGCCGCGCCACCCAACGGGCAGCGCGGCGCAATGGGCTCAGTTTGCCGTCACGCGGTAGATCTCGCCTTCGTCGGTCGAGACGAAGAGCGCCCCGTCCGGGCCCAGCACGACCGACCGGAAGCGACCCTCCGGCATCGGCAGTGCCATGCTCGTGACGTCGCTCACCGACATGCCGTCCTCGGCGAGGTCGATGATGTCGATCCGCTGCCCGACCGGCGTGCCGCCGAAGCCGATACCCATGATGCCGACGGCAAGCCTGCCGTTCCAGTCGCCCCACTGGTCACCCACGAGGAAGGCGGCCGAACCCGAGCCCTGCGAGAGCCCGTTGTTGTTCCAGGCCGGCGTCATGGCATCGGGATAGGTGTCGAGGTCGGTCATCGGCATGAACTTGACCCGCTCGGCCGGGTCCATGCCCTCCATCTGGTTCGGCGAGTAGCCGCAGTAGTTGTCGGGGCAGTCCTCGCGCACGCCGACATTGGGCCGCGGGTCCCAGCCACCGTTGCCACCGGGCTTGAGCATGGTGATCTCGTCGGAATGCCACGGCCCGTGCTCGGCCACCACCACCGCATTGTCGCTCGGGCGGAAGGCGATGCCCTGCACGTTGCGGTGGCCGTAGGTGTAGATGCGCGGGTCGAAGCCGGGGCGGGTGCCGTTGCCGGGCGCCGGGTTTCCGTTGGTGTCGATCCGCAGCACCTTGCCGCCCAGAAGCACCGGGCTCTGCGGCACCTGCCCGTTGTGGGTGTCTCCGGTGGTCACGAACAGGTAGTCGTCCACCGGATGGAAGCGGATGCGCCCGCCGTTGTGCGCGCCCGGGCCGCCGAACGGGTGGTTGCTCGACCGCGGCTTGAAGGGAATGTCGTCCACGATGTCGGTGCGGTTCGCCACCGCGTCGAGGCCCTCGCTCACGGTGAAGCGCATCACCCGGTTGGTGGCCGGCGGCGTCAGGCTGGAGGAGGAATAGACATAGATGCGCCGGTTGGTGTCGAAGGCGGGATCGATGGCGACACCCAGCATCCCCGCCTGCCCTTCGCAGAACAGGTCATAGGCGCTTTCGGGGTAACCGGTGCTGCCCGCCATGCCCAGAAGCGGCATCACATCGCCCGAAGGCAGCCGCACCGACAGGCCCTTGCACTTCTCGGTGTAGAACATGGTCCCGTCCGGCAGGAACGCCATGTCCCACGGATTGTCCAGTTCGGCCATCACGGTCTCTGCCGTCAGGTTCGGCGCCTGCGCAGAGGCGGAACCGGCAAGCGGCACCTGCGACGCCGTGGCAAGCACAAAGGCGCAGGCTGATCCGAGGATCAGGTCTCTCTTCATTGTCATTCCTCCCATGTGGTGCCCTCCGTTGTGTCGGACGGCCCGCTCTCGTTGTTCGGCCCGGGACTGTGGACCCGAGCCGTCGCAACCTTAGGGCTTGCTTCCCTTGCGTCAACTCGCCGCAGAAGAAATTCGTCTCGCGACACATCGAAAAGCTTGGAAGTGCCGAAAGCCCAAGGGAGAGGAGGCGACGTCATGATGACCTGCGCGTCGCGGCAGGCACCCGGCGCCTAGCGGAAGGTCGTCGAAATGAACTCGGCCACCGCTGCGATCTGCTCGTCCGACATCTCGGTCGCGATCGGATACATCAGCATCGAGTTCGGGCCGACCTTCTCTTCGGACCTGTAGGTCTCCAGACGCTTCGTGACGAAATCGGCACTCCGACCGGAGAGCCGGGGGAAACTGCCCGACCCCCGTCCCGTCCTGCCGTGGCACTGGGCGCAGGTGTCGGCATAGAAGGCACCCCCGTCGAGCGCCTCCGCCGCCTCGGTCGCCTCCGCGCCGCCCGGTCCCCCTGCGAGACCAAAGCCCGCCGCCAGAACGATTGCCAAACGCAACTTCATCCATTCCTCCCGGTCGTGACACGCCTAACCGGCCTTCACTCGGGCCGTTTGCAGGCGACAAACATGCGACGAATGCACGGAAGGGCAATGGCGCACAAGCCCTTCCCCGCGCAATCTCCCGGCAGCCAGTACATGCAGGGCCGCTCATGGGGGCACCTTGCGGCGCCCCGCATCGGGCTGCTAGGCAATCGCTTGGCCGCGATGCGGCGCGGAAAGAGAGGTCCGGCGTGTTCCAGAGCTTTGAAACCTCAACCCGCCCCGACCAGGGCCCGCCCCGCCTCGCCGCGCTACGCGACCGGCTCCGCGCGGAGGGCTTCGACGGCTTCCTCATCCCCCGCGCCGACATCCACCAGGGCGAATACGTCGCCCCCTGCGACGACCGCCTCGCCTGGCTCACCGGCTTCACCGGCTCCGCGGGCTTCTGTATCGCGCTTCTCGACCGGGCCGGCGTCTTCATCGACGGCCGCTACCGCGTTCAGGTCAAGGCGCAGGTCGACCTTTCGGCCTTCACGCCCGTGCACTGGCCCGAAACCCAGCCCGGCCCCTGGCTGCGCGGGGCGTTGCCGGGCGGCGGAAAGGTCGCCTACGACCCCTGGCTGCACACCCGCGACGAGCTGGCAAAACTTGAGACAGCGCTTGAGGGCAGCGGCATAACCCTCTGTGAAAGCGTCAATCTCCTCGATTCCATATGGATCGACCGCCCGGCCCCGCCACAGGCAGCGGTCGAGATCTTCCCCGACGCCCTCGCTGGAAAAACCGCCGCCGAGAAACGCGCCGACTGCGCCGCCGCGCTCCGCAAGGCCGGCCATCGCGCGGCCGTCCTGACCCTGCCCGACGGGATCAACTGGCTCCTCAACATCCGCGGCGCCGACGTTCCCCGCAACCCGATCGCGCAATGCCTCGCGATCCTGCATGAAGACGGACGCGCAAGCCTCTTCATCGCAAGTGAAAAACTCTCGCCTGAGATCATCGCTCACCTCGGTCCCGAGGTCACACTCCACACCCCCGACAGCTTCGCCGATGCCCTCTCCACCCTCAGCGGCCCGGTCCGCGTCGACGGCGCCACCGCCCCCGTCGCGGTTGGTCGCCTACTTGCCGCCGCCGGCATCCCCGTCGCCTGGGAGCGCGACCCGACCGT
>CAZOHN010000316.1:0-3397 GCA_964579325.1 uncultured Rhodobacterales bacterium
GGCGAGAACGGTTGCGGGAAGTCGACCCTCATCAAGATCGTGACCGGGGTCTACACTCCCGAGCCCGGCGCGGAGGTGGATCTGTTCGGCGCGCGGGTCGACCGGATCACCCCCGAGGCCGCGCGGCGGGCAGGCATCGCCGTCATCTGGCAGGACCTCGCGCTCTTCCCCGAGATGACGGTGGCCGAAAACATCGCCTTCGAGACGATGCTCGGCACCTTGCCGCGCCTTGTGCGCTACAGGGGACTGCGCGACCGGGCCGCTGCGGCGCTGGCCTCTCTCGGCGTGTCGCTCGACCTCGACGCACGGCTCCGCACCCTGCCCATCGCCGAGCGCCAGATCGTCGCCATTGCCCGAGCCCTTGCGCAGGACGCGCGGTTGATCTTCATGGACGAGCCCACGGCCTCGCTCACACAGTCGGAGACTGACGCACTTCTGGCCATCGTCCGCACGCTCTCGGCGCGGGGCGTGTCGGTGGTTTTCGTGAGCCATCGGCTGGCCGAGGTCCTGGATATCGCCTCCCGCGTCACCGTTCTGCGCGACGGCCGTCTTGTGGGCGTCTTCGACACTGCGGGCATGACCCAGTCGCGGCTGACCGAACTGATGACCGGAAAGACGTTCGAGACCACAGTTGCCGCAACGGATCGCTCGGCCGAACGCCCGGTGCTCGAGGTGCGCGGGCTTACCCGCCGTGACGAATTCAGCGATATCGACCTGACGATCCGGGCGGGCGAGGTCGTGGGGCTGACTGGCCTGATCGGCGCGGGGCGGACCGAGCTTGGCCATGCGCTGTTCGGAATGGCACGGCCAGACGCAGGCAGCATCGCGCTTGACGGCAAGACGCTCCGCCTCGGCTCGAACCGCGATGCCATCGCTGCCGGCATCGCCTATGTCTCGGAGGACCGGCTGTCGCTCGGCCTGATCCAGCCGCAGTCGATCGCCGACAATACCGTCATCACCGTGCTGCGCCGCATCACCGGGGGGAGCGGGCTGATCTCGACGGAGGACAAGGACAGCCTCGTGAACCGCTGGATCGCAGACCTCGCCGTCAAGGTCGGCCGCCCGGAGGACCCTGTGTCCACGCTTTCGGGCGGCAACCAGCAGCGTGTGGTCCTCGCCAAGTGGCTGGCGACACAGCCGAAGCTTCTCATCCTCGACAGCCCCACCGTGGGCGTCGATGTCGGTGCCCGCGCGGGCATCTTCCGCATCGTGCGCGACCTTGCCTCGCGTGGCCTCGCGATCCTGATGATCTCCGACGAGGTGCCCGAGGTCTACTTCCACGCCGACCGGGTGCTGCACATGGCCGGCGGGCGGATCAAGGGAGAGCACGACCCGCGCTCCACCACGCTCCGGGCGCTGGAGGAGGTTGTCTATGGCTAATCTCCTGCGTGCCTACCCGACAGAGGCCAAGCTGCTTCTTGCGCTTCTGGTCATGTGCGCGGGCCTCTCGGTGGCGACGGACAGTTTCCTGACGCTGCCGAACCTGACCTCGCTGCTGAACAACTCCGCCGTCAACGTGATCTGGGCGGTGGGCCTTCTCGTCGTCCTGATCGCGGGGGGGATCGACATTTCCTTCGCCGTGGCGGCCTCGGTCGTGCAGTACCTCTGCGTCTATGCCTTCGGCTTTCTCGGCGGTGGCAACTGGGCGGTGGGACTTGCCTGCGCGATCCTGTTCGGCACCGCGCTCGGCTTCGTCAACGCAGGGCTGATCCACTACTTCCGCATCATCACCATCGTCGTCACCATCGCCACCTTCAACGCCTTTTTCGGGCTTCTGATGTTTCTTTCGGGGGGGCGGTTCATCTACAGCCTGCCGTCCTGGTGGTCGCAGCGCATCATCCTGTGGGAATACCAGACCGCGAGCGGCACCTGGGCGGAACTGATCCTGCCGGTGGCGGTGATGCTGGGGTGCATGGCGGCGACGTTCCTCTTGATCGGTCACACCACAACCGGGCGCCAGCTCTATGCCTTCGGCGACAATCCCGAGGGCGCAAGGCGGCTTGGGATCAACGTGGCGGCGATGCAGTTCATCGCCTTCGGGTGGTGCGGTGCAATGGCCGGGATCGCGGGGCTGATGCAGACCAATATCGTCCGTGAGGTGGTACCGAACGCGCTCTATGGGCGCGAGCTTGACGTGCTCGCGGCGGTTGTGCTGGGAGGGGCGCGGCTCGGTGGGGGCAGGGGGTCGGTCCTGGGGTGCTTCCTTGGCGTGATGTTCGTCGCGGTCACGCAGAACGGGCTGAACCTTCTGGGCGTGTCGCCCTACGCCTTCAAGATGGTGATCGGGGCAATCATCCTGATCGCGATCTCGACCTCCGGGGTCGAACTGATGAAGAAGCGGCGGGGGGCGGCATGATCGGGCGCCTCAAGTCAGCCGTCGGGGTCGAGGTGCTGTGGCTGTTCGCCTTCCTCTTCGTCATGATCGTGGCCTTCTCGCTGGCCTCGCCGCGGTTCCTGACCGCCGCGAACTTCGGCTCGATTGCCTTTCAGTTGCCGGAACTCGGACTCCTGACCCTCGCCATGCTCATCCCGATCATCTCGGGCGGGCTGAACCTTGCGATCATCTACACCGCGAACATGGCGGGGCTGACGCTGGCCTGGGTGCTCAAGGCCTACGGGGGCGTCGATGCCGGGGTGTTCGCTTTCGTCCTCGGCACACTTGCGGCGCTGTCGGTCGGAGCGGCGTCCGGTGCGGTCATGGGCCTTGTGATCGCCTTCACCGGCGCGCACCCGATCCTGGTGTCGCTGTCGATGATGATCTTCCTGCGGGGCCTGGGGGAGTTTCTGACCCGTGGAGGCGATATCTCGGGCTTTCCGGCCTTCCTGCAACCCATAGGCCATGGCCTCGTCGCGGGCATCCCCATCCCGCTCCTGATCTTCGGTGCCGCGGCGTTGGCCTGGCATGTGCTCCTCAGCCGCACCCGCCACGGATTCGCGGTCTACATGATCGGGTCGAACATCGAGGCCGCGCGCTATTCCGGCATCAATACCAAGCGCACTCTGACACTGATCTACACGCTCTCGGGGCTGATGTGCGCCGTCGCGGGGATCCTGATGCTCACCCGCTTCAACTCGGTGCGCGTGGGCCACGGCGAGGCGCTGCTGCTCGTTACCGTGCTGGCCTGCTTCCTGGGCGGGGTCGACCCCTTCGGCGGCTTCGGCAAGGTGGTCCCGGTTGTCCTTGCCCTCATCATCCTGCAGTCGCTGTCCTCGGGCCTGAACCTCCTCGGCGCGAACCAGCACCTCTCCACCGCGGTCTGGGGCCTGTGCCTCATCGCGGTGATGATCCTGCGCTACATCGGCGTCCGCCTTCGGCCGCCCCGACATCGAAAGGACTGACCTCATGCAAGGCTTTGGCGTTCACACGAGCATGTGGACGATGAACTGGGACCGGGCG
>CAZOHN010000317.1:0-3351 GCA_964579325.1 uncultured Rhodobacterales bacterium
CCCTCGACCGTGCAGGCGAAGTTCGGCGCCGAGCAGCCGTCGATGCCATGGCCCGGCGAGGTCTCGCCCGTCACCTCCTCGAAGGCCGCGCGAACCGCCGCCTGCACCGGATGGTCCACTTCAACATACTCGGGACCGGCACCCAGATGCCGGACCAGAGTCAGGAAGCCCGCGTGCTTGCCAGAGCAGTTGTTGTGGACTTGGCAGGGTTTCTCGCCAGCCCGGATCAGCGCGTTCGCCGCAGCGCGGTCGTCGGGCCAGTGCGCGCCGCAGCGCAGATCAGGCTCGGCCATGCCCTGCGCCGCCAGCCATTCGGCCACCATCCCGGTATGAATCGCCGCGCCCTGGTGGCTGGCGCAGGCGAGCGCGAGATGCCGGTCGGTCAGTCCTGCGGCCGCTGCCGCGCCGCTCTCGATCAGCGGCAGAGCCTGCACCATCTTGCACGACGAGCGCGGGTAGATCACCGCGCCAGGGTCGCCCCAGGCCTCGACCAGCGCGCCGGTGGCATCGACGACCGCCGCGTGGCCCGCATGAACCGATTCCAGCCGTCCCCCGCGCCACAGCTCTGCCATCGGTAGAGCGCCCATCGCCCCGTCCTCCCGTTCAGCTTGCAGCGATTTTTCGCCTTCGGGGCTTCCGCCCGAGGGAGAAATCGCGCTATGGACCCGGTATCGGGTTGAAATCCGCTCCGCCAGAGGGAAAAGGTCCGGACCAACGGGCGCGGAGCCAGGGGCAGGAACGGCTGGAGGCGATGGGCATGAGGAAGATCGGAACGCTGGGCGCGATGGCAGCCCTTCTGCTGGCAGTCCCGGCGGCAGCGCAGGACGAAAGCACCAACCGTGTCGCGGCGAACACCGACTGGAGCGTCTTCGTCGAGGGCGATCCGAAGGAATGCTGGGCCGTCTCGGCGCCGAAGGAGACGGTCAACACCCGCGACGGGCAGGTCGTGGCGGTCCGGCGCGGCGACATCCTCCTGTTCGTGACCCACCGGCCCGGCGCCGGGGTTGCGGGCGAGGTGAGCTTCACCGGCGGTTACCCCTTCGCGGATGGCTCGACCGTTGCGCTCGAGGTCGCCGGCACGCGGTTCGATCTCTACACCGACGGCGAATGGGCCTATCCCGCCTCGCCCGAGCAGGATGCCGCCATCGTCACCGCGATGAAGGGCGGCGCGCAGGCGGTCGTGACAGGGCGCTCCGGACGCGGCACGCAGACCCGCGACACCTTCTCGCTTCTCGGCTTCACCGCCACGGTCGACGACGCGGCAAAGCGCTGCGCCGAGTAGGCCCTCGGCCGGGTCTCCGCCCGGCAACCTGCACCCCCCGGCTTCGCCATGCTTCAGCCGATGGTCAGGTCTCGTCCAGCGCCCCTTTCCCGGGCCGGCTGCGCCCGAGCTTCAGCCGCAGCCCGGCGTTGAACGCGCCCCACAAGATGCAGAGCAGCAGCGCCTCGAGCCCCAGGTGCTGCCGCGTCTCGGGGTCGATCGTCACCGCGATGCCCAGTTCGACGAGCCAGCCGAGATAGACGAGCGCGGGTGCCAGCGCCACCGCGTCGCGGCAGAGCCCGCGCGCGGCGAGCGGGGCCGACGCCGACCAGCTGCCGGATCCGAGAAACGGAATGGGCAGGGCCAGCAGCAGGATCAGAACGAGGGACATCGGCAGGCTACTCGGTCGGAAGCGACGTGACGGGCAGGATCGGGTCATGGACGCCGGGTCAGGCGCGGGGCTTATCGCCCGAAGTCGTTAGGAAAGGATGAGTCCGCTGTCCGGGATGCGTCCCGCTCAGGTGCGTCGCGCCGCCCCCGCGAGGATGAGCGTCAGGCGCAGGAGCGCGGCGTAGAGCGCCCAGAGCGCGAGGAGTCCCGTTATGGCAAGGGGCCAGAGGTTCGCAGCGCTCGGATCGGTGGCCATGTCGAGCAGCATCGGCAGGACCACGGCACCGTATCCGAGGGCGGGCAGCGCGGCCATCGTGACCTGCAGCCCGGGGCGGTTCTCGGTGAGCGGGGTCGCGGCGGCGCGGGTCGTCAGCCACCACATTGCGCGGCCGAGCAGGGCAAGCACCAGGCCGATGACGGCAACGGAAAGCAGGTGGATCATGCGGGCGCCCTCGGGGTGACTCGCCCGTCCTTGCAGACGAATTCGGCGGAAGTGGGGCCGGCGAAGGCCCGGGGGCCCGGGGGCGCGGCGGGCGCGGCGTTCAGACGGCCTGGAGCCGCGCGAAGGCGTTGCGCGCCGGGCAGAACCACGGCGCCTCGGCCCCGCCGCCCCGGTTGAGCCAGGTGGCGCAGTCGAGCGTGCGGGAACAGGACAGGCAGCCCGCCATCGTGGCGCGGACGGCGTCGAGCCGCGCGGGCGTGGAGGCGCGGGCGGGCACGAGGCCGAGCCTGCGGTTCATGCGGCGGCGCAGGAGGGTGCGGGTCTCGAAACGGTCGGCGAGGGCGGTGAGGAACGCGGGGCGTAGCATCGGATGTCCGATCGGTCGGCGCATGGACCCGGCCCGAAAGGCCACCGTCAGCACCACGGGCGCGCGAGCGGGCGCGTCACCCGTGGGACATGGGGGCGGGGGCGGGGGATTGTAAGGGGTGGGGTGGATCTGGCGCAGGGGCCGCGATGGATCGGGGAGGGATCGGCGAGGGATCGGGCGGGCGGATCTTCGCGCAGGCCGGGCGCTGGCTGCGGCGGGAGGGGAACGGAGGGAGGGTCGCGGGCGTTGGGGTACCATCAACCGGCACAGGGAGACCTCGCCATGACCTTCAGAACCTTCGCCCTTCTCGCGCTCGTGCCGCTCGGTCTGGCCGGGTGCCTGCAGTCCGACGAGGAACGCGCGCTGGCCGGCGCTGCCGGGGGCGCGGTGATCAGCGACGCCGCGGGAGGCAACCCGCTTACCGGCGCGGTGGTGGGCGGCGCGGCGGGCTACTTCTGCCGCGACCTCAACGTGCCGGGCTGCCGGAACAACTGACGCCGGGCACCGGACGAAGGTGAGCGGGCCGCGCGGCCCGTGCTTGTTCGGGACGGGGGCTGCTCACGCTTGAGCATTCGCGCAAGCCCTTGATATCACGATGTTGTCCCGTGCGCGTTAACCGGATTTTAGGCATTGCGCAGGGCCGCATTGCACAGGGTCGGAGTGCGCCGCTGGCGGGTGGCCCCCGACCTCGGTGGACCGCGCCGTCAGAGAACCCGGCCGCCGGCGGGGCGGTTGGCGGGCCAGTTCGGATCACCCTTGCGGATGCGGCGGGCGTTCCAGACGGCGAGCGGGATGCCGGCGAGGCCGATCAGACCGGCGGCGACGAAGAGCGGCCAGCCGGTGAGGTTCAGCGCAAGACCGGCGACGACCACGGCGCCCGCGATGCAGAGC
>CAZOHN010000318.1:0-3339 GCA_964579325.1 uncultured Rhodobacterales bacterium
TCGGCCAGCGCGATCTCGTCGGAACAGGAAGGGCTGCGCCTTCCGCCGGTGAAGCTGTTCAAGCGGGGGCAGATCGACCGCGAGCTTTGGGCAGTGATCACCTCGAACATCCGTGTCGCCGACCAACGGATCGGCGACGTGGAGGCGCAGCGTGCCGCGCTTCTGGTGGGGGCCGAGCGGCTTTCGGCGCTTCTCGACCGCTACGGCGACGCGACCGTCGCCGAAGCCATCGCGGCGATGCGCGGCATGGCCGAGCGCCTGATGCGGGCCCAGATCGCCGCGTTGCCCGACGGCATCTGGTGCGCAACCGCGACGGTCGACAGCGACGGGGTCGTGAATAGGCCCCTGACCATCGCGCTAGCGGTCACGAAATCCGGCGACGGCCTGACCTTCGATTTTGCGGGCACCTCGCCGCCCTGCCTCGGCCCGATGAACTCGGTCCGCGCCACTACGCTCTCCTCGGTCTACCTCGCGGTGCGCCATATCTTCCCGGACGTGCCGCTGTCGGCCGGTGCCTTCACGCCGCTTGACGTGACCGGTATCGACGGCACCTTCCTCGACGCCCACTACCCCCGCCCGGTGTCGGGCTGCGCCGCCGAGGTAAGCCAGAGGATCGCGGAGGCCGTGTTCGCAGCACTCGTGCAGGCCGCGCCGACCCGCGTGACAGCCGCGCCAGCGGGGACAAGCGGCAACTTCGGCCTCGGGGGGCACGACCCCGAAACCGGGCGCGACTTCGTGATGTACCAGATTTCGGGCGGCGGCTACGGCGGCAACGCCGACCACGACGGGCTGTCGAACGGCTGCTCCACCATCGGCATCTCGAAGGCGCCTCCGGTCGAGATCATGGAACAGCAATACCCGGTGCTCTACCGTCGCTATGCGCTCCACGAGAACTCTGGCGGTGCAGGGCAGCACCGCGGCGGCTTCGGCCTCGACTACGAGGTGGAGCTTCTGCGAGGCGAGGCGCGGGCGAGCTTCGTGATGGATCACGGGCGGGTCGGGCCGCTAGGGGTGCTCGGCGGGAGCGACGGGGCTGTGAACCGGGTCGAGATCCTGCGTGCCGACGGGCGTGTAGAGGTGCCGGAGCATCTTTCGAAGGCACAGGACATTGCACTCGCCCCCGGCGACCGGGTGCGTGTGCGCACGCCGGGCGGGGGCGGCTATGGCCCGGCGGGGGCACGCGACCTTGCAGCGGTCACCGAAGATGTGCGTCTTGGCCGTTACGACGAGGCGACGGCCCGCCGGCTCTGGCCACACGCCTTCGAATAGGCTTGCCCGCACCACCGCCGGGGTTACGTTGCGGCAACACGAACGCACGACAGGGAGTTGACGCGATGAGTTGGCTTGAACACTCGCACATGGCGCGCCGGGGTATCGCCAAGGGGAAGGCCCGGGCGCACCACAGGCTGACGGAAGAGGCGCAAGGGGAATTCCACTACGTCTACGGACCGTACTCAAAGCCCGTCCTGCGCATCAATCCCGGCGACGTGGTGGAGGTTGAAACGCTCGATGCCTTCGGTGGGGCGGTCAAGACCGAGGATGACCTGCCCTCGAAGGTGCTCAACATGCCCTTCGTCAACCCGCAGAACGGCCCCATCGCGGTCGAGGGCGCCGAGAAGGGCGACGTGCTGGCGGTCTACGTCCACTCCATCCTGCCGCGCGGGCCTCAACCGGCCGGCACGACCGCACTCATCCCCGATTTCGGCGGCCTCACCTCGACAGGCCTCACTCACCTCAACGCGCCCCTGCCGGAGCGGGTGAAGAAGATGGTGGTCACACCCGAGGGTGTGAAGTTCTCCGACCGCGTGACGCTGCCCTATGAGCCATTCGTGGGCACGATGGGCGTCTCGCCCGAAATCGAGGCGGTCTCGTCGCTGCAGCCCGACTACTGGGGCGGCAACATGGACCTGCCCGATGTGGCGCCGGGGTCGGTCATGTATTTCCCGGTCTGCCGCAAGGATGCACATTTCTTCATCGGCGACTGCCATGGACGGCAGGGCGATGGCGAGTTGTGCGGCGTCGCGGTCGAGATTCCGGCGACGGTGACGGTGCAGATCGACCTCATCAAGAACTGGTCGGTCCCCGGCGTGCGGCTTGAGCGGGAGGACTTCATCATGGCCGTGGGCAGCGCCCGGCCGATGGAGGACGCCGCGCGGATGGCCTATCGCGACCTCATCCGCTGGATGGTCGAGGACTACGGGTTCGACGAGGCGGAGGCCTATTTCCTCTGCACCCAGGCCGGCCGGATGCGCGTCGGCAACATGGTGGACCCGAAGTATTCGCTGGGTGCGTCGATGCTGAAGAAATATCTGGAATCAGGGGCTTGAGATGGATCTGGGGCTTAAGGGACTGAACGTTCTCGTCACCGGCGGGAGCAAGGGGATCGGCCGGCACTGCGCCGACATCTTCGCAGCCGAAGGCGCGAATGTGGCGCTCTGCGCGCGGGAGCAGAAGGGCGTCACCGAGGCGGTCGAGGCGCTGAAGGCGCACGGGACCAACGTGATCGGGCGGGCGGTGAACGTGGCCGACAAGAACGCGCTGGCGTCCTGGGTGAAGGACAGCGCGGCGGCGCTGGGGGGCATCGACATCGTGGTCGCCAACGTCTCGGCGCTGGCGGTGGCCGACGACGAGGCGGCCTGGCAGGCGGGTTTTGAGACCGACATGATGCATTCGGTCCGGGTGGTGAATGCCGCGATGCCCTGGCTGGAGAAGTCGAAGGCGGCGTCGATCACGCTGATCTCGTCGGTCTCCGGGCGGGAGATCGACTTCACGGGGCCGGCCTACGGGGCGTTCAAGGCGGCGCTTGTCCATTACGCTCAGGGGCTTGCCTTCAAGCTGGCCGGAAAGGGGATCCGGGCCAACACGGTGAGCCCGGGGAACACCTACTTCGAGGGCGGGATCTGGCAGTGGATCGAGAACAACAACGCCGAGTTGTTCGCCGAGGCGCTGAAGCTGAATCCCACCGGCCGGATGGCGAAGCCGGAGGAGATCGCGCGGGGCGTGGTGTTCCTGGCCTCGCCGGCGTCGAGCTTCACGACGGGCACGAACCTCGTGATCGACGGGGCGCTGACCAAGGGCGTGCAGCTGTAGGACCGTTCCCCCCCCCGCGCGGCGAGCCACTGCGCGGGGGCGGGTGAAGGAAAGGTTAAGGGTGCTCTGCGGGCCGGTGGCGTTAACCTTTCCGGTGGTGTGCGGAGCGCCTTGCCGGGAAAGGCCGGGCGCCCGGCACAGGCCGTACACACCCTGTACACAGGCTGTACACAGTAAACGCGGCGCGCGGCGCGCTAACGGCTGATGCGGCGGCAGGCGACGGCACCGGCGGCCCGGAGAGACGGGGTC
>CAZOHN010000319.1:0-3333 GCA_964579325.1 uncultured Rhodobacterales bacterium
CGACGAGGCCGTAGGTGACGTAGGAGGCGCCGAGGCCGCCGTATTCCTCGGGGATGGTGACGCCGAGGAGGCCCATCTCGCCCATCTCGGCAAAGATCGCGGGGTCGGTCTTCTCGTCGCGGTAGGCGGCGGTGACGCGGGGCTGGAGTTTCTCCTGCGCATAGGCGTGGGCGGCGTCGCGCAACATGCGCTCGTCCTCGGTGAGCTGGTCGTCGAGGCGCAGGGCGTCCTGCCAGTCGAAGCGGGAGAGGTCGGGGGCGTCCTTTGCCTTGAGCGGCGATCCGTCGGCCATGTCCGTGTCCTCCTGTCACTTGTCGAATTGGGAATACCCCAGCCGCCGCGCCCCCGCAATCAGAGCGAGAGGCTGCCCGCGGTGTCGGCGAGGAGGCGGGCGGAGCGGTGGAGCGCTTCGTGTTCGTGGGCCGAGAGGTCGGGGAAGAGGTCGGCGGTGATGCCGGAGCGGCCGACGACGCGGGGGATCGAGAGGGTGACGTCGGGCACGCCCTCGACCTCGGGGGTGAGCATGGAGACCGAGAGGACCGCGCCTTCGTCGCCGCCGATGGCCCGGACGATGCGGGCGAGGCCCGCGCCGATGCCGTGCCAGGTGGCGCCCTTGCCGGCGATGATGCGGTAGGCGGCGCGGCGCACGCCATCGTCGATGCGGGCCACGACCTCGTCGGTGATGGCGGCGCCGACGTGCGCGGCGAACGACCGGATCGGGACCGAGCCCGCGCGGGCGGCGGACCAGGCGAGGACCTCGCTGTCGCCGTGTTCGCCCAGAACGTAGGCGTGGACCGATTGCGGCGCGATGCCGAGGTGGCGACCGAGAAGCGCGCGGAAGCGGGCAGTGTCGAGGATGGTTCCCGAGCCGATGACGCGGGCCGGGGGCAGGCCGGAAAGCCGCGTGGCGATGTCGGTCATGATGTCGACGGGGTTGGTGGCGACGAGGAGGATGGTGTCGGGCGCGGCGTGGAGTACTTCGGCGACGATGGAGCGGAACACGGCGGCATTGCGGGAGAGCAGCGCCAGCCGGGTTTCGCCGGGCTTCTGGGAGACGCCGGCGGCGAGGATCACGACGCCCGCGCCAGCGAGGTCGGTGTAGTCGCCCGCGCGGACGATGACCGGGCGGCCGAAGGGGACGGCGTGGGAGATGTCCTCGGCCTCGGCCTGCGCGCGGGCGGTGTCGAGGTCGACGAGGACCACCTCGGTGGCCGATCCGGTGAGCGCGAGCGAGAAGGCGGCGGCGCTGCCGACCATGCCCGCCCCGACGATGCCGACCTTCATGCGGGTGCCCCTCCTGTGCTGCGATGCGGCGAGGATAGCGGAAATCGGGTGGCGGGTCAGGCCCCGGAAGGGAGGCGGGATGCCGCAGGCGGGCGCAATCGGTGCTGGCGCGGGACGGGCTGATTCGCTACACTTTGTGCCAGACCCGGGGAAAACCCGGGCGGGCAGAGGCAGATCGAGGCGGCAGGCACCATGACGGAAATGGTCCACGGCAGCGCGCGCGTGCACGCGGGCGATCCGGTACTTCCACGCTGGTGGCGGACGATCGACCGCTGGACGATGGCGGCGATCTTCGCGCTGTTCGGCATCGGGCTGCTCCTTGGCCTTGCGGCCTCGGTGCCGCTCGCCGAGCGCAACGGGCTCGACCCGTTCTACTATGTCGAACGGCAGGCGCTCTTTGGCGGAGCGGCGCTCGCGGTGATGATCGTCACCTCGATGCTGTCGCCGGACCTCGTGCGGCGGCTGGCGGTTCTGGCCTTCGTGGCGGCGTTCCTGTCGCTGGCGGCGCTGCCGTTCCTCGGGACCGACTTCGGCAAGGGGGCGACGCGGTGGTATTCGCTGGGCTTCGCCTCGGTGCAGCCCTCCGAGTTCCTCAAGCCGGTGTTCATCGTCCTGTGCGCCTGGCTGATCGCGGCCTCGCAGCACATCGGCGGGCCGCCGGGGCGGTTGTATTCTCTGGTGGTTGCCGTGGCGGTGGCGGGCTTGCTGGTGATCCAGCCCGACTTCGGGCAGGCGGCGCTGGTGCTGTTCGGCTGGGGAATTCTCTACTTTGTCTCGGGTGCGCCAATGGTGTTGCTTCTTTCGCTGGCGGCGCTGGCGGTGGGCGGGGGCTGGCTGTTCTACCAGTCGTCCGAGCACTTCGCGCGGCGCATCGACGGGTTCCTCGCGCCCGAGGTGGACCCGCGCACGCAGCTTGGCTTTGCGACGAACGCGATCCAGGAGGGCGGGTTTTTCGGCGTGGGCGTGGGCGAGGGGCAGGTGAAGTGGTCGCTGCCCGACGCGCATACCGATTTCATCATCGCGGTGGCGGCCGAGGAATACGGGCTGGTGCTGGTGGCGATCATCATCGCGCTTTACGCGGTGGTGGTGATCCGGTCGCTGGCGCGGCTGATGCACGAGCGCGACCCCTTCACGCGGCTGGCAGGCACCGGGCTTGCCTGCATCTTCGGGGTGCAGGCGCTGATCAACATGGGGGTCGCGGTGCGGCTGCTGCCGGCCAAGGGGATGACGCTGCCCTTCGTGAGTTATGGCGGATCCTCGCTGATCGCCGGGGGGATCCTGGTGGGGATGCTTCTGGCATTCACCCGGACCCGGCCGCAGGGCCGGATCGCCGACGCCTTCGGGCGCGGGCAGAGGCGGTAGCGATGGTGCCGCTCCTCGTCATCGCGGCAGGCGGCACGGGCGGGCACATGTTTCCCGCGCAGGCGCTGGCGGAGGCGATGCTGGCACGGGGCTGGCGGGTGCGGCTGTCGACCGACGAGCGCGGGGCGCGCTATGCGGGAGGGTTTCCGGCGGCGGTGGAGGTGGAGCGGCTGTCGTCGGCGACTTTCGCACGCGGGGGCCTTGCGGCGAAGGCGGTGGTGCCGTTCCGGATCGCGGGTGGGGTGCTGGCGGCCGTGCTGCGGATGCGGCGCGATCGTCCGGCGGCGGTGGTCGGCTTCGGAGGCTACCCGTCGATCCCGGCGCTCTCGGCGGCGACGCTTCTGCGGCTGCCCCGGATGATCCACGAGCAGAACGGGGTTCTGGGGAAGGTCAACGAGGTCTTCGCCCGCCGGGTGGATGCGGTGGCCTGCGGGACATGGCCCACTGCCTTGCCGGCAGGCGTGGCGGCCGAGCATGTGGGCAACCCCGTCCGCGGGGCGGTGATGGAGCGCGCCGGGGCGCCCTACATCACGCCGGGCGACTACCCGATGAGCCTTGTGGTGATCGGCGGCAGCCAGGGTGCGCGGGTCCTGTCGGATGTGGTGCCGGCGGCGGTGGCGCGGCTGCCCGATGCCATGCGCCGCAATATTCGCGTCGCGCAGCAGGCCCGGGCCGAGGATGTCGGGC
>CAZOHN010000320.1:0-3331 GCA_964579325.1 uncultured Rhodobacterales bacterium
TGGCAGCCCGTAGGGGAGTCGAACCCCTCTTTTCAGGTTGAAAACCTGACGTCCTAACCGATAGACGAACGGGCCGCGCTTTGGCGTGGCGCGTTACTTAGAGAGGCGCGACCTGACTCGCAAGCGGTTTTTCGGCCACTCGCACGTGGTTACGCGACCCAACGCAGACCGCCCCCTCAGACCGGCGCGGCGTCGTCGAGGCGCAGCTGGACCGTCGTGCGGCCCTGCCAGTGGTTCGTTTCGATCTTGCCCGCCACATGTACGCGCCCGCCGCCCAGACCCTCGAGGAACGGCCCCAGCGGTCCCTCGAAGGCGCGGAACGCGATCGCCTCGATCCGCCTGCCGCCGCCGTCGGCAAGCGTCAGCTTCAGATGCCCTTCGCCGACCCGCTTGGCGAAGGCCACGCCCATCTCGGGCAGCGCGAAACGCGGGGCAGGGGCCGCCTGCCCGAAGGGCCCCGCCGCCTCTATCCGCTCCACCAGGTCGGGCGTCGCTGCGCCGGGCATCAGCAGGCCGTCGAGCCGCAGGTCGCGCGGCCCGCCCGCGCCCGCGCCCTGCCGCGCCAGCAACTCGCCTAACCGCGCCATCGCCGCCTTGAGCTGCCCCTCGGCCACTGTCAGCCCCGCCGCCATCCGGTGCCCGCCGCCCCTGACCAGCAGGCCCTCCGCCGCCACCCGCTGCACCGCGCTGCCGAGATCAACCCCCTCGACCGACCGGCCCGACCCCTTGCCCTCGCCGCCCGCCAGTCCGATCACCACGGCGGGACGTCCGAACGCCTCCTTCAGCCGCGAGGCCACGATCCCCACCACGCCAGGGTGCCAGCCCTCGCCCGCCGCCCAGACCAGCGGCCCCTCGGCCCCCCGCGCCTCGGCCTGCGCCGTGGCCTCGGCCAGCGCCGCCGCCTCCACCGCCCGGCGCTCGGAGTTCAGCCGGTCCAGCCGCTCGGCCAGCGCCGCCGCCTCGTGCGGGTCCGCGGTCGCCAGAAGCCGCGCGCCGAGGCCGGCCGCGCCGATCCGCCCGCCCGCATTCACCCGCGGCCCCATCAGGAAACCCAGATGATAGGCCGAGGGCGGCCGGTCGAGCCGGGCCACGTCCGCCAGCGCCGCAAGGCCCGGCCGCTCGCGCCGCGCCATGACCTTCAGCCCCTGCCGAACGAAGGCCCGGTTCAGCCCCACCAGCGGCGCGACATCCGCCACTGTCGCCAGCGCCACGAGGTCGAGCATCGCCATCAGGTCGGGGCCCGCCGTCCCGTCGGCTTTCAGACGCCGGTTCGCCTCGACCAGCATCAGGAACACCACCCCGGCCGCGCAAAGATGCCCCAGGCTGCTGTCCTCGTCCTGCCGGTTGGGGTTCACCACCGCAACCGCCACAGGCAGAACCTCGCCGCCGAGGTGATGATCGAGCACCACCACGTCGCAGCCCGCAGCTGCCAGGGGCTCGTGGCTCAGTGTTCCGCAGTCGACGCAGAGGATCAGGTCGTGCGCCCGTCCCAGCGCCTGCATCGCCGGCACGTTCGGGCCATAGCCCTCGTCGATTCTGTCGGGGATGTAGAGCGTCGCCTCCCGTCCCATCGCCCGTAGCCAGGTGATCAGCAGCGCCGCCGAGGCGCCGCCGTCCACGTCGTAGTCGGCAAAGACCGCTATCCGCTCACGGCGCGCCACGGCGGCCAGGAAGCGGTCAGCGGCGGGGCCCATGTCGCGCAGGGTCATCGGGTCGGGGAGGAGGTCGCGCAGGGCAGGGGCCAGGAACCCCTCCGCGCCCCCCGGCTCCACGCCGCGCCGCACCAGAACCCGCGCCACCGGTCCCGGGAGCCCGGTCGCCTGCGCCATCGCCTCGGCCAGCCGGTCCTCGTCCGGGCCAGGGCCGACCCAGCGCCGGCCGCTGGCCGATGTCTCCACTCCCAGATAGGCATCCATGCCCCGCTTCTCGCCGCTCGGGCGGCGCTTGGCAAGGCGGCCGCAGACACCCACCGGCTGCGGTTCTATCGCGTTCACATATTGATATGTGTCAAGGCGTCAAAGCGGAATAGGCGCAGTCTCGAACACGGGAACGCGTCAATGGGAGAACACGCCCCAAGGAGGAACCTGCATGAAACTGCCAGTCACAGTAGCTGTTTGTGCCTTGTCCGCCTCTATCGCCATCCCTACCCAGGCCCTTGCCGAGTTCGAGGCCGGCGAGGCCGAGTACACGGTGTCCTGCGCTGCCTGCCACGGCGAAGCCGCCGACGGAAACGGACCCATCGCGTCGATGTTTGCGGGCGCCGTGCCCAACCTCACCCAAATCGCCGCCCGAAACGACGGCGCCTTCCCGACGCTCGAGGTGTTCCAGGTCATCGACGGCCGTACCCAGATCAAGGGCCACGGCGACCCGATGCCGCTCTTCGGCAACCGCTACAAAGCCGAGTCGCTGGAGATCGCCGGTCCCTACGGGGCCGAGCGTCTCGCGCGCGCCCGGCTCCTCGAACTGGTCCTCTATTTGCAATCGATCCAGCAGTAGGGGCCGGCGGCGGTCCGGGTCTCCTTCCCGCAGACCCGGACCGCTCGCCCCTATTTCACCGGGTTGCGGTAGATCATCCGCCTCACTGACCCGGTCTTGGACCGCATCAGGATCGTCTCGGCGGTCAGATATCCCACCTCACGCCGGATCCCCGCCAGAAGCGACCCGTCCGTCACCCCTGTCGCCGCGAAGATCACGTCCTTGGTCACCATGTCGTCGCGGGTATAGACCCGGTCGAGGTTGGTGATGCCGGCCTTGCGCGCCCGCGCCCGCTCCTCGTCGTTGCGGAACATCAGCCGCCCGAAGATCTGCCCGCCCATGCACTTGAGCGCGGCCGCCGCAAGTACCCCCTCCGGCGCCCCGCCTGAGCCCATGTACATGTCGATGCCCGTCTGCTCGGGCTCGGCGCAATGCATCACGCCCGCCACGTCGCCGTCGGTGATCAGCCGGATCGCCGCGCCGGTCGACCGGATCTCGGCGATCATCTCCTCGTGCCGCGGCCGCTCCAGCACGCAGACCGTGATGTCCGTCGTCGAGCAGCCCTTCGCCGCCGCCAGCGCCGACACCCGCTCGCCCGGGCTCATCGCCAGCGTCACCACGCCCGGCTTGAACCCCGGCCCGACCGCCAGCTTGTCCATGTAGACGTCGGGCGCATGCAGCATCGACCCCCGCGGTGCCATCGCGATCACCGTCAGCGCGTTGGGCATGTCCTTGGCCGTCAGCGTCGTGCCCTCCAGCGGGTCGAGCGCGATGTCCACCTCCGGCCCGGTCCCCGAGCCTACCTCCTCGCCGATGTACAGCATCGGCGCCTCGTCGCGCTCGCCCTCGCCGATCA
>CAZOHN010000321.1:0-3323 GCA_964579325.1 uncultured Rhodobacterales bacterium
ACCGCGCCCGGAACGGCCCCGGTGGCTGCTGCATCGTCATCTCGCGGTCCTGTCCCAGCGCTTCTGTAGTGTCCATCTGGTCACTGAACTACACCAGACGCTTTCTTTCTGTAAAGCGTTTCGCGACCAATTCCGAGGGCAAGCCACAAGGATGCGCATTCTCGGCAGTATATTGCGCGGTGTTCGATGGTCGCAAGGATCACCTGCCGAGAGCTTCACGAAAATTCTTGACTCAGTGAAGTGATGTCGTGAAGTTACGCGATGTAGCGCAGCAGCCCGGACCGGCGCCTGCGAAGACGGGAGATTGAGACGGATGACCGCGATTCCCCTTGCCGGGGCGGCTGCCGCCGACCGGACATTCGGCTTTCTTCAGCGCAACCCGGGCCTCGTGCCGCCACTGGGCCTTCTCGTCCCGCTGGTCCTCCTGATCGCGCTGATCACTGTCATCAACCCGGTGTTCCTTGAGCCGCGGAATCTCTTCAACGTGTTCCGCCAGATCGCGATCTTCCTGATCCTCGGGACCGGGATGACCATCGTCATGGCGGCGCGGGGGATCGACCTGTCGGTCGGGTCCACCGTCGCGCTGGCCGGTTGCACCGCCGGACTGGTCCTGAAGAGCGGCGTCCTGCCGGACGGCCTCGTCTCGGTCCTCGCCATCGGCGTTGCGATCGGCGTCGGCGCCGTTGTCGGGTTCGTCAACGGCTTCGCGGTCACGACGCTCAAGGTGCCTCCGCTCATCGTCACGCTCGGCACGCTTACCGCGGTGCGTGGGCTCGCCTACCTCGTGATGGGGTCGGACCAGGTGCGCAACTTTCCCGACGCCTTCCTCTGGATCGGACAGGGCCGCGTGTTCGGGCTGCCCGCCGCCGGATTGATCGCCCTCGTGGTCGTGCTGGGCGGTGCCTTCCTCATGAACCGCACCCGGTTCGGCACCTATGTCCTTGCCGTGGGCGGCGACCGCAGCGCCGCGATCCGGGCGGGCATTCGTGTCCGGTACTACGAGATGGGTGCCTACATGATCTGCGGGTCGCTCGCCGGACTGGCGGGGGCCATGCTCGCGGCGCGGCTGAACGCGGCGCAGGCGGTGCTGGGGGCGACCATGGAGCTCCACGCCATCGCCGTGGTCGTCCTTGGCGGCACCTACCTTTTCGGCGGCTATGCAACGCTTCTCGGGACGCTTCTTGGCGCGATCTTCCTCGGCGTGGCCGAGAACGGGCTCCTGCTGATGGGGGTGCCGTTCTACTGGCAGCAGATCGTGATCGGCACGACGCTGGTGATCGCCGTTGCCATCCAGCTCTACCGCTTCCGCCGTCAGGGAATGACGGCAGGTTGAACGGCCCGGCGCATCCGGGAGACGAACACAACAACGACTCTGGGAGGAGTTCTCATGAAGCGCACGCTCTCCGGCCTCGCCCTCACGGCGCTGCTGACTGCCGCGGCAGGCACGGCCACCGCGCAGGACGCCCTGAAGATCGGGTATGCACCGCCGGTCTACGACACGCTCGACTACTTCGGTCAGTTCGCCGCCGGTTTCCAGGCGGAGATGGAGCGTCAGGGGGTGGCGATCGACTTCATCGCGCGCGCCTCGACCGCCGAGGCGAACGTCCAGCAGCAGCTCGACATCGTCGATGACCTGATCACGCTGGGCGTCGACTACATCATCGTCGGCCCGATCGACTACTTCGGCATCGTGCCGGCGCTGCAGGAGGCGAACGCGGCAGGCATTCCCATCATCGTCATCAACCACCTCGACGTGCACCCGGAGGATGCGGGCGTCGATGTACTGGCCTACAGCGGCTATTCACACGCCGAAGGCGGCCAGATCACGGCCGAATGGGCGCTGGCGAACGCGCTTTCGGCAGGCGACAAGGTGGGGCTGATGTTTGCCGAGCCAGGCAACCAGATTTCGGAGCAGCGCGTGGGCACGGCGCGCGACATCTGGACGGCGGCCGGCGTGGAGATCGGCTTCGAGCACTACGCCTACTGGGAACAGGCCCGCGCCTTCGACGCGACCGAGCGCCTGATCCTGGCCAACCCGGACGTGAAGGCGGTCTATGCCGGCAACAGCGGGATGGCGATGGGCGTCGCCGGGGCTCTGGCGGGGATGGATCGCAAGGACGTTGCAGTGTTCGGTTATGGCGCGGTGCCGCCGGAACTGGACATGATCTGGGAGGGCCTGATCCGCGGGTCGATCTTCCGCGACAGCCAGTCGAGCGGCCGGTACATCGGCGAGGCGATTGCCGCCCATTCGCGCGGCGAGGCAATCCAGAAGCAGTATCCGCTCGACATGATCATGGTGGCTTCGCGCGAGGACATCGTGGCGAAGGTGCCCGAAGGCAGCCTGCGGCTGATGGAAAACTGGCCGGAGGTCGAAAAGGAACTGGCCAATGCCGGTAACTGAGGCACGCGAAGCGATCTCTCCCGCCGCAACGGCGGGGGAGACCCTTCTGTCGCTGCAGGATATCCGCAAGACCTTTGGTGGGGTCGAGGCGTTGCGAGGGGCCTCGATCTCGATCCGGCGCGGCGAGGTGACCGCGCTCGTCGGGGACAACGGCGCCGGCAAGTCGACCCTCGTCAAGGTGATCATGGGCGTGCACCAGCCGGAGTCCGGGGCCATCACGCTTGACGGCCGGGACATCCGGATCGCCGACCCCGAGGCGGCGCGAAGTCTGGGAATCGAGGCGATCTACCAGGATCTTGCCCTCGTCGGCACCTTCGACCTCGTGCAGAACTTCTTTCTCGGGCGCGAGCGGGTCAAGACCTACCTCGGCGGTCTGATCTCGGTGCTCGACAAGTCCGCCATGCGCGCCGAGGCGATGAAGGTGTTGACCGAGCGGGTGGGCATACGGATCGGCAACCCCTATGCCAGCGCATTCGTGATGTCCGGCGGGCAGCGCCAGGCGGTGGCGATCGGCCGGGCGATCCACTCGGACGCGCAACTGATCATCATGGATGAGCCCACGGCGGCGCTTGGTGTCGAGGAGACCGAGCGGGTGCTGACGATCATCGAGCGGCTGCGCGACCAGGGGCTGACCATCCTGGTCGTCAGCCACAATCTCGAGCACGTCTTCCGCTGCGCCGACTCGATTGCCGTCATGCATCGCGGTGCCGTGACCGCACAGGTTCGCAAGGACACTGTCACGCGGCAGGACATCGTCGGCCACATCATGGGATCGCGCCTGGGCGGCCGCTAGCTGTTCAACCCCGGCAAGTGTTCTGGAAGGCGTTTCTGATGTGACCGCCGACCGACTGCCTCGATGTGCGAAGGTGGGTCTGCGGTTGGTCAAGTGTGTTGCTGCCAGCGCAGCATGAATGGCTGGTCA
>CAZOHN010000322.1:0-3307 GCA_964579325.1 uncultured Rhodobacterales bacterium
GTCTCGAGCTGGCCCTCGATATAGACCTTGGAGCCCTTCTTCAGGTACTGCTCGGCGATCTTGGCGAGGTTTTCGTTGAAGATCGCGACCGAATGCCACTCGGTCCGTTCCTTGCGCTCTCCTGACTGCCGGTCGCGCCAGGTCTCGGAGGTGGCAATCCGCAGGTTGCAGACCTTGCCGCCGTTCTGGAACGTCCGCACCTCGGGGTCGCGGCCGAGGTTGCCCACCAGGATGACCTTGTTGACCGAACCCGCCATGCCGTTTCTCCCGTCCGAATCCATGTCACATTCGATTAACCTTACATCACCCGCGGCAGGCTAATGGAAGGTTAAAGTCCCCGCTTTGGCGCAGGGCTGGCGCAGCCCCGCGGATCGGGTATAGTCTGCGCCAATTGCGAAGACGATCGAGGGGCATTCGGAAAATGCGACGCCAAACCGCCATTGTGGCTGCGGTCTGCGCCCTGCTGGCATCCGTTGCCTCCGCCAACGAAACCGCCTCTTCCAAGTCGCGCATGGCGCTGTTTTCCTCGCAGACCCGCGTTCTCGATACGCGCGCCGCGCGCCAGTACGAGTATTCCGCCCGTCTCCAGCCGCCTTCGGTCCGTGAACGATCGAGCGATGTGATCCCCGGCTACACTGGCCGCTACCGGGGCGAGTTCATCGAGCACGCCCGCGCCGCCGCCCGCCGCCACAACGTGCCCGAGGACCTCTTCCTGCGCCTCGTGCAGCAGGAATCTGGCTGGAACCCTAGCGCCCGCAGCCACAAGGGCGCGACCGGGCTCGCCCAGCTGATGCCTGATACTGCGCGGCTCCTGCGCGTCCGCATCGACGATCCGCACGAGAACCTCGATGGCGGGGCGCGCTACCTGCGGATGATGTACGACAAGTTCGGCACCTGGCGGCTGGCGCTTGCGGCCTACAACGCCGGTCCCAAGGCGGTGGAGCAGCACGGCGGTATCCCGCCCTATGCCGAGACGCGCAACTATGTCCGCGTGATCCTCGGCGACGGCTGAGCCTACTCGGCCGCGGGGACAGCCCGCAGGTACGCCACGAGCGACTGCAGGTCGCTGTCGGGCAGCGTCGCGAGATTGCGAACAACCTCGGCCATGTGCCCGCCGGCACTGTCGAATTCGGGCGTGAAGCCGGTCTTGAAATAGTTCATCAGATCCCCGTCCGACCAGGTGAGCTTCGCCGGGGTGATGTTGGGGATGGTGCCCTGTCCCGATGGGTTCGGCCCGCCCGCAAACCAGCGCGCAGTCTGGAGCTGGCCGAGCATCCCGCGCGGCGTGTGGCACTCACCGCAATGTCCGAGCGCCTCGGCGAGGTAGCGCCCGCGCTCGGCCTCGGGTGGGACCGTTTCGACGATCCAGCCGGACGACCGGAACAGGAGCTTCCAGCCGCCCACGCTGCGACGGATCGAGAAGGGGAATCCCACTTCGTGCGGCTTCGACGGCGTGGCGTCCGGCGGAAGCGTCTGCATGAACTCCCACAGGTCGGCGATGTCCTGCGGCTCGGCGCGGGCATAGGCGGTGTAGGGAAAGGCCGGGTAGTAGTGCGCGCCGGCGGGGCTGACCCCGGCCTGAACCGCGTCGGCGAACTCGGCCAGGCTCCAGCCGCCGATCCCGGCGTCGGGGTGAGGCGAAATGTTCGGAGCGACGAAGCTCCCGAAGTCCGAAGGGAACTTGCGCCCCCCCGAGAGCACCAGGCGCGCCGCATCTGTCGCCCCTTCCGCCGAATGGCACGATGCGCATCCCGCCGCCCAGAACACGGTCTCGCCGTTCGCGAGATCGCCGGACAGTCTCGCCAGCGCCTCCGGCGGAAGGCGCGCCGGAGCCGTCAGGAACCAGCCTATTCCCCCGCCGATCAGCGCGAGCAGGACGAGAAGGGTGAGGAAACGGCGCATCGGGGGCCTCCGTCAAGCAGGACGGGGACGGCGGCCCCCAGGGTCACGGCCTCAGTTTGGCGCCCGATAGGTCTCGTGGCAAGCACCGCAAGACGCGCCGAGCGGGCCCATCGCAGCCTGAAGCGAGGCAAGATCGGTTCCCGCGGCCGCATTCATGGCCGCGACGGCCTCGTTGAAGGCCATCGCCTTGGCCATCACGTCGTCGCCGCTCGTCCAGATCGCGGGAAGCGCGCGGCTGCCTTCGGCCTCACCCTGAGCCGATCCGGGCGGCCAGTGGGCCATCTGGTTGAGCGACGACAGCGCCGCAAGGTTTCCGGCGGCGCCCGAGGCCGCCGCGGCGTCATAGGGAACCTCGCCCTTCGCCATGGCGCCGAGTTGTCCGAGGTTGAAAGCGTAAAGTGTCATCTGTGCCTTGCGCGCCTTCACTGCGCCATCGACGGCGGATTGCGCCAATGCGGCCCCGGCGAGGCCGAGCGTGAGCGTTGCGAGCGCGAGGAGTCTTGCGGTTTTCATAGGAATCTACCCCCTGGAATAAGGACTGCACACCCGGGAGGATTGCCTGTGAGATTTCGCGTGACCATTCTCCGTTTATGCGGCAAGCTATGCTAGTCATGCACAGCGAGAACTGGGACGACCTGCGCTTCGTGCTTGCCGTGGCCGAGGCCGGGACGGTGAGCGGGGCGGCGCGGACGCTGGGCGTGAACCACGCCACCGTGTTGCGCCGCGTGGCGGCGTTCGAGGCCCGCCACGAGGTCGCGGTGTTCGAACGCGGCCCGGGCGGTTACGCGGTTCCGCGGGACCGGGCCCGGGTGATCGAGGCGGCGCGCGAGGCGGCGTCGGGACACCTCGCGGTTGCCCGCATTCTGGCGGGCGCACGCGTGCCACTGTCCGGCGCGGTCCGCGTGACTTCCACCGACACATTCTGCGTCGCCGTTCTCCCCGTACTCGTCGCCGGCATTCTTGCCGAGGCCCCGACGCTTCGCATCGATGTCCTGTCGTCCAACGCGCACTCCGACCTTGCACGCCTCGAGGCGGAAATCGCCGTCCGCCCTGCGGCGCGTCTGCCGGAGGAGCTTTTCGGCGAGGAAGCGGGGCAGCTCGGCTTTGCCATCTATGCCCCTGCGGCGGACCCGGGCATCCGGCCCTGGCTGCGGTTGTCGGGCGTGCTGTCGCGCGTCGCGGCGGCAAGCTGGATCGCCGAGGCCTGTGCGGAAGACCCGGTTGCCGGCGCGGGAGACAGTTTCGTCACCCTGCGCGAGATGGTCGCGGCGGGGCAGGGCCGGGCAGTCCTGCCCTGCGTCCTCGGTGACGGCGATCCGCGCCTGGCGCGCCGCGAGGCCGACATGCCGCCGTTCCAGGTGCCGATCTGGGTGGCGAGCCATACCGACCTGGCCGACAGCCCCCG
>CAZOHN010000323.1:0-3290 GCA_964579325.1 uncultured Rhodobacterales bacterium
GCTGGGCTGGCGCTGGACGCCGGTCTCCTCGGCGGGGCTCTATGTGCCGGGTGGCACCGCTTCCTACCCCTCCTCGGTCCTGATGAACGCCATCCCCGCGCAGGTGGCCGGAGTGGGCCGGCTGGTGATCTGCTGCCCGACGCCGGGCGGGGCGGTGAACCCGCTGGTGCTCTATGCGGCGCGCGCGGCCGGGGTCGCGACGATCTACCGGGTGGGCGGCGCGCAGGCCATCGCGGCGCTGGCCTATGGCACCGCGACCGTGGCCCCGGTCGACAAGATCACCGGCCCCGGCAACGCCTGGGTCGCCGCCGCCAAGCGGCGGGTGTTCGGGCGGGTGGGCATCGACATGATCGCGGGCCCTTCCGAGGTGCTGGTGATCGCCGACGCCGACAACGACCCCGACTGGGTGGCGCTCGACCTGCTCTCCCAGGCCGAGCACGACGAGAGTGCGCAGGCGATCCTGATCACGGTGGACGCGGCCTTCGGGCAGGCGGTCGCGGCGGCGGTTGCGGTGCGGTTGGAGACGCTCGAGCGGCGCGCCATCGCGGGCGCGTCCTGGGCCGAGAACGGGGCGGTGATCGTGGTGCGCGACCTGGGCGAGGCGGCGGCGCTTGCCGACCGCATCGCGCCCGAGCATCTGGAATTGCTGGTGGCCGACCCCGAGGCGCTGGCCGCGCGGATCACACATGCCGGGGCGATCTTCCTTGGGGCATGGACGCCCGAGGCGATCGGCGACTACGTGGGCGGGCCGAACCACGTGCTGCCCACCGCCCGCTCGGCGCGGTTTTCCTCGGGGTTGTCGGTGATGGACTTCCTCAAGCGCACGACGCTGGCGAAGATGACGCCCGAGGCGCTCAAGGCCATCGGTCCGGCGGCCGAGCGGTTGGCGATCTCGGAGAGCCTCGAGGCGCACGGGCTCAGCGTGCGGGCGCGGCTGGACCGGTTGAACGGGTGACGGGCGGATAGGAGCGACCTTGCGCAGAGCGGCCTGCCCGACGCCTTGCCGGCTGGCAAGGTGGACCGGCTCTGCGCGGGTCCCGGTATCCACCTCTCTGCGAGGGCGGCTGCCCGTCTCTTCGCGCTTTGCCTTGTGCCCCTTGATGCTGCTATTCGTGCCTGCAATTGGGGGGAAGGGCGATGGCGGCAGGCTGGACGACGGAGGAGATGACGGTCGTGCGCGAGGCCTTGGCGCGGGGGCAGGTGCCGCCTTCGCCGCGCGGGAAGACCGGGGAAGGACTGGTCGATTTCCGCGGCTTTCCGCTGGAAAAGGTGGGGCTTGGCGCGGCACTGACCAGAGTGGACTTCAGCAAGGCGCGGGCCCCGAGGAACGACTTTGGCGTCGAGCAGTCGATCCAGTTACAGCAGGTGGTGGCCGAGGGCTGCCTGTTTGACGGCGCCGGAAAGTTCCTGCGCCTGTCCGGCCGCTTCACCCGCTGCAGTTTCCGCAAGGTCACGACGAAGAGTGCCGGCATTCAGGGGCGGTTCGAGGATTGCGATTTCAGCGGGTCGAACTTCAAGGGCGCGCATCTGGACGGTGAGTTCCTGCGCTGCCGCTTCGATGGCGCAAATCTGCATGTCGCCTCGTGGGCGGGCGTGTTCCGCGAGTGCAGTTTCAGTGGCTCGGGCATCCATGACCTCTTTGCAGAGGTTGCGGCCGTCGCTATCGCAGCGGAGCGGGTGAGCTTTACCGTCACGATGAACCGGGTGATCCCCGGGTGAGGGTCCGGCGGCAAGGAGGGCGGGCGGATGATCGCGGATTTGCTGAACCTGGCGATGGGGGGCGATCCCGGGACGGCGCGTGACCAGGCGCGGGGCCTGTCGGACCCCGGATTGCTGCCCGAGTTCGCGGCTCTGTTGGGCGGCAGGCTCAGGGCGGTCGAGCGGCGGCTGATCTACGAGTTCCTCGACTATCTGGCGCGGAACGCGCGGGTGCCGGAGGTGACAGCCTTTGTCGGGTCGCGGCTGAAGTCGGAGACGGCGGAAGACACCCAACTGATGATCCTTGGAACGTTGCGTCTGCTGGACGGGGTGGATTGCGGCCCGGTGGAGGCTTGTCTGCAGTCGCCGAAGCCGAGGGTCCGGCAGGCGGCGGTGGAAGCCTTGGGCGCCTGTGCTGGTCCGAGGCCCCGGGCGCTGCTGGGCGAACTTCTGTCTAGCGCGGAGGGTGTCGCCGACACGATGGCAGCCGCGCTGGCGCTGGCGCGGGTGGGCGACGCGGCATCGGCCGAGGTCGCGATGACGGTGGTGGACCGGCTCGAGTGGTCACAAGCAACGGCGGTGGCGCGGGTCCATGCGATGGTTGCGGCCGTCACCCTGTGCGGGACGCAACATCGGGACTGGCTGCGGGGCCGACTGGCTGTCGCGGGTGACGACGTGGAGCGATGGCTTCTGGTTCTCGGCCTGTCGCGGGTCGGAACGGCCGAGGACTGCGCCCTCGTTGCGGGTGAGGTGGAAAGGTACCTTCTGCGTCCGACCGGGCCGATCCGGCTGATGACGGGTAGGGTGCAGATGGCCCATCCGACCCTGTTCCAGGCGGGACTCGCGTTTCTGCGCGCGACCTGTCCGGAGCGGTTTGCCGTGCTCGCCGCGCGCGCAGCGAAGGTGTACCTGCCCGAGGAGGACCGCGCCTATCTGGCGGCCTGAAGGTCCTTCGGGGCTGGGCGGAGCATCACCCCCGGGCGGTGCCGGGATCTGGTTGGAGTCCCGGGCTCTGCGCGGCTTCGATCGATCCTCTGGCCCGACGTTTCGCCAGCGCGGGTTGGTCCCAGTCCGGCAGCTTGGACCCCGCCAATGCCGCGATGGGCGTCGGGCAGGGATGGCCACGCCATGATCGGCGGCGACACGCGCCCCGGCCGGCCATGCTCTCCCCCAACCGACTTGCGCCGCACGAGTCCCTGGGGCATCACGGTCGCGAAGCTGAAGGCCCCGCCCCATGACCCGCATCTGCCACATCGAGATCGACGATACCGGCCTCGCCCCGCCCACGCCCGAGATCGAGCAGGAGCGGCGGGTGGCGATCTTCGATCTGCTGGAGGACAACTCCTTCGTCCTGCCGCCGCGCGATGGCCGCGCGATGCCGGACGGGCCCTACCGGGTGAACCTCGCGATCCGCGAGGGGCGGCTGGTGTTCGACATCACCACCGAGGGGGCCGAGAAGGTGGCCGAGTTCCACCTGTCGCTCGGGCCGTTCCGGCAGGTGGTGAAGGACTACTTCCAGATCTGCGAAAGCTACTTCGAGGCGGTCAAGCGCCTCCCCCCCTCCCAGATCGAGGCGATCGACATGGCCCGGC
>CAZOHN010000324.1:0-3283 GCA_964579325.1 uncultured Rhodobacterales bacterium
TGCTCGGCCACCGACACCGCATTGGCCTCGGGCGTGTTCACCACCGCCACCCCCCGCGCCCGCGCGGCGGCAAGGTCGATGTTGTCCACCCCGACCCCGTGCTTGACCACCACCCCAAGCCCCGGCGCTGCACCGAGGAACGCCGCATCCACCCGCGCCACCCGCACGATCGCCGCCCCGGCCCGCGCCAGCGCCGCCGCCTTCGCCGCAGCGTCCATCTCCCAGCCCCGCAACACCTCGGCGCCGCCCTCGGCCAGCAGCGCCAGGCCGTCCTCATGGATCGGCTCAGTCAGGAAGACCACGCAGCCCGTACCCGCACCACACGCATCCCCGTCCCCGACCATGCCGCACTCCCCGCGCCCGCTGCCGCGCGGTGCTACCGCCCGCGCGCGGCCGAGGCAACGGCAAGCGGGGCTCAGGCCAGCCGCGCCTCCAGCGTCACCGCGATCGCCCCCAGCGCCCGTGACACCGGGCACTCCGCCTTGGCCTTCTCCGCAAGCTCCCGGAACGTCGCGGCGTCGATCCCCGGCACATCGCCCACCAGCGCCAGCGCACTCCCGGTGATCCCGGTTCCCGGCACCAGCTCCACCGCCGCCGTCACGTCGAGCCCCTGCGCCGGCGTCCCGTTCTCGGCCAGGAAATGCGACAGCTGCATCGCGAAACACCCCGCATGGGCCGCCGCGATCAGCTCCTCGGGGTTCGTTCCCGACCGGCCCTCCTCGTCCTGGAACCGGCCCTTGAAGCTGTAGGGCTGGCCCTCGAACACCCCGCTCTGGAGGCCGAGCGTGCCGCCCCCCTCCGTCAGGCTACCCGACCAATGCGCCTGGGCTGTCCGTTTCATCGCCGCGTCCTCCTGTTCGTCCGCCCTTTCACCCTAGCGGCCCTGCACGACATCGCAATGGCAACCGCCCGCCACAGCGCTACACTCGCCTCACCATGGCCGATCTCCTCACCGTCACCGACCGGGGCCTCTACTGCGCGGCGGGCGATTTCCACATCGACCCCTGGCGCCCGGTCCCCCGCGCGCTGGTCACCCACGGCCACTCAGACCACGCCCGCCCCGGCATGGGTGCCTACCTCGCGGCCGAACCCGCCGCCCCGGCCATCCGCTACCGCCTCGGCGCGCCCGTCGAAACACTGCCCTTCGGCGAGACCCGCCGCATCGGCGCCGCCACCGTGAGCTTCCACCCCGCCGGTCACCTGCCCGGCTCGGCCCAGATCCGGGTCGAGCACAAGGGCGAGGTCTGGGTCGCCTCGGGCGACTACAAGACCGCCCCCGACCGCCTCTCCGAACCCTTCGAGCCCGTCGCCTGCCACACCTTCATCACCGAATGCACCTTTGGCCTGCCGGTGTTCCGCTGGCGCCCCGAGAGCGAAGCGATGGCCGAAATCGACCGCTGGTGGGCCGAGAACCGCGCCGCGGGCCGCGCCTCCGTCCTCGGTGCCTACACCCTTGGCAAGGCGCAACGCCTTCTCGCCGGGATCGACGCCAGCCAGGGCCCGATCCTCACCCACGGCGCCGTCGAGGGCACCACCGCCGTCCTGCGCGCGCAAGGGCTCCGCCTCCCCGTCACCGTGCAGGTCACGCCCGAGACCGATCTCAAGCGCTACCCGGGGGCGCTGGTGATCGCCCCGCCCTCCGCCCTCGGCACGCCCTGGATGCGCCGCTTCGGCCCCGCCGCCACGGCCTTCGCCTCGGGCTGGATGGCGCTCCGCGGCATCCGCCGCCGCCGCGCCGCCGACCGCGGCTTCACGATCTCCGACCACGCCGACTGGCCGGGGCTGATCGAGGCGATCCGCGCCACCGGCGCCACCCGCGTCATCGCCACCCACGGCTACACCGCCGCCTTCAGCCGCTGGCTGGCCGAGAACGGCTGGCAGGCGGGCACCTTCGAGACCCGCTTCGAGGGCGAAAGCCTCGATGCCACAGAGGCCGCCGAAGCCACCGACTCCCGGGACCCCGCCGCATGAAACCGCTCCTCTACGCCCTCGCGCTCCTCCTCGCCGCGCCGCCCGCCCAGGCACTCTGCCTCTGCCTTGCCTGCGCGACGGGCGCCTACCGGCACTACACGATCCCCTCGGGCTCGATGGAGCCGACGCTTCCGACCGACAGCTGCATCCTCACCCGCCTCGTCGGCCCCGGGTACCTCCCCGAACCCGGCGAGATCGTCGTGTTCCGCCATCCGGTCAGCGGACAGGACCATGTCTTCCGGGTCGTGGCCCTGCCCGGCCAGACCGTGCAGATGGTCGCGGGTCGCCTCGTGCTCGACGGCGTTCCCGTCCCGCAGACACCCGCCCCCGACCACGTCATCCCCTTCGTCGCCAGCGCCTCCGGCATCAGGCCGCGCTGCCCCGGCCTCCCCGCCGTCGGGGAAAGCTGCTCGATCCCGCGCGCGACCGAAACCCTGCCCGACGGCACAAGCTACGAGGTCCTCGACCTCGGAGACACACCCTTCACGGATGACACGGCCGCCTTCACCGTGCCGGAAGGCCACGTCTTCGTCCTCGGCGACAACCGCGACAACGCCTTCGACAGCAGGTTCTCCCGGGCGACCGGCGGTCCGGGCTTCGTGCCGATCACTGCCCTCGTTGCCACCTTCGAACGCATGCTCGACACCTGGCCCTGACTGGATGCGCCGCTTCGCCGCCCTCTTCGCCGCGCTCGACGGCACCACGAAAACCACCGCCAAGGTCACGGCGCTGGCCGACTACTTCCGCACCGCGCCCGAACCGGACCGGGTCTGGACCGTGGCGCTCCTGTCGGGACGCCGCCCCAAGCGCGCCGTGGGCGCCACCCGCCTCGCCGACTGGGCCGCCGAACGCGCGGACATCCCGCTCTGGCTCTTTCAGGAAAGCTACGCCGTCGCGGGCGACCTCGCCGAGACCATCGCGCTGATCCTGCCCCCACCCTCAGGCGCCGCCGATCATCCCCTCGCCTACTGGCTCACGGAGGTCCGCGCCCTCTCCGCCCTTCCCGACACCGACAAGCGCCCCCGCGTCGAGGCCGCCTGGGACGCGCTCGGCGGGGCGGAACGCTTCCTCTACAACAAGCTCCTGACGGGTGGCTTCCGCATGGGCGTGAGCCAGGGCCTGATGACCCGCGCGCTCAGCCTCGCCACCGGCCAGCCCGAGGCCGACCTCGCCCACCGCCTGATGGGCGACTGGGACCCCGCCCGGATGTCGTGGGACGCGCTCACGGCCGCCGATCCGACCGCCGACCTCTCGCGCCCCTACCCGTTCATGCTCGCCCACGGCCTCGACGGCCCGCCCGACGCGCTCGGCC
>CAZOHN010000325.1:0-3235 GCA_964579325.1 uncultured Rhodobacterales bacterium
CGCTCGACGACGCCGACCACCTCGTGAGCCGTCCCGAGGATGCCGACTACGCCGCAGAGGTCATCGCGGCCTGGGCCACGCGCTATCTTCAGCTGAAGTCTCCCGCGCCGCCTCCCGGGGCGCCCGAAGGCGTAGTCCGCGCCGCCGAGGCCGATCCGGCGGGGTTCCTGCAGGACATCACCTCGGGCCCGCGCCACCATGCGCTCGCGGATGAACCGAAGGCCTATGGCGGGACGGATCGGGGCATGTCGCCCTATGGCTTCCTGGCCGCCGGGCTTGCGGCCTGCACCTCGATGACGATCCGCATGTATGCCCGCCGCAAGGGCTGGCCGCTCGCCCACGTCCGGGTCGACGTGACCCACGGCAAGGTGCACGCGCAGGATGCCGGTGCGGGGCAGGCGATGGATGTGTTTCGGCGCGCGATCGTGCTCACCGGAGACCTCGACGAGGATCAGCGCGCCAAGCTGCTGGAGATCGCCGACAAGTGCCCGGTGCACCGGACCCTGCACGCCGGCGCGAAGGTCGAGACCGAGCTCATGGCGCCAGAGGCGGTCTAGCGGGGCGGCCTAGGCGCTGCGCAGCGTGATTCCGGCCGCGGCGCGGCGTTTGGCGGCCCAGATGGCCAGCGCCTTGCCGAAGGCTTCGAACAGCGGGCGCGAGACCGGGTCGTTCGCGGCGTTCCATTCGGGATGCCATTGCACCGAGAGGCAGAACCCCGGCGCGCCCTCGATGTAGATCGCCTCGGGCGTGCCGTCGGGGGCCAGTCCGTCGATCACCACGCGGGACCCCGCGCACTTGATCCCCTGACCGTGGAGGGTGTTGGTCATCACCTCCTCGGCGCCCATGAGTTGATGGAACACCCCGCCCTTGCGGAACTTCACCGAGTGGCGCAGCGCGAACTTCTCCTCCAGCGTCCCGTCAGGCGGCATCCGGTGGTTCATCCGCCCCGGCAGGTCGCGGATTTCGGGCCAGAGCGTGCCGCCCATGGCCACGTTCACCTCCTGAAAGCCCCGGCAGATGCCGAAGATCGGCTGGGCGCGCTCGATGCAGGCGCGGACCAAGGGGAGCGCGATGGCGTCGCGGGCCCGGTCGAAGGCACCATGCGCCTCGGTCGGTTCTTCGCCGTATTCCTCCGGATGGACGTTTGGGCGGCCACCCGTGAGCAGGAAGCCGTCGCAGACGTCCAGAAGCTCGTTCACGCCGACGAAGCGCGGATCGGCGGGGATCAGCAAGGGCATCGCGCCCGAGACCTCGGACACGGCCTGACTGTTCATCGACCCGCCCGCGTGAACGGCGTACTGGTCGTTGATCAGGTGGTGGTTGCCGATGATCCCGACGATCGGACGTGACATTTACATGACTCGCGCGTTTCGACGCAACCTAGCGCGCGCGGGGCCCGCCGTGAAGGTAGGGCAAGGCACACCTGCTGTGCGCGAGCGCAACGGCCCGTTTCCAAAGCAGGTCGCAAACACGATGCTGCGTTCCCATCCCGGCTGGGCGCGCCTAGGCTGTGCGAAAAAGGGGGAGGACGGCCCATGTGCTGGTCCGCGTCGGCTTCGATGGGCATCGTGGCGCTGGGTGTGGTCGCGACGGGGGTATCGCTGCGCCGCCGGGATACCTGGCCGGTGCCGCTGGCACTGGGCTACTTCACCTTCATGGAGGCGCTTCAGGTCGCAGGCTACGCGGTGCTGGACGAATGCGGCACCGGGGCGAACCGGGCGGTGACGCTTCTGTCCTACCTGCACATCGTGTTCCAGCCTGTGGTGATCAACATATTGCTGCTGACGCTTCTGCCCGAACCGGTGCGCAAGAGATTGTTCGGTTGGGTCATGGCGGCCTGCGCGCTTTCGGTCGGGGTGATGCTGTGGCAACTGGTGCCGGACACCGGCCTCAGCCCCTGCGGGCCGGGGCATGTGCTCTGCGGCGAGAACTACTGCACGATCACGGGCACCTGGCACCTCGGCTGGACGGTGCCCTACAACGACGTGCCCTGGCTTGCGGGCAATACGCCGGGGCCGTTCCAGGGATTCCCCACCTACACGCTCGCGGTCTTCGTCATGCCGGTGCTCTACGGCGCGTGGCGGTTCGTGCTGTTCCACGGCGCCGTGGGACCCTGGCTCGCCCAGGTGCTGACCGACAACCCCAACGAATGGCCGGCGGTCTGGTGCCTGTTCTCGCTCGGGATCGCGGCGGTGTTCGTGGTGCCGCCGCTGCGCCGGTTCTTCGAGGTGCGGAGTTGGCCGCTGTGGCGCTCGGCCTGACGCCTCAGGCCTCGCCCGCGAGCCCGGCCGCCTCGATCCCCGCGAGCGCCGCGGCGGCATCGTTCTCGGAGGTGTCGCCGGTCACGCCGACGGCACCGAGGATCATACCCAGCTTGTCGCGGACCAGAACGCCACCCGGCACCGGCACGAAGCGCCCGCCGAAAAGGCCGTTCATGGCCTGCACGAAATAGGGCTGCGCCTCGGCCCGGTCGCGCTGGGCGGTGCCCGCGATGCCCAGCATGACGCATCCGTAGGCCTTGGCTTGCGCAAGCTCGAACCGCCCCGCGCTGGCCCCGTCCTGGCGCAGCGCGGCGATGACGTGGCCGCCGGCGTCGAGCACCACCACCGTGAGCGGCTTGAGGCCCAACTCAGCCGCCTTCGCCAGTGCCCCCTTCAGGATCGCCTGGGACTTCTTCATTCCAATCATCGTCTCACCCCCTCACGCCGCGCCGTGCCGCCGCGCCTTCAGTTCCAGTCGCCGGGCATGCAGCACCGGCTCGGTATAGCCCGAGGGCTGCGCGCGGCCCTTGAACACCAGGTCGCAGGCCGCCTGGAAGGCGATCCCGTCGAACCCCGGCGCCATCGGCACGTAGGCCGGGTCGCCCGCGTTCTGCCGGTCGACCACGGCGGCCATGCGTTGCATCACCTCGCGCACCTCGTCCGCGCCGACAACCCCGTGGTGCAGCCAGTTTGCGATGTGCTGGGCCGAGATGCGGCAAGTGGCGCGGTCTTCCATCAGGCCCACATCGTTGATGTCGGGCACCTTCGAGCAGCCGACGCCCTGGTCGATCCAGCGCACGACGTAGCCGAGGATGCCCTGCGCGTTGTTCTCGACCTCGCGGATGACCTGGGGCTTGCTCCACTTGCGGTAGGCCGCGAGCGGTATTTCGAGGAGCGCGTCGACATAGGCCCGGCGCCCGCCCTTCGCGAGCCGCGCCTGCACCGCGAAGACATCGACGCGGTGGTAGTGCAGC
>CAZOHN010000326.1:0-3219 GCA_964579325.1 uncultured Rhodobacterales bacterium
GGGCGCGCTCGACGTCGAGGCGGCGGTCGATCTCGGCGAAGGCATCGACCGGCTGACCGAGAAGGGCAGCCAGCCCGTCCTTCTCGGCGACGAGGTCGCCAAGGGTGAGGCCATCGCTGTCGGCCACCGGCTCGTCGAGGGACACCGGCACTGCGCCATGGAGCTGGCGTTGGCGCTTCACCTTGCCGGCGATCCGGGTCGCCTGGTTGCGAAGGACGACGCCGGCGAAGGCGCCGAGCGACCCGCGCTCCGGGTCATAGGCCGGGAGCCGGGCGATCAGGTCGACGAGCAGGTCCTGGCGGACATCGTCGAGGTCGGAATGCGGCAGCCGCAGCTGGCGCGCGAAGCTGCGGGCCGCGAGGTCGGCTTCGTGAAGAAGGATCTGGAGGTCGTCTCGGGAAATCGGAGAGCGCATTTTGAAGCCTTCGGGTCATCTGCTGTGATGACCCGAGCTTGCACTCCGCTACCGCGCCGGTGGTGCGGATCGCGTGTGGTTGTTGTGTGCGCCCTGTGTGTTGGAAGCTCAGTCCTCGACGAAAACCTCGCCCGCCGACAGGCCGAGTCGATAGCCGTAGCCGCGTACCGTCTGGACGAGGGCTTCCGCCGCCTCTTCCGTCAGACCGCAACGGACCAAAGCTCGGCGGAGATCGCGCACGATCTGGTTGGCAGGGCGCCCTGTCTGTGCCTCGATGACTTGCTTTCGGAGTACTGGATCGCGCTGGTGGAATTGTTCCACGAACAGTTTGAACAGCGCGAACATCTGTGGTGCGAGGTCGAGGCGCCGGCCGTCCAGCACCGCGGAACGCCGGCCACGGCTCAGCACGAGCCGAGGGGCCTCGACCACCGGGACGAGTCGGTCGACCGTGAGGCGCTCGGTACCCGCGCCGTCCGCGAGCACGCAGTCAGCCAGAGCTCGTGCCTCGATGCCTGATTCGTGCAGGCGCAATCCCATGCTCGTGTCGATCTCGCTCGCAATTACCGTAACGGCAGTGGTTGCCGCAGCCGCCTTGATCGCCAGGATGGCGCCGGGGGCCTCCAGTAGGTGCAAACCCGCGCAGAGCACGATTCGGCGTCCCGATGCAGTGGCACCGAGCAGCCACATGCCATCGGCCACACGACCGCGACCGCGGGATAGCTCGCCCGATGCGGCAAGCTCACCGGCAAGTCTGTCTGCATCGATCCCGAAGCGCAGAAGATCGTCGGACTCGAGCAACTCGTCTTCGGCTACATCATGCGGGCAGCAAGCGCGGAGCTGACCATTAATGATCCGAACCGGGCGGGCATCCAAGCCGCAATCGCAATGGCGACAGACGGGCCAGGTGTCTACCTTCCGCCGTTCGACCAGCACTCGCGACCGCAGGAGCCTTTCGACCTCTACCTCGGAAAACCGGCGCAAATCCCTGCCGAAGATCTCGACCTCCGGTCCGCAGTCACTCAGCTGCGTCCACAGCCACACCAGCATTGCGCGCCTTCTCGAGTCCGTGTCGCGCGATGAGCGCGTGGATTGCCTTTTCGAAGCGTGTGCGCCGGAAGGCGAGCGTCCCGGGTGGCTTCAGGCGGACCGTGATCTGCGACGGTCGCTTCGCGCCAGTTCGAAACTGCACCCTAAAGGTGATCTCGGCGAGCCGCCACGCACGGCCAAAGCGCACTTCGCTGTGCTTGAAGTGGCGCAGCGCCCCGCCCGAGGCATCCTTCGACTCCCAACTGCGCACGTACCGCCACCTCTGGTCTTCCCCCTGAACGACGAACAGGTCTGCAGCTGCTGCTACGATCTGTACCTTGGTTATCCTCTCATCGAAGGCGGGGTCGAACGCGAAATCCGGTCCGAATTCGCTGATGGGATCGAGCGTATAGAGGTCGCGGGCATCCGGGCCGGCGAAGAAGCCCGGGCGGCCGAGGATATGTCGAGCAAAGATCTCCGCCGCGGCGACCTGCTGGCTCTTCGCCACGCCCCCGATGCGAAGAAGACCCTCCCCGGGCGCGTATCGCAACACGGCATACTTCAAGGCGCGAATTGGAATGATCCTCTCACTGTCACCATCCACGATCGGCAAGAGGCTGACAGTCGAACCGTGCGTGACAACGAGACTGATCTCGCCGTCCATCTCGTAGGGACCAAGTCGGCAATAGTGTCCCTGCAGATCCTTAGAGAACAGGGCCACGACGGCTGCTTTGAAGCCCGATATGGATGTCTCGGCGAGGTCGGACCCGACGTTTCGATCAGGGCCTCTGAACTCCGCCGGTGAACTCGGCGCGCGAAGCGCCTGGAAGTCGGCCGCAACCTCGAAGACCCGAGGGTGATGTAGGTAAGTGTGGAGCGCCACGTGCTTGGGCTCGTGCTTGATCGGTGCATCTTCTTCATCGTCGAGCCCTGGTTCTGGGTAAAGCTCGACGCCCTGCCTGCGCGCCTCGTTCAGAATGATCTGCATGCCTTCACCTGTGCCGAGCTCGGCCACCCGGTGGAGATCTGCGACCAGCCCCTCCGCCCAACTGCTGATCGGACACGCGAAATAGTCGATCATCGCCGACCGAACACTCGACGCCTCTTCACTGAAATCCATCGGAAGTTCGGTTGCCCGAATGTGGCGCGCGAACAAATCCCGCATGAGTCCGATATCGATGGTCTTTAGAAACTTCAGGTTGATGAACCTGTGAATATCAGCCGCCATTGCATGAACTCCGAACCGCAGGTTGTCCAAATACGCGTCTAATTTTGCCTGCTGAACAACCTCGAGTCTAGTTCCGAGCGACACGTCCGTCGACGCCGCGCCGCACGTTGGGACGGTCTCCGAGGCTCGTGAGTAGGAGAAGGGTAAGCCGCCATGAGACTTGCCCCCGATGAAACGCCCGAACCCCCTCCCGCCAGACCGCATGACCCCCGCCGAGCGACGCGCCGAGCTCTGTACGATCCTGGCCCTCGGCCTCGTCCGGCTGCGCCTGCCGGAAAAGGGCCAACTTCCTGACGAAACAGGAGAAATTCCGCTACACTCTTCGCCCGACCAATGCCGTCATGCAACCGCAACCCCGCGGAGAGACGCATGACGAAGCCCGATCCGATCCCCGCGCGCCTGGCCGCGCTGAAGACGGCACCGATGCCGGACCTGAAGCGGCAGTGGCGCGAGCTGTTCGAGACCGAGCCGCCGCCGTTCAACCGTCGCTACCTGGAGAGCCGGCTGGCCTACCGGATCCAGGAATTGGCCTATGGCGGCCTGAAGCCGG
>CAZOHN010000327.1:0-3193 GCA_964579325.1 uncultured Rhodobacterales bacterium
GCAGCGCGGTTGGGCAGTCCGGGGCGAATGCAGATGGTGGGCAGCCGCAGCGAGATCCCGTCGAGGTGCCCCTTGCGGCTGTAGTCGGAAATGAGGTGTTCTGCGATCACCTTCTGGGTGCCGTAGCTGGTGGCGGGGGTCGGCGCGAAATCGTCGGGGATCGCCTCGGGGAAGGGCGGCCCGAACACCGCCAGCGATGAGGCGAAGACGAGGCGCGGACACCAGTCGGGCACCGCGCGGATCGCGTCGAGCAGCGCGCGCGTGGCATCCAGGTTCACCCGGTAGCCCTTGTCGAAATCCGCCTCCGCCTCGCCCGAGACCACTGCCGCGAGGTGCAGGATCACGTCCGGCCGTGCCGCAAGCAGTGGCGCCATGTCTGAGGGCGTGGCCAGATCGGCGGCATGGGTGGACACCGGGCAAGTGGCCCCGGCAGGTTTCTCGGGAGCCGCGACATCGGCCAGCACAAGCTGCGAAACGGCACGCCCGCCAATCTGGCCGTCCGAGGCGACGCGGGCTGCGATCTTGCGCCCGATCATCCCTCCAGCGCCGAGAACCAGTACTTTCATTTGCCCCACCTCCGCCGTTGGCCAACTACGGGACCTGTGCACCCGTGGCGGCCACATACACAAGATAGACCGACGTGGTCGCGGTGATGAACAGCCGGTTTCGGCGTGGTCCGCCGAAGGTCAGGTTCGACACCCGCTGCGGAATGAGGATCTTTCCCAGCAGCACGCCGTCGGGTGCGAAGACATGCACGCCATCCTCCGCGCTCGACCAGACGTTGCCGTTCAGGTCGCAGCGGATACCGTCGGGCAGTCCGTTGTCGATTGTTGCGAAGACTTCGCCACCCGACAGGCCGCGCTCGCCAACCCGGAACCGGCGGATCACGGCGGGCACCGAAGGGTCATGGCTCGACCCGCTCTCGGCGATGTAGAGCAGGCTCTCGTCGGGCGAGAAGCACAGGCCGTTCGGCTGCACGAAATCGCTCGCGACCGGCGCCAAGGCTCCAGTGGCGTTGTCGATGCGAAAGACGTGCCGGGCCTCCTGATCGGGCGCGGCGCGGTAGCCCTCGTAGTCCGAGAGGATGCCGTAGGTCGGATCGGTGAACCAGATCGACCCGTCCGACTTGACCACCACGTCGTTGGGCGAGTTGAGCCGCTTGCCACCGTATTTGTCTGCGAGAACGGTCAAGGACCCGTCCGCCTCGGTTCGCGTCACCCGCCGCCCGCCGTGCTCGCAGGTTACCAGCCGTCCCTGCCGGTCGCGGGTGTGGCCGTTGGCGAAGTTCGAGGGTTGCCGGAACGTGCTGACACCCACGCCCGGGATCCAGCGCTGGATCCGTTCGTTGGGGATGTCGGAGAACAGCAGGCAACCGTGGTCTGCAAACCAGACTGGCCCTTCGGTCCAGCGGCAACCGGAAGCGATTTCCTCCATCGGACCGTAGGGTACCACGCAGTCGAGGAACCTCGGGTCTCGCTGGTCGTAGAAGGGTTGCGACATGTCAGCCTCCCTGCGCCGCCCGGCCCCGCGCGCTTGCAGCGAGGATGACGGCGATGATGATTGCTCCGGTCAGGATCAGACGGGGCCCCGCGCCGAAGCCGTAGGTGTTGAGCATCGAGACGACGAGGAACAGGAACAGCGCCGCCCCCCAGATACCGGGCACGTTCGAGTTTCCGCCCGCGACCGAAGAGCCGCCGATCACCACGACGGCGATGGAGATCAGCAGGTACTCCGCTCCCATGTTGAGCGCCGCCCCGCCCGAGAAGCACGACAGCAGGAATCCGCAGAGCCCCGCGAGCGTGGCGCAGAGCACATAGGTGGCAAGCCGCACCCCGTCGACGGGCACCCCAGCCATGCGCGCGGCCGGCAGGCTTTGACCGATGGCACTGATGCGGCGGCCATAGGCGGTGCGTTCGAGAAGCACCCAGGCCGCAACGGTCAGGACTCCGGCCACGATGGCGAGGTTCGGCACGCCCCAGAGCATCCCGGTGCTGAAATCCGCCAGCACCTCGGGGGGCTTTACCCGCAGCCCGCGGTTGGTCCAGATCGCGGTCGATTGCACGATGAACGACAGCGCCAGCGTTGCGATGATCGGCGGGATGCGCAGCGCCTTGATCAGCGCGTAGTTCGCGACGCCGACCCCCGCACCGATCCCAAGCGCGATCCCGACGCCGGGCAGGATCATCGCGTTCGATGTCTCCATCACCTTGAGAGACACGGTCCCCGCAAGCGTCATCGTCGCCGGGATTGAAAGATCGACGTTGCCCGGGCCGAGGGTGATGACGAACATCTGCCCCAGCCCGACGATCACGCTGAAGGCGGCGAAGGTGAATGCGGCCTGGGCAAGGCCTGCGGCGCTTGCACCCGCCGTCGCCGCGATGGTGACGACGAAGACGCCAAGCGCGCCGACCCAGGCCCAGAGCCATGGCTTCTGGACAAGCCTCATCGCCCGGCCCTCCGCCGTTCCATGGCATCGAGCCCCAGGCGCAACGCGAGCACGAGGATAAGGATCGCCCCCTGCGCGCCGATCTGCCAGTCCGGCGAAAGGCGCAGGAAAGACAGGAACGATCCCGCAAGCACCAGCGTCAGCGCACCCACGACTGCACCAACGGCCGAGACGCGCCCGCCGACGAACTCGCCGCCCCCGAGGATCACGCCCGCGATGGACAAAAGCGTATAGCGCAGCGCGATGTTGGCATCGGCCGAGGTAGTCAATCCGACAAGCGCCATGCCCGCCAGCACCCCGAACAGTCCCGCCAGCGCATAGGCCGCCGCACGGGCGCGCACCACGCTCCATCCCGCTCTCGCCACCGACCTCTGGTTGCCTCCGACGCCCCGGATCAGGACGCCCAGCGACGACCGCGCCACGATCAGGTGCGCGGCCACTGCGATCAGAATGCTCGCCGCTATGGCCATTGGCACGAAGGGCGGGCGCACGGTCATGAGGCTGCGGATCCAGGGAGGGGCGCTGCCCCCTGGCGCTGGGAGGATCATCACCGCCAGGCCCATCCAGACAAAGCTCATCCCCAGCGTGACCACGATGGCGGGCAGACCTCGCAGGTGGATCACCACGCCGAGCGCGGCATAGACGGCGATCGAGGCCAGAAGGATCGCCACGCCGATCAGCGGCGTGTCGTGCAGGAAGGTCGCCGTCACGCAGGCGACGAAGCTCACGAAGGCGCCCATCGACAGG
>CAZOHN010000328.1:0-3178 GCA_964579325.1 uncultured Rhodobacterales bacterium
GTAGTTGATCGTGACCTTGGGGGCGAAGAAATACTTCAGCCCCAGCTTCATGCCCGCGAACATGTCGGCGAGCAGGAAGTATTTCGTCGCGCGGTTCCAGTCGATCTGGGTCATGTCAGCCCCCTACAGCCCAGCGGGCATAGGCGCCGCCGAACAGTTCGAATTTCGCCATGAAGGCCACGAAAACCACCCAGCCGAGCGAGAAGGGCAGGAACACCTTCCAGCCCAGCCGCATCAGCTGGTCGTAGCGGTAGCGCGGCACGATGGCCTTCACCATCGCGAAGAGGAAGAAGAAGAACGCCATCTTGGCGACCATCCAGAGCGCCCCGTCGGGCAGCCCAGGGATCGGCGAGAGCCAGCCGCCGAAGAACAGCAGCGTCGTCAGCGCGCACATCAGGAAGATCGCGATGTACTCCCCCGCCATGAACAGGAGGAACGGCGTCGAGGAATATTCGACCTGATAGCCCGCGACGAGCTCCGATTCAGCCTCTGGCAAGTCGAACGGGGGACGGTTGGTCTCGGCCAGCGCCGAGATGAAGAACAGGAAGACCATCGGGAAATGCGGCAGCCAATACCAGCCGAGAAGACCCCAGCCCGTGTCCTGCGCGGCCACGATGGCCGAGAAGTTCATCGCGCCCGTCGATATGATCACGCCCACGATGATCAGGCCGATCGAGACCTCGTAGGAGATCATCTGCGCGGCAGACCGCAGCGAACCGAGGAACGGGTACTTCGAGTTGGACGCCCAGCCACCCATGATGACGCCATAGACTTCGAGCGACGAGACCGCGAAAACGTAAAGGATGGCCACATTGATGTCGGCCAGCACCCAGCCTTCGTTGAACGGGATCACCGCCCAGGCTATGAGGGCGAGCACAAACGATAGGATCGGCGCCAGGAAGAACACCGGGCGGTCGGCGCCCGCGGGCACCACGACTTCCTTGACCACGTACTTCAGCGCGTCGGCAACGGTCTGCAACAGCCCGAAGACCCCCACCACGTTCGGCCCGCGCCGCATCTGCACGGCCGCCCAGATCTTGCGGTCGCCGTAGACGAGGAACAGCAGCGACACCATGACGAAGCCGATCACCAGCAAGCATTGCGCAGCAATCAGGACCAGCGTGCCGAGCGGGGTTGCGAGAAATCCGTCCATCGTTCCCATCCTCTCAGACCGTCGGCACGCCGCGTTCGGCGCAGTCGGCAACGGTCACCTCGGCGTCGATCCGCGCGAGCCCCGGGGGTACCGCCGGCGTGACGCTGTAAAGCGCATCCGCAGTGAATACGCCAGCCGCTTCCGTCACGCTTGTGCGCACATGTCGCGCAAATCCGAGCCCCTTGCCCACGGCGTGCCCCGCCACCACGCACCGCGCATAGTCGGCCGCAGCCTCGCGTGTGGCACCGGCCCCCTCGACTTCGGCCAGCACGCCCACGAGGTCGTCAGCAAGCGAGATCACGTCGGTGCGGCCGTAGGCGGGCGCCAGGCCCTGCGTAACCTCGACCGGCCCCTGCTCGACACAGGCCGAGAGGACGGGAAGCGCCAGGGCGAAGGTCGCCGCCATCGGTCTCATTCCGCCGCGAGCGGCGCGGCCGCCCGTGCCCTTGCACCGGCCGAAAGCTCTGCCATCAGCGCCGAGGCGCGGGCGATCGGGTTGGTCAGGTAGAAATCCGCGACGGCCACACGGAAATCGGCCTTTGCAGGTGCGGCTTCCGGTAACGGCTGCCAGTCGTTTTCCGCGACCCGGTCAACGCGGCCCAGGTGCGGATGTGCCTTGACGATGGCCTGACGCACCTGCGCGAGGCTGTCCCACGGCAGCGTCTCTCCGACCTCGGCCGACAGCGCCCGCAGGATCGCCCAGTTCTCCTTCGCCTCGCCCGGTGGGAAACCGGCGCGCATGGCCAGCTGCGGCCGGCCTTCGGTGTTGACGAACAGGCCGTTCTCCTCGGTCCAGGCCGCACCCGGCAGGATGATGTCGGCCCGGTGCGCGCCACGGTCGCCGTGGCTGCCTTGGTAGATCACCACGGGCCCGGCCGCGATCTCGACCTCATCTGCGCCCAGGTTCCAGACCACCTCGGCCCCGTCGAGCGCCGCCGCAAGGCCGCCCTCAGTCACCGCGCCCACGTCCATCGCGCCCACGCGCGCGGCTGCGGAGTGCAGAACGAGGAGTTTCGCCCCGCTCGCCTCGCACAGCGCCATCGCCTGCCCCAGCACTGCCGCGCCGTCGGCCTCGGTCAGCGCGCCCTGCCCGACGATGACGATTCCCGGCCTGTCGCCCGGCCCGGCCTTCCGCGCCGCCTCAACCAGCGACACCAGCGCGTCGCGACCCGTCCCGGCATGGGTATGGTCATAGGTCAGGTCCAACGCCGGACCGACAAGTGTCACCTGCACCCCAAGCGTCCAGGCCTTGCGGATCCGCGCGTTCAGGACCGGCGCCTCGGCGCGCGGGTTGGTCCCGACCAAGACGATCGACGCCGCCTCGTCGATGTCCTCGATCCGTGCGCTGCCGACATAGGCCGAGCGGTTGCCCGCAGGCAGCTTCGCGCCATCGGTCCGGCACTCTACCTTGCCGCCCAGCCCCTCGATCAGCGCCTTCAGGCTGAACGCCGCCTCCACCGGGGCAAGATCTCCCACGAGGCCCGCGATCTTCCTGCCCTGCATCGCTTTCGCCGCCGCCGCGAGCGCCTCGGGCCACGCCGCCTTCCGCAGCTTTCCGTTCTCGCGGATGTAGGGCGTGTCCAGCCGCTGCCGGCGGAGACCGTCCCAGACGAAGCGCGTCTTGTCCGAAATCCATTCCTCGTTCACGCCATCATGGTTGCGCGGCAGGATGCGCATGACTTCCCGACCCTTGGTGTCGACGCGGATCGACGAGCCCAACGCATCCATCACATCGATCGACTCGGTCTTGGTCAGCTCCCACGGCCGCGCCGTGAAAGCGTAGGGCTTCGACACCAGCGCGCCTACCGGGCAGAGGTCGATGATGTTGCCCTGGAGGTTCGAATCCAGCGTCATCCCGAGATACGAGGTGATCTCGCTGTCCTCGCCCCGCCCGGTCTGGCCCATCTGGCTGATCCCGGCGACCTCGGTGGTGAAGCGCACGCAGCGGGTGCAGGAGATACAGCGGGTCATGTGCGTCTCGACCAGCGGGCCGAGGTTCAGGTCCTCAGCGGCGCGCTTGGGCTC
>CAZOHN010000329.1:0-3153 GCA_964579325.1 uncultured Rhodobacterales bacterium
TCACAAGCTCCAGCGTGGTGACGTGATGCGCACCCTTGATCGCAGCATCGACCTTGTCGCGGTTGTCCTCGACGAAGCCCCAGTCGTAGCAGAGGTTCGATCCGATATCGTCATGCACCAGCGGCCCGCCCTGGACCGCCTTCTTCATGTCGAGCACCGGCTCCAGTTCGTCGATGTCCACGACCACGGCCTCGGCCGCATCGCGCGCCTGTTCGGCGCTTTCGGCGACGACCAGAGCGATTGGGTCGCCCACATGGCGCACCTTGCCCCAGGCGAGAACCGGGTGCTTGGGCTCCAGCATCGCCTTGCCGTGCCGGTCGGTCACCTGCCAGCCGCAGGGCAGCCCGCCGATGGCCTCGAAATCGGCCCCGGTGAAGATCCGCACCACGCCGGGCATCGCGGCGGCGGCGGCGGTATCCACCTTGTTCAGCTTGCCATGCGCGACCTGGCTGCGCACGAACCAGGCATAAAGCTGGCCGTGCAGGTTGATGTCGTCGGTGTAGCGTCCGCGGCCCGTCAGGAACCGCACGTCCTCGCGGCGCTTGGTGCTGGCGCCGATCCCACTGTCTTTGGGCATGTCGTTGTCTCCTCCCTGGAGCGGGCACGCACCATAGCGCGCCCTACGGCATATCGTTGATTACTCGGCGGCGATGGCGGCCACGTCCTGCCCGGACGCGGCGAGGATCGCCTTGACGATGTTGTGGTAGCCGGTGCAGCGGCAGATGTTGCCCTCGAGGTACTTGCGCACCTCGGCCTCGGTCGGCTTGGGGTTTTCCTTCAGGAGCGCGGCGGCGCTCATCACCATGCCCGGCGTGCAGAAGCCGCACTGCAGCCCGTGGTGGTCCTGGAACGCTTGCTGGATCACGCTCAGCGAGCCATCGGCATTGGCCATGCCTTCGATCGTCTTCACATCGGCTCCGACAGCATCCATCGCGAAGACTGCGCAGGATTTCACCGGCACGCCGTTCATGTGCACCACGCAGGCACCGCACTGCGAGGTGTCGCAGCCGACGTGGGTCCCGGTCATGCCGAGCCCTTCGCGCAGGAATTGCACCAGAAGCGTGCGGCCCTCGACCTCGCCGGAGACGGCCTTGCCGTTCACGGTCATCGTGACCTTGGTCATGTAGTCCTCCCTGGGTTCGTTGGCCGGGAGTAAAGCACTTCGATTCAGGTTTGAGAACAGCCTTGTTGCAGGTTGTGACAGGTTATTTCTCAGCCTTTGGTTCGGCTTGACGGGGCCGCTTCTCGCGCGGCTGCGGGCGCAGCCCGATCTCCTTCAGCAAGCCCCCCACCCCCATCGCCGCGATGTCGTCGGAGGCGACCGCGATGCCGCAGGCAATGCGCTCCAGCACCCAGTCGGCACCGTTCAGCGCGGGGCTGCGCGCGCAGCCAGGCAACCCGATCACCGGGCGTCCGCCCTGCGCGCCAAGGAACAGCAGGTTCCCCGGATCGACCGGCATCCCGAACCGCTCCACGCTGCCGCCCGCCCGCCGCACCGCCTCGGGCGCCACGTCGTGCAGGTCGGACGTGGCCGAGCCCGTCAGGATCAGAGCCACCTCGCCGGGCAGGTCGGCCAGCGCCGCCGCAATGGCCCCGGTCTCGTGCGCGACAAGGCGCGTCCCGGCCAGGTCCATGCCCAGCGCTTCCAGACGGCCCGCGATGGCTTCCTCGCCCTTGCGCGCGAGCCTGACGTCTTGCCCCGCCACGCGCGTCAGGATCAGCCCGCCCGACTTCAACTGCACGGGTCTCAGCCGAAGCGCCCCCCGCGCGGCATCGCAGGCAGCGGCGATGGCCGCCTCGGGTACGCCATACGCGATGATCTTTACCGTCCCGGCCAGCATCCCCGTGCCGACCCGCGTGAACGGGGCGAGCGTCGCGAAGGTGATCGCGGGGTCGATGAGGTTGAGCCGGTGAATCGCTGGCGCCTCGACTTCCAGCACCCCCGGCGCGGCGGCGTTGACGTTGACCCGGCCGGTGAAGGGCGCCGTCAGCACCAGCCCCGCCGCCTCGGGGTCGGGTACCAGCGCTGCGGCCAGCAGCCGCGCCGCCTCGTCCTCGTGAACGTCGTCCGCGTCAAGCCGCGCCACGGTCACCTCGGCAATCCCGCCGCCCGAAAGCGCCGCGATGTCCTCGGGCGAAAGACGCCGCCCCTTGCGCAGCCTCACCCGGCCCGCCGCGACCGAGTGGGCGAGGATCGCCCCCTCGGCCTGCGCAAGCGGCACCGCCCCGAAGAACATCAGCCTACCCTCAGCGCCTGGGTCACCTGCGCCATGATCGAGACCGCGATCTCGGCCGGCGTCGCGGCCCCGATATCCAGTCCCACGGGTGCGTGGATGCGCGCGATCTCTGCCGCGCCGAATCCCGCCTCCGTCAGACGCTCCACCCTCTTGGCGTGGGTCCGGGTCGAGCCGAGGCAACCGAGATAGAAGACGTCCGAGGCCAGCGCCGCCCGGATCGCCGGATCGTCGAGCTTGGGGTCGTGCGTCAGCGTCACCACAGCCGTGCGCGCATCGAGGCCCGCCGCCGCCATCGCCTCGTCGGGCCAATCGTGGCTGATCGTCTCGCCGGGGAAGCGCTCGGACGATCCGAAGGCCTCACGCGGGTCGATCAGAAGCGGGTCATAGCCCGAAAGCCGCGCCATCACGACAAGCGGCTGCGCGATGTGCACCGCCCCCACCACGATCATTCGCAGCGGCGGATTGTGGATCGCAACGAAGCTGCCGTCTTCCTCCATCCCCGAGCGGTCCATCCGGAAGCGTCCGGCAAACTCGGGCGGAGCCACGACCCGGCCACCGCCCGTCTCGGGATGAACGTGGTAGGCCACCGCCCTACGCGCGGCCCGCGCATCCACCAACGCCGCCAGCGTCGCCTCAGGCAGCGCCGCGCCCACCGGCTCGACCAGAACCCGGATCGTCCCGCCACAGGCCAGGCCCACCGCGAAGGCGTCGTTGTCCGAAACGCCGAAGGTCAGGAGGCGCGGCTTGCCATCCTCGAGCGCCTCCAGCGCCTCGGCCACCACCGCGCCCTCGACGCACCCGCCCGAGACCGACCCCTGTATCTCGCCCGCGCCCGATACCGCAAGCTGGCTGCCTACCCGGCGCGGCGCAGACCCCCAGGTTTCGACCACGGTCGCGAGAGCGGCCTTGCGCCCGG
>CAZOHN010000330.1:0-3145 GCA_964579325.1 uncultured Rhodobacterales bacterium
CCTTGAGGTTGATGCCGAGAAGGTCGTCGCGGCTCATCCCCGGCTTGCGCGGCACGCCGGCGGTCACGATGCAGACGTCGGCGCCGGCGATGTCGGCATAGCCGTTGGCGCCCTTGAGGGAAGCGTCGAAACCCGCTGATGGCCCCGACTGGGCGATATCGAGCGCCTTGCCCTGGGGGGTGCCTTCGGCGATGTCGAACAGCACGACGTCGCCCAGTTCCTTGAGCGCGACGAGATGGGCGAGGGTGCCGCCGATCTGGCCCGCGCCGATGAGGGCGATCTTGGGTCTGGCCATGGGAGGGGTCTCCGTTCCGGGTGTGGGTTCGGCCCTCCCCGTAGTCCCTCGCCCCCCGTCTGGCAAGCGTCTGGCAAGCGTCTGGCAAGCAAGAATCGGGCCCCAACGGGGGCTGGCGCGGCCCGGCGCCGGGGTTTAACGCTAACGTCGTCCGGGCGAGACCCGGGACCCGACCGGGAACAGGGAGCGTCGTCCGGTGAGTTTCGACCTGATGTTCTTCGTCGTCGCCGTGCCGACGGTGCTGCTGGCCGGGGTGTCGAAGGGCGGGTTTGGCGGCGGGGCGGATTTCCTCGCCACGCTGCTCCTTGCGCTGGTGCTCGAGCCCGCTGTGGCGCTGGGAATGATGCTGCCGCTCCTGATGCTCGTCGACGTGACCATCCTGCGGCCCTACTGGCTGCGCTGGGACTGGGCCGTGGCAAAGGGGGTGATCCTGGGCGCGGTTCCGGGGGTTGGGCTGGGGATCGTGTTCTGGCGGGTGGCGGACCCCGACGCGGTGCGCCTGGTGATCGGACTGATCGCGCTGGCCTTCGTGGCGTTCAGCCTAGGCCGGAGCTTTGGCTGGATCGACCCGCGCCCGCGCGATCCGGGGCTGCCGGCCGCGCTGGTGGCGGGGCTTGGCGCGGGGTTCGCGAGCTTCATCAGCCATGCCGGCGGGCCGCCAGTAGCCGTGTATCTGCTGGCCAAGGGCGTGTCGAAGACCGCCTTTCAGGCGACGATCGTGATCGTGTTCTGGGCGATCAACATCATGAAGGCGGTACCTTACGCCTTCCTCGGCATCTTCACCCGCGACACGCTGATGGCAGGGGCGATGCTGGCGCCGGTGATCCTGCTGGGGGCGGCAATAGGGGTGCGCGCCCATGCGCGCGTGTCCGACCGGTTCTTCTTCCGCCTGACGCTGGTCCTGCTGACACTGGCGGGCCTCAAGCTGGTGCGCGATGCCCTTGCCTGAGGGACCTGGTTGAGGAACCTTGGCCCGGCCAGCCTCCGTCTCCGGCCGGGTCGGTCCCGCAGGATCAGATCTTGAGACCCGACGGAACCAGTTGTTCCTCGACTTCTTCGTAGGCCTGACCGGAGGCGACAAGGCAGGTCATGCCATTGGGCATCGTGACCGTGACGGTCCAGGTGCCGGTTTCCGAGGACGCATAGACTTCGAGGACCGCGTTGTTGGCGGCGAGGCCGACCGACTGGCGGGTTTCGCCGTAGCCTTCGGCGAGACGGTCGACGACCTGTTCGCGCGGGGCGCAGTTGCCACTCTGGGCCTGGGCGATCTGGGTGGCGGCGATCAGGGCCGCGAACCCGAAGGATAGTGCAAGAAGTTGCTTGGTCATGGGTCGAGCCCCGATGCTGCCGGCGTGGTCCGCTGCCGGTGTTGCGATCTGCCGTCCTCCCGAGCGACCCGGCCAGGCCGCCGCCTTCATTCGTCCGATGCAGAAAGCTTCCGCCGATCGGGCTGAGAAATGGTTAACGGGGCGCGCGGCGACGCTGCACCTGCACGAGGCGAGGCAGTTTCGTGCCCGAAAATCGGGCATCTGCCGCGCAACTCTTGGGAAACATTGTTGCTGCAGTGCGGCAATAAGCTTCTTGACCGTTGCGCAACGCTCGGGAAAGGGTCCGCGCGATCAGCCTTGGGGAGAGAATCGATGGACCTCGCGACACGGCCCTGGCGCTCGGTGCTGTATATTCCGGGCTCGAAGGAACGCGCACTGGAGAAGGCGCGCACGCTGCCGACCGACGCGATCATCTTCGACCTCGAGGACGCCGTGGCGCCCGACGAGAAGGCTGCCGCGCGCGCCACTTTGGCCGCCGCGCTGACCGAGGGCGGTTATCTTCCCAGGGCGCAAATGGTGCGGATCAACGCGCTCGACACGATCTGGGGCGAGGCCGATCTGGCCGCCGTCGCCGCGACCGGGCCGCAGGCGATCCTGCTGCCCAAGGTGAACGGACCGGAGGATGTGGCGCGGCTGGCGCGGCTCCTCGACGGACAACCCCGCGCCGCCGGAACGCGGATCTGGGCGATGATGGAGACGCCGCTCGGCATCCTGAACGCTGCAGCCATTGCCGCCGCGCCGCGAATGGCGGGATTCGTGATGGGCACCAACGACCTTGCCAAGGACATCGGGGCCTCGGGCCGGGCGATGGTCTCGGCGAGCCTGCAGCTTTGCCTTCTGGCCGCCCGGGCGCATGGCCTCGTGGCCGTGGATGGCGTCTACAACGCCTTCCGCGACATCGCTGGCCTGCGCGCCGAGTGCGAGGACGGCAAGGCGCTGGGGTTCGACGGAAAGTCGCTGATCCATCCCGACCAGATCGCCGTCGCCAACGAGGTCTTCGCGCCATCCGAGGATGACCTGACCCTCGCCCGCCGCCAGATCGTGGCCTACGAGGCCGCGCTGGCCGCCGGGCAGGGCGTGGCGGTGCTGGAAGGCCGGATCGTCGAGAACCTTCACGTCGCGACCGCGCGAGCTACCCTTGCAAAGGCCGAGGTGATCGCGACACTCGCGGGCGCCGCCTGAACCCGGACGGCGCAGCCAGGGAGAACCCCGCCATGACGCTTCTGATCCTCGGACTTGTGCTGTGGTTTGCCGCGCACCTCTTCAAACGGCTGGCCCCCGGCCCGCGCGCCTCGATGGGGAACGCCGGCAAGGGAGTGATGGCGGTGCTGCTGATCCTGTCGGTGGTGCTGATGGTGATCGGCTATCGCGGCGCCGAAGGCACGGTCTTCTGGGGCCGCAGCGCCGCGCTCGTCGGGATCAACAACCTGCTGATGCTGATCGCGTTCTACATCTACGCCGTGGGCGGGCCGAAGGGGCAGCGGGTCTGGCTGGGCACCAAGCTGCGGCACCCGCAACTCAC
>CAZOHN010000331.1:0-3124 GCA_964579325.1 uncultured Rhodobacterales bacterium
ACCCCCCTCGAAGTCAGCGTGGTCGACCTCGCCCTCGGCAACCGAAACTTCACCGAACAGACCCCGCTGCAGACCATCGCGGCACAGGCCGGGGTCTCGGAGGCGATGATCGTCAAGGTGGCCAAGAAGCTCGGCTTCGAGGGCTACCGCGACTTCCGCGCGAGCCTCGCCGCCTACAACCGCCTGCCGATCGTCGAGTTGCACCAGGAACTGTCTCCCGACGACGACATCGCCACGATCATGCACAAGGTGTTCCGCACCTCGATCCAGGCGCTGGAGGAGACGCTGGCGATCCTCGATCCCGCCGCGATGGAGCGCGCGGCCGCTCTGTTCCACGCCGCCCGCCGCCGCGATCTCTATGGCTTGGGCGGCTCGGCGCAGATCGCCCGCGACGCGGCGCACAAGTTTCTCAGGATCGGCATCCGCGCCACGGTCCACGACGACGCGCACATGATGGCGATGTCGGCCTCGCAGCTCGGGCCGGGCGACGTGGTGATCGCCTTCTCCCATTCCGGCGAGACCGATGCGGTGATCGACGCCGTCGCGCTGGCGCAGGCCGCCGGTGCCGCGCTGATCGTCGTGACCAACCACAAGGGCTCGACCCTCGGTGCGATGGGCGAGATCACGCTCTGCTCCACCGCGCAGGGCTCGCCGCTTACCGGCGAGAACGCCGCCGCGCGGGTCGCGCAGCTCAACATCATCGACGTGCTGTTCGTCGCCGTCGCCCAGCGCGATCCGGCCGCGGCCGAGCGCAACCTCGAGGCCACGATCCGTTCGGTCCGCAGCCGCCGCAAGGGCACCCGGCGGTGAGCGGCGGCCAGGGTACAGGTACAGACGCGGGCGCGGCTGGCCGCGTGGCCGTCGTCGGCAGCCTGCACTACGACATCCTCGTGACCGGCGGCGACCGGCCCCGCAAGGGCGAGACGGTCTTCGGCAAGGCCTGGGCGTGGAAGTGCGGCGGCAAGGGCGGCAACCAGGCGATCGAGGCGGCCCGCCACGGCGCGCAAACCGCCTTCGTCGGAGCGGTCGGGCGCGACGGCTTCGGCGAGGCGATGCTTGGCACGCTCGCCGCGGCGGGGGTGGATACGTCCGGCATCGCCCGGCTCGACGGCTGCGGGTCCGGCATGTCGGTGGCGATCTTCGACCCCGGGGGCGACTACGGCGCGGTGATCGTGCCCGGCAGCAACTGGGCCATCACCAGCGCCATGCTTGACGCCAGCCGGCCGCTTGCAACCTGCGACTGGCTTCTCCTGCAGAACGAAGTCCGCCCCGAAACCAACCTTCATGCCGCCCGGATCGCGAAGAGTGGCGGCGCGCGTGTCGTGCTGAACGCGGCACCGGCGCGCGACTTGCCCGGTGATCTGGCCGACCTCCTCGACCTCCTCGTCGTCAACGAGATCGAGGCCGAGATGCTCGCCGGCACCGGGACCGTCGACGGCGTTCCCTCCGCCCGCGCAGCCGCCGCCGCCCTCGTCGCGCGGGTGCCTCGGGTCATCGTCACGCTGGGCGGCAAGGGGCTCGTCATCGCCTCCCGCGACGCCGGCCCCGTCGAAATCGCCGGCCATCCGGTGCGGGTCGAAAGCACCCATGGCGCAGGGGACGCCTTCATCGGCGCGCTCGCGGCCCGACTGGCGCAGGGCGCCCCCCTTGAAACCGCCGCCCGCTACGGCAACGCCGCCGCCGCCGCGCTCGTCGCCACACCGGAGTCAGGCCGTGCCCACCTGACCAGGGCGAACACGCTGGGTCTGCTGGACAAGCCGTGAGACAGCCCCTCGCCCGCCCCGCGCAGGCTCAGGCCAGGTCGTCCGCCTCGATCCGCAAGGCAGCCGAAACAACGCCGTCCCAGTCGCGCAGGCGGGTCCGGTTGACCGCCACATGCCGGCCAAGCGCCAGCGCGCGGCGTTCGGCAACCACCCGCCGCGCCGGATCGGGGATCGCTTCGAGGTCCTCGACATGGGCGAGGCCGAGGATCCGGCGGTGCATCTCGCACCCGCAGAACCCGAGCGCATCGGTCCAGATGCCGGTGAGCACCTCCGCCAGTGCCTGCTCCGACCCGAGAGGATCGCCCGCGCCCTCGAACAGCGACGCCTGATAGAGGATCCCCCGCCGTTCGGTCCGCCAGAGCCGTGCGAACTCATCCGCGAAGGTGGCCCAGGTCTCGGCCCCCGCATTCAGCAGGAACCGCCGGTAGCCGTCGCGCGCACCGGCTGCGGCCTCGTGCCCCGACTGGGCGAAGAAGCCCAGCAGGAAGTTCGCCAGCAGCATCCCCACATCGAACCCGAACGGCCCGTAGACCGCGAACTCGGGGTCGATCACCTGGGTGTCGTCGGCCGTCACCATGATCGAGCCGGAGTGCAGGTCGCCATGCACAAGGGTCTCGGCCTTGGCGACGAAGGCATGTTTCATCGCCTGCGCCGCCACCCGCATCTCGCGGTCCGCCCGGAGCGGGGCGATCCAGGGCTCCAGCCCCTCGGTATGCCGGTTCATCGGGGCGGCAAAGTAGGGGTCGGTGAACACCAGGTTCTCGGTGATGTCGCAGAGCTCCACGTTGCCCGAGAACAGCGCGGTATCCGCCCGCACCTGCGGCGCGGGGAGCGAGAGGTGCGATCCGCGAAACAGCGTCCGGGCGAGAAAAAGGCCCATGTGGCGGCCAAGTCCGGGGTGTTCCACCCCCGCCACGATTGACTTGCGCAGGATCACATGCGGGCTGAGGTAGCGCATGACGATCAGCGCCTGCGTTTCGTCGAAGTGACGGACCTCGGGGACCCGGCCGGGGTCGCGGGCCGCCTGCCGCGTGAGCGCGTGGTACTCGAAGTAGGACCGCTTCAGCGGCAGGGGCCAGCTTTCGCCGACAAGGCGCACGTAGGGGAGCGCCTGCTTGACCACAAGCGCCCCCGACGGGCTTTCGACGATGAAGACGAGGTTGAGGTTCCCGTCTCCGACCTCCCGAACCCGCCAGGCGGCGGTATCGCGTCCAAGCCTGTCGGTCACGGCCGCGACGCCGCCGAGCCGTGCGCGCAGTGTCTCGGCCGTGAAGGGTTGGTAGTCGGTCATCTTCCACCTCCCTGCGCCTCGGATGCCACCACCTCGGTCATATCAGCCGGTACTGCTTCGCCTTGTTGCG
>CAZOHN010000332.1:0-3105 GCA_964579325.1 uncultured Rhodobacterales bacterium
CGCGGGCCTGCCCGCGAGCCCGGCCCAACCCCGGGCAAGCAGGGGCGGAACGCCCTTGCGCCGTCCCGGGGGCGGGAGGGCCTCCGGGCGCCCCGGGGCCGCCGGGGCTGGCCGCCAGTGCTGGCCGCTGCGACGCCACCCCTCCGCCCCGGGGCTGCACATGTGCAACGTCCCGCCCTTGCGAGCCTGGCAACCTGCACCACCGCAGCGCGCAAAGGAGTTGGCGCCTCTCCAGCATTTCGATTGGCCGAGGCGGCTGGTGCGACGGGCGATCGCCGCTGGCAAGGACTTTCCCGGGAGCAACATCCGCGCCACGGAGAAACAGCCCGAGACCGGGGGACATGGGCCGATCGCCGCCCACCCGATTGCACGGTTGCAACAGGAAGCAGTCCCGCCGCCCGACGCACGTTGAGCCCGAAGCCTTCCCGCATCCGCACGGGTCATCCCGCGGACCCACACCGAGCCAGACCTCGCCGGCGCCACGGCGCATCCCTCGGCCCCATCACAGAGCGAACATCCGCCCTTCAGCCCGATCCACGCTCCGCCTCCGGGTGCTCGGCCATGTAGTGCCGCAGCGCCGCGAACAGTTCGCGCGCATGGGGCAGGTCGCCCCTGTGCAACGCCGCCCGGATGTCCTCGCAGATCATCAGGTTCACCGCCTGCGGTCCCTTGTGCAGGTGCATCAGGTAGTCGGCCAGCGCCGCCGCCGCGACGCCCTCGACGTGCTCGTGCTCGGCCAGCGCCGCGATCTCGGTTCGCGACAGCGGGCACATGTCGTAGATGTCCTCGAGGCTGATCACCGCCCCCTCCTCCCCTTCATGCTCCCGTTACACTAGCACGCCGGCGGCGCTGGGGAATTGACCTTCCTCAAGGGGTAGCATGGAAGGCATCGAAGGTCGCCGATTGACCTGCCTCAAGGCGCGCTGCCGCTCGCCGCGCGACAAGGGGCCGGGACGCGCGGGTCCGGAACGGAGCTTGCCATGACACGCCTTTTCTTCATCCTCTATTCGATGGGCGGAACCACCCTCGCCGGGACCGGCATCGTCGCCGCCCTGACCTCCGGCTTCACCGACCTGCGCGGCGTGGTCGTCGGCGCCGCGATCGGCGCGGTGGCGGCGCTGCCCGTCTGCTACGCCGTGGCCCGTCGCCTCCAGGGCTGAGGCCCCTCAGCGCGTCCGGTCGAAGGCGGCGAGCACCTCTCCCGCCGCCGCGGCCGGCGTGGCCCGCCCCGCTTCCACCGCCGCCCCGAGGTCCGCCCTGAGCCCAGCGAGCCGGGGGTCGCGGTCGAGCCGCGCGATCAGCCCCGCGCGCACCTCCGCCTCGAACCACTCGCGCGCCTGTGCCGCCCGGCGCGCAGCCCAGTGTCCCTCCGCCCGCCGCCAGTCGGCGAGCGCCTGCATCTCCTCCCAGGCCTCCGCCACGCCCGCGCCGGTCGCGGCCGAGACGGTCAGCGCCTTGGGGAAATCGGCCCGGTCCTGTGGCCGCCGGCGGAGCAGGCGCAGCGCACCCGCATAGTCGGCACAGGTCCGCAGCGCGGCCGATTTCAACTCGCCGTCGGCCTTGTTCACCAGGATCAGGTCGGCAATCTCCATGATCCCGCGCTTGACGCCCTGCAACTCGTCGCCGCCCGCCGGGGCCAGCAGCAGCACGAAGAGGTCGGCCATGCCCGCCACCATCGTCTCCGACTGGCCGACGCCGACCGTCTCGATCAGCACCACGTCAAACCCCGCCGCCTCGCACAGCGCCACCGCCTCGCGCGTGCGCCGCGCCACGCCGCCCAGCGCCGCCTGGCTGGGCGAGGGCCGGATGAAGGCCATCGGATCCCGCGAGAGCCGCTCCATCCGCGTCTTGTCGCCCAGGATTGACCCGCCCGAGCGCGCCGAGGAGGGGTCGACCGCCAGCACCGCCACCCGCAGACCCTGCCCCGTCAGCATCAGCCCGAAGGTCTCGATGAAGGTCGACTTGCCCACGCCCGGCGTACCCGAAAGCCCGATCCGCAGCGCCTCGCCTACGCCTGGGCGCCCGCCCGCAAGCCGCGCCAGCAGCGCCTCGGCCTCCGCCCGGTGATCGGTCCGGCCACTCTCCACCAGTGTGATCGCACGCGCCAGCGCCCGGCGGTCACGGCCGGCCACGGCATCGGCGAGGGCGGATATGTCCGTCACGTTTCCCTGCTATCGTCTCGGCCCGTCTGCCTGGGCCGGGTCACCTTCATGCCCCGCCCCATCCGCCCTGTCGAGAGGCCCCGCCGCATATGAGACACCAACCGGCCCCGCTCCCCCGCTGCGCCCCCGCATCGGCCATCGCGCTTGTCCTCGCCCTCGGCCTCGGCCTTTGGGGCAACGGCGCCGCGGCCGAAGGCGGCGGGGAGGCGGTCTTCGACATCCGCCTCGGCGGGGTCCGCGCCGCCACCCTCACGCTTGCCGGGGCGGACGAGGGCGGTGCCTACCGCCTCGCCGCCAGGATCGAGACCAGTGGCGCGGCCCGGCTCGTCGCGCGGTTCGCCTATCGGGGCGCGGCCGAGGGCCGCCGTACCCGCAACGGGTTCGCGCCCCGCCGCTACGAGGAGACCGCCGACACCGGGCGGCGGCAGTCGGCCGCCGTGGTGGCCTGGGACGACGGCCTGCCCCGGGTCGAAACCGACAGCCGCACCCGTCTCGGCGCTGCCGAACCCGTCACCCCCGCGGAGACCCGCGGCAGCATCGACCCGCTCACCGCGCTATGGTCGGCGCTGCGCGACCGGCCGCCCGGGGCCGCCTGCGGCTTCGACCTCATGCTCTTCGACGGCGCGCGGCTGAGCCGCCTTGCCATCGGCCCGCCCGAGCCCCTCCCTCCCTTTCCCGACGGCTCCCCCCGCAACGCCGGCACCGGCCCTTCCGCCCCACCCGGCGGCTTCGCCTGCAGGGGCGAGTACCGTCGCCTCGCGGGCTTCCCCGAGGAGGAGATGCGCCGCCGAACCCGGTTTCCGATGCGCCTCGAGTTCCAGCCGATCCCTGGAGATGACCGGGTCCGCGTGTCCCGTGTCAGCCTCGAGACCCTGCGCGGCCCGGCCGAGCTCGTCCGACGCTGAGCGCCCGACGAGGCGCCGGAGGACCTCCCGCCCCCGGG
>CAZOHN010000333.1:0-3083 GCA_964579325.1 uncultured Rhodobacterales bacterium
GCGAAGCGGGTATCCAGCCCGTGCTGGCCAAGCGTGATCGCCATCTTCTCGGGCGCGCCGTTCGAGCCCACCGCATAGGGGATGCCGGCGGCGTCGAGCGTGTCGAGGACGCCGAGGATGCCGGGAATGAGCGGCGTGCCGGCGCGGAGCATGGCATACATGCGGGTGTAGAAGTCGGCGACCCAGCCCTCGGGCAACCGTGCGCCCGCCGCCAGTGCCCGCCGCCCGACCGTCTCGACGGTGCCCCCGACAAAGTCCGCCTGGAGCCGGTCGAGGGTCAGCGGCAGGCCGAAGCGCTCGAAATCGCCGCGCAGCAGTTCAAGCGTCGGCCCTTCGCTGTCGACGAGCACCCCGTCGCAGTCGAAGAGGACGGCGGCGGGCGTCATGCCGGTGCCCTCAGGAGCGTCACCCAGCTGTCGCCATAGCGCCTCTGGTCAAGCGGGTGGAACCCCGGGGGCGGGAGCATCGGGGCGCCTTCCTCCCAGACGATGGTGGCCCCGGGGGCAATCCAGCCGCCCTCGGCGCAGGAGGCCAGCGCGGCCTCGCCCAGCCCCATGCCATAGGGCGGATCGAGAAAGACGAGGGTGAAGGGCGCGCCCCGGTTGATGCCCATGCGGGTGGCGTCGCGGCGGTAGAGGTCGGTCGCGCCCATCGCCCGGCAGAGCTCGATGTTGCGCCGGATCAGCGCGCGGCCCGTCGCGCCGTCCTCGACGAAGGTCACCCGGGCGGCCCCGCGCGAGAGCGCCTCGAGCCCCAGCGCGCCGGTCCCGGCGAAGAGGTCGAGCACACGCGCCTCGGGCACCGGGTCGGTCCGCGCGGGGTTGTTCTGGAGGAGGTTGAAGATCGCCTCGCGCACCCGGTCGGTGGTGGGGCGCAGGTGCGCCTCGGCATCGCCTTCGCCAACCTCGGCGAGCTTCAGCCCGCGCCGCGCGCCGCCGACTATGCGCATCCGGACCTCATGCCTTCAGGAGCGCCTTGAGGTCGGTCGCGGGGTCGGCGATCGCGGCGGGATCGGGACGGCGGCCTGCTTCCAGCAGGCGCTTGCCCACCATGTAGGCGCGGCTGTCGTTCATCGCGTCGACGGCGAGGAAGGCATCGCCCTTGTAGTACCAGTGCGAGCGCGGCCCTTCGTCGCCGCCCCGGGTCACGATCCGGTCGTAGCCGGTGTTGAGCCCGGCGATCTGCAGGCTGACGTCGTACTGGTCGGACCAGAACCACGGGAAGGGGAGATAGGGTGTGTCGGCGCCCAGCATGTTGGCGGCGACGGTCTCGGCCTGGTCGATGGCGTTCTGCACGCTTTCCAGCCGGATCATGCTGCCTCGGAAGGGAAAGATCGCGCAATCCCCGGCGGCCCAGACGCCGGGCGCGGAGGTGCGGCCACGGTCGTCGACGGCGATGCCGTTCTCGCAGTGGATGCCGGCGGCCTCGGCGAGCGCCGTGGCGGGGGCGATGCCGATGCCCACGATGGCGAAGTCGCAGGGGATCGTGGTGCCGTCGGCTAGGACGGCAGCAGTGACGCGGGTGTCGCCGGCGAAGCGGGCCAGGCCGGTGCCCTCGCGGATCGTGACGCCGTGACGCGCGTGGAGCGCGCGGAACCAGTCGGAGGTCTCCGGGCAGGCGACGCGTTGCAGGATGCGCGGGGCGGCCTCGATGAGGGTGACTGCGAGGCCGCGGGTGGCGGCGACAGCCGCCGCCTCGAGGCCGATGTAGCCGCCCCCCACGATCACGACGCGGGCGCCGGGCGCGACCTCCGGCGCCATCGCATCGACATCGGCCAGCGTGCGCACGGTAAAGACGCCCGCGAGGTCGCCGCCGATGGCGGCAGGCAGGCGGCGGGGCGTCGATCCGGTGGTGAGTGCGAGCTGGTCATATCCCAGCGTCTCGCCGGGAAGGGTGATGGTGCGGGCCGACGTGTCGATGGCCTCTACCCGCGCGCCGGTGACGAGACGGACGCCGTGCTCGGCGTAGAACGACGACGGGCGCAGGAACAGGCGTTCGAGCTCCATCTCGCCGGTGAGGTACTTCTTCGAGAGCGGCGGCCGCTGGTAGGGCGGGACGGGTTCCTCGCCGACAAGCGTGATCTCGCCGGTGTGCCCGAGCAAACGCAGCTTCGCCACAAGGCTTGCGCCCGCCTGCCCGGCGCCCACCACCACGATTCCCGCCACGCCCGTCTCCCGCTCTGGTCACCCGCAGGGGCGGAGGCTATATCCGCCGGGGACGGAAACGCAACGCGCGACGGAGGGACCATGACGATTGCTGTTGGAGACAGGCTGCCGGAGGCGAGTTTTCTGCGGATGGGGGCAAACGGAGCCGAGGCGGTGGCGCTGTCGGACCTGGTGAAGGGCCGCAAGGTGATCCTGTTCGGCCTGCCCGGCGCCTATACCGGGACATGCACGTCCGCCCATGTGCCGAGCTTCATCCGCACCAGGGGGCAGTTCGAGGCCAAGGGCGTGGACGAGATCGTCTGCGTCTCGGTCAACGACCCCTTCGTGATGAAGGCCTGGGGCGAGTCGACCGGTGCGACGGCTGCCGGGCTGAGCTTCCTCGCCGACGCCGACGGCAGTTTCACCAAGGCCATGGGCATGGATTTCACTGCGCCACCGGTGGGTTTCCACGGCCGGTCCAAACGCTATGCGCTCTATGCCGAGGATGGGGTGGTTAAGGTGCTCCACGCCGAGGAAAGCCCGGGCGTATGCGAGACCTCCGGCGGTGAGGCGATGCTGGCGGCGATCTGACGGCGCCGGGCTCCAGATCAGGTGGAGGCCGCGGGCAAGCCCGCGGCCGATCCCTTCCTCTCGCCTGCGCGCTTGCGCGCTCCGGCTCGTCTGGGGGCGCTGCCCCCGTCGCGCCCGAGGGCGCGACTCCCCCGGGATACTTGTGGTCGGAAGAAGCGGGCGGGGCTGCTCTCCCACGAAGGCCCGCCTGCCTCGATCGCGACCGGCCACCGTCCGGTCCCGCCCTTCTTCCGACCCGAAATATCCTCGGGGGGTGAGGCCGCAAGGCCTCAGGGGGGCAGGCGGCCCCCCTGAGGCTCGCGGGCTTGCCCGCGAGCCCGGCCCAACACCGGGCAAGCAGGGCCTCCG
>CAZOHN010000334.1:0-3037 GCA_964579325.1 uncultured Rhodobacterales bacterium
TCCTCTCGCCTGCGCGCTGAAGCGCTCCGGCTCGGGCGCGGGGGGGCGTCTGCCCCCCGTCCCCGGCAGGTGCCGGGGCCTCCCCCCGAGGATACTTGGGGTCGGAAGAAGCACAAAGATGGGAACGAAATGTGCGGTGCCGGACCGGTTATTTCCCGCGCAGCCTGCCCCGAGCCCCACCATGTGCGGAGTTGCGAGCCCCCGGCTTCTTCCGACCCCAAGTATCCTCGGGGGTGAATGGACGGGCCCCGGCCCGTCCAGAGGGGGCAGACGGCCCCCTCCCTTCAGGCTCGCGGGCCTGCCCGCGAGCCCGGCCCAACGCCGGGCAAGCAGGGGCGGAACGCCCCTGCGCCGTCCCGGGGGCGGGAGGGCCGCCTCCCAAGCGCCCGGTCCGCGCCAGGTCAGACGTCGTTCCTGACGTCGCGTTCCGCGTGACGCGGACGGGTGGGGCGGCGCAAGGTGTGCGCGACCAATCGGAGTACTGCCGTGACCGCTTACCCGCATCTTCTCCGCCCGCTCGACCTTGGCCACGTCACGCTTCCCAATCGCGTGCTGATGGGCTCGATGCACACCGGGCTCGAGGAGACCGGCGACTGGAACCGGGTCGCGGCCTTCTACGCCGAGCGCGCGCGGGGCGGCGTGGCGCTGATCGTGACCGGCGGCATGGCGCCGAACCGCGAGGGGGGCGTGTTCCCCGGGGCGGCGGGCCTCTTCACGCCGCAGGATATCACCAACCACCGGCGGGTGACCGATGCCGTCCACGCCGAGGGTGGGCGGATCGCGATGCAGATCCTCCATGCGGGCCGCTACGCCTACGGCAAGGACTGTGTCGCACCTTCGGCCATCAAGTCGCCGATCTCGCCCTTCGCGCCGCGCGAACTCGATGAGGCCGGAATCGAAAAGCAGATCGGTGACATCGCCACAGCCGCCGCCCGGGCGCGCGAGGCGGGGTATGACGGGGTCGAGGTCATGGGCTCGGAGGGCTATTTCCTCAACCAGTTCCTCGTGACCCGCACCAACCGGCGCACCGACCGCTGGGGCGGCGCTTACGAGAACCGGATGCGGCTGCCGGTCGAGGTGGTGGCCCGGGTGCGGGCGGCGGTGGGGCCGGACTTCATCGTGATCTATCGCATTTCGCTGATCGACCTCGTGCCCGAGGGCTCGACCTGGGAGGAAGTCGTGACGCTCGCGAAGGCCGTGGAGGCTGCGGGCGCCTCGATCCTGAACACCGGGATCGGCTGGCACGAGGCACGAGTGCCGACCATCGCGACCTCGGTCCCGCGCCGGGCCTTCACCTGGCTTACAGCGCGGCTGCGCCCCGAAGTCTCGATCCCGGTCATCACCTCGAACCGGATCAACACCCCGGAGGTGGCCGAGGCGATCCTCGCGGAAGGGGCGGCAGACATGGTGAGCATGGCGCGCCCCTTCCTGGCGGATGCAGATTTCGTGGCAAAGGCACGGGCGGGCCGCGCGGCCGAGATCGCACCCTGCATCGCCTGCAACCAGGCCTGCCTGGACCATACGTTCTCGGGCAAGATCAGCTCCTGCCTCGTCAACCCGCGCGCGGGTCACGAGACCGAGCTGGACTATGCCCCGGCGGCGGTGCCCAAGGCGGTCGCCGTGGTTGGGGCGGGGCCTGCGGGGATGATGGCGGCGATCGTCGCGGCGCGGCGGGGGCACCGGGTGACGCTCTTTGAGGCGGCCGGCCGCATCGGCGGGCAGCTCAACATGGCGCGGGTGATTCCGGGCAAGGAGGAGTTCGACGGGCTGGTCGACTGGTTCGGGACCATGCTCGGGGTGGACGGCGTGGAATTGCGTCTCTCCACGCCAGCGAGGGCGTCTGACCTCACCGGCTTCGACGAAGTGATCGTGGCGACCGGGGTGAAGCCCCGCGACCCCGGCATTCCCGGGCAGGACGGGCCCAATGTCCTGAGCTACATCGACGTTCTGGCTGGCGGTGCGCCGGTGGGGCGGCGGGTGGCCATTGTCGGCGCGGGAGGGATCGGCTTCGACGTGGCCGAGTTCCTGGCGTACGAGGGGCCGAGCCCGACCGAGGATTTCGCGCTCTGGGCGCGGGAGTGGGGCGTGGGCGATCCGGCGCAAGCACGGGGCGGCCTGCGGGAACCCGCGCCGCATCCCTCTGCGCGCCGCATCACGCTCCTGCAGCGCAAGGCCGAGAAGCCCGGGCGCGGACTGGGCAAGACAACCGGCTGGATCCACCGCGCGAGCCTCGCGGCCAAGGGTGTGGAGATGCTGGGCGGCGTTTCCTACGCGCGGATCGACGACCGCGGACTCTGGGTGACCGAGGCTGCCGCGCCGGGCGTTCCGCGGCTGATCGAAGCGGATACGGTCGTGCTTTGCGCAGGCCAGGAGCCGCGGGCGGAGATCGTGCAAAGTCTTGTCGAATTGGGGAAAAATCCCCACGTCATCGGCGGCGCCGACGTCGCGGCCGAGCTCGATGCCAAGCGCGCGATCGACCAGGGCGCGCGTCTTGCGGCGCGGCTTTAGCGCAAGACTTGCGTTCGCATTGGGGCGACGATCCAGAACTTACCCCAACATTGTCTGCCCGACTCCGCATTCCTGCCTGAATCCGACGCGATAACATCCCTGCTGCTGGGGAAGATGGGTTCGTGAAGGGTTAGCAATGGATCGACTGACCGAAATGGAAGCTTTCGCCACGGTGGTGGACCAGGGGGGGTTCACCGACGCGGCCAAGAAGCTCGGTATCTCAAAGTCGGCCGTGTCGAAGCACGTGTCGGCCCTCGAAGCGCGCCTCGGTGCGCGTCTCCTCAACCGCACCACGCGCCGGGTGAGCCCGACCGAGATCGGTCTGGCCTACTACGACCGCGCCCGCCGGGTGCTGAACGATGCGGGCGAAGCGGACGCCCTCGTCACCTCGATGCAATCGGCGCCCTCGGGCCTGCTGCGGATCTCGGTGGCCACCGACTTCGGGGTCAACCTGCTCTCGCCGGTGCTGGGCACGTTCCTGGCTGAATACCCCGACATCACCGTCAACATGGTGCTGAACAACCGCTAC
>CAZOHN010000335.1:0-3011 GCA_964579325.1 uncultured Rhodobacterales bacterium
TGCGGATCGCCTCGGGCACTTCCTTGGCCTTGCCCTTGCCGAAGCCCACGCGGCCGCGCTGGTCACCCACGACGACGAGCGCCGCAAAGCCAAAGCGCTTGCCGCCCTTCACCGTCTTGGACACCCGGTTGATCGCCACGAGGCGATCGGCGAATTCCGGGGTTTCCTCGCGCTCGCGACGGTCTTCGCGACGATCGCGGCCTTCCCGGCGGTTTTCACGTTCTGCCATGAGGCATTCCTTGTCTGGTGGCGCAGCGGCGCCGATTGGGCCGATCCTGGTGGGCACGGCGCCCCCGGATCATCGGGATGGCCCGCGGGCCACCCACCGTCATCAGAACTTCAGACCGCCTTCGCGGGCGGCATCGGCAAGCGCCTTGACCTTCCCGTGAAAGAGGAAGCCGCCACGGTCGAAGTAGCACTCCTCGACCCCGGCCTTCTTCGCACGCTCCGCAATCGCGGCACCGATCTTCGCGGCCGCTTCGACGTTGTTCTTGCCGACGACGCCGAGATCCTTCTCGAGCGACGAGGCAGACACGATCGTCACGCCCTTGGTGTCGTCGATCAGCTGAACGCTGATGTTCTTGCTCGACCGGTGAACCGACAGGCGCGGACGCCCGTCTGCCACGGCCCGCAACTTGTTCCGTACGCGCAGGCGGCGCTTGAGGAACAGCTCTCGCTTGGAATTCGCCATCTCTCTCGCGCCCCTTACTTCTTCTTGCCTTCCTTGCGGAAGATGTACTCGCCCTTGTAGCGGATCCCCTTGCCCTTGTAGGGCTCCGGGCCGCGCCATTCGCGGATATTCGCCGCGACCTGGCCCACAAGCTGCTGGTCGATACCTTCCACGACGATTTCGGTCTGCTTCGGGGTGGTGACGGTCACGCCGTCGGGCACCTCGAAGTTCACCTCGTGGCTGTAGCCGAGCGAGAGCTTCAGGATCCTGCCCTGAGCCTGCGCGCGGTAGCCGACGCCGTTGATCTCGAGTTCCTTCTTGAAGCCGTCGGTGACGCCGGTCACGAGGTTCGCGACCATCGTGCGGCTCAAGCCCCACTGCGAACGCGAACGGCGCGAGGTGTCGCGCGGCTTGACGGTGATCTCTTCGCCATCGAGCGTGATCGTTACATCTTCGGTCGCCGTGAAGCTGCGGGCACCCTTGGGGCCTTTCACTTCGACGGTCTGACCCGAGACGAGCGCGGTCACGCCCTTGGGCAGCGGTACGGGTCTCTTGCCGATACGGGACATCTCACCCTCCTCAGAACACGGTGCAGAGCACTTCGCCGCCCACGTGGGCTGCGCGTGCCGCCGCGTCCGACATCACGCCCTTCGGCGTGGAGACGATGGCCACACCAAGACCGGTGCGGACCTGCGGGATTTCCTTCACGCCCATGTACACGCGGCGGCCTGGCTTCGAGACCCGCTTGATCTCGCGGATGACCGGGGTGCCTTCGTAGTACTTGAGGCTGATCTCGAGGGCGGGGTGCCCGTCCTCGGTCGTCACTTTCTCATAGCCGCGGATGTAGCCCTCATCCTTGAGGACATCAAGCACCCAGGCACGGAGCTTGGAGGACGGCGAGCGCACCGTGGACCGGCCGCGCATCTGCGCGTTCCGGATGCGGGTGAGCATATCGCCGAGCGGATCGTTGACTGCGGACATCCTGCGCCCTCCTTACCAGCTCGACTTGACCATGCCGGGGATCTGGCCCTGGCTGGCAAGCTCGCGAAGCATGATCCGGCTCATCCGGAGTTTGCGGTAGTAGGCCTTCGGGCGGCCCGTCAGTTCGCAACGGTTGTGCAGCCGGGTGGCGGAAGAATTCCGCGGCAACTCGGCGAGCTTCAGTTGCGCCTTGAAGCGCTGCTCCATCGGGAGGTCGGGATTACGGGCGACCTCCTTCAGCTTGGCGCGCTTGGCGGCGTATTGCTTGACGAGGCGCTGGCGCTTCTTCTCGCGCTCGACCATCGATACTTTAGCCATGTCCTGGTCCTCTCCCCCGCGTCAGCTGTTGAACGGCATGTTGAACTGCTTCAACAGCGCCTTCGCTTCCGCGTCGGTCTTCGCGGTGGTGCAGATGATGATGTCCATTCCGAGCACTTCGTCGACCTTGTCGAAGTTGATCTCGGGGAACACGATGTGCTCCTTGAGGCCCATCGCGTAGTTGCCGCGCCCGTCGAAGGACGTGCCCTTCACGCCGCGGAAGTCACGGACGCGCGGCAGCGCGATGGTGATCAGACGGTCGAGGAACTCGTACATCCGGTCGCCGCGCAGCGTGACCTTGCAGCCCAGCGGCATGTCCTCGCGGACGCGGAACCCGGCGATCGACTTCTTGGCGATCGTGGTCACCGCCTTCTGGCCGGCGATGAGGCTCAGCTCCTCGGCGGCGTTCTTCACCTTCTTGGTGTCCTTCACCGCCTCGCCGACCCCCATGTTCAGCACGATCTTCTCGAGCTTCGGGATCTGCATGTCGTTCCTGTAGCCGAACTCTTCCTTGAGCGCGGGGCGGATCGCGGTCGCGTAGTGCGACTTGAGGCGCGGGGTGTATTTCGCGGTGTCGAGCATCAGATCACATCCCCCGTGGTCTTGGCGAAGCGGACCTTCTTGCCCTCCTCGACGCGGAAGCCGACACGGGTCGCCTTGCCGTTCTTGTCGATGAGCGCGAGGTTCGACAGATCCACCGGCATCGCCTTCGGCACGCGGCCGCCCTGGCCCTGCGCCGATTGGCGGGTGTGGCGGATAGCGATGTTGATGCCGTCGACGACGGCCTTGCCGTCCTTGGGCAGCACCTGGGTGATCTCGCCCTGCTTGCCCTTATCCTTGCCGGCGAGCACGAGCACGCGGTCGCCCTTCTTGAGTTTCGCGGCCATCAGAGCACCTCCGGCGCCAGCGAGATGATCTTCATGAAGTTCTTCGCGCGCAGTTCGCGGACGACCGGCCCGAAGATCCGGGTGCCGACCGGCTCGCCCTGGTTGCTGAGGATCACGGCGGCGTTGCGGTCGAAGCGGATCGAGGTTCCGTCCTC
>CAZOHN010000336.1:0-2996 GCA_964579325.1 uncultured Rhodobacterales bacterium
ACCGGCGCCCCGTACTGACGCAAAAGACCCTTCGCCTGGTATTCGTGGATGTTCATGGAAACGGGTCCCTCGCTGGCCGGATTTGTGCGCGTCTTGCCATGGCAGAGGGGGGTTACGAAACGGTATTCGCTGGCATACCGGCGTTTGGTTCGAAGTTTCGAAGATTTGTGATCACACGGCGGAGAGGTGTGATCACATCTGCGATCCGATGCAGCCTGAGAGTGATTCGCGGCGCAAGCTTCAGTTCAGGAACACGGCGAACAGGACCGCATCGCCACGCATCAGGCGCTCGAAATCGAGCCAGCTGTCGGCCGACACCCGTTCGCCAGCCTCCGCCCAGGGCAGCAGCCCCATGCCGTGCGCCCACTCGGCGATCTCGACCGGGCCGGGGTTGTCGAACCACTTCGCCGCGTTGATCCCGGCGGCAGCGCCGAAGCGCCAGTGCGGCACGAGCTTGCGGCCCTCGAGCACCGCCTCGGCATCGGCCAGCACGGCCTGCCAGCGCTCCCCGGTGCCTTCGGGAAGGCTCAGCCCCAACGCGGAGGTCTGGCGCGAATTCGGGACCCATTGGTGCAGGGAGTCGGTCTCGGCCTCCACTAGCCGCCAGAAGCGGCGGTTGTCGGCGACCATGGCGAGGAAATGGGCGCGCGCGGTGCGGGTGAGGTCGGCGTCGGGTTGCTGGCGCAGCGCACGGTAGACCATCATGAGCCGGTCGACCTGGCGGCCGAACATGTAGTCGAGCGCATTGGGCGGGGGCGCGTTGGCCTGAAGCTCCATGATCCGGCCATGCGCCGCGACGACCTCGGCGATGGGCGCCTCGGGGTCGAAGGCAAGGACGAGGGCGGCAAAGCCGGAGAGGAAGTGGGTGTAGGCCGAAAGCCATGCGGCATCGGCGGTGTCGAACAGCACCACGGCTTCGGCAAAGGGCACGGCCGCGGGGTCGCGCGCGATGGGGCGACCGCCTGTGAGCGCGCCGGAGGCGATGTCGATCACGCCTTCGCCGGGGCTGCGCTTGCCATCCATGTCGATGTCGAACCACAGGTCGCCGAGGCGGATCTTGAGCTCGAAGTCGGCCTCGCCGATGGGATCGAGCGCCGCACGGGCGCCGTCGAGGTCGGCGCGCATGTCCTGAAATAGGCGGGTCACGAGGTCGGGGGTGAAGGCTTTCGGCGCGGGGTTGGGCGGAATCGGGAGGCGCAGGACGGGCAACTCGGTGTATTCGGCGTTCATGCCGGTCTGCCAGCGCAGCTGCAGCGTGCGCTCGATCGCCCTGAGGAAGCGGACGCCGCCGAGGCCGAAGCTTTCGGCGGGTGTCGGTTCGGGCAGCGCGGCGAGGCGGGCCTCGGTCGCGGCGAGGCCCTGCGTGGCGATCTCGGCCGAGACCGACTGGGCGGCGGCGGGAAGAACGGCGGCGGGAACGACGGCGGCGGAGACGGCAGCGGCGGCCAGGACCGAACGAAACAGCGCGCGGATCATCGCGACGGACCTCCTGATGTTGGCGCACCGATCCTAGACCGGCAGGGACGCCCTGTCGCCGCCGAAAACCGGACTTGACGCGCCCGCCTCGGTGACGATGCTCGGGACTTCACGCGAGAGAGGGAGGCCCCGGTGTCCTGGGCGGCGGTGGCCACGGTTGCGGAGCCTGCGCCGCTGGTGCTTGCCTTCGTGGCGCATACGCTCGAGGCGGGTGCGGCGGAAGTACAGCTGTTTCTCGACGCCCCCGACCCGGACCTGACGGACGCGCTGTCGGGGATGGCGCAGGTCAGGGTCGAGGTCTGCGACGATGCCTATTGGCGCGCGGTCACGGGCACCCGGCCCTGGATCGTCGCCGACCGCCAGAAGGCGAACCTCGGCCTCGCCTATGCGGCGGCGCGGCACCCGTGGCTTCTGCACATCGATGCCGACGAATTCCTCGTCGGGCCGCCCGACCTCGAGGACCGGCTCGCGCGGCCGGACGACCGGGTGGACTTCGCCCATGTCACGGCCTGGGAACGCGTCCATATCGGCGCGGCGGGAACGCAGAGCGTGTTCGAGGGGGCCTTCCGCCGCCCCTGTGCGCCCGATCTCGCCGACGAGGTGGGGCGGATCGACGGGCCGGCAGCGCCCTTCCTGATGCGCGGGATGGCGGCCTATGCCAGCGGCAAGAGCTTCTTCCGCACCGGGCGCAACCTGAAGATCGGGGTGCACGCCCCGTTCGGTGAGGGCCCGGGCCGAATGCTGCGGCTACCCGAGCACGCGATCCTGCACTTCGACGGCCTCACCCCAGCGCTATGGGCGGCCAAGAAACTGCGCAAGACCGCGCAGCAGCCCGGTTGGCGGGCGCTTCCCGAGAGCCATGCCTTCACCCGGCACCAGCTGGAGGCGGCACGGGGAGCGCGTGGCGACCGGGCGAAGGTCGAGGAAATCTACCGGCTGCTGAAGGTGCTGGACCCGGAGCGGGAGGCCGCCCTGCGCGGGCTCGACCTGATCGCGGAGGTGGACCACGGGATCGAGCAGACGGCCCGGCACGCGTTTCCCGGGCGCGACCTCGATTTCAGCGCGGCCGCCTTCGACGCGATGGGTCTGCGTGTGCGGCCGCGCCGCGACCTGCAAACGGTCAAGCACGGCCTGCGCGCGCTCGGCGCCCGGCTCACCGGGCGCCGGCCGAAGCCGTGAGGCGGTCAGGCGAGAGTGGCGTCGATACCCTTGCAGGCGGCGACGAGGCCCTTCACCGCGTCGACCGACTTGTCGAACATCGCCTGTTCGTCGCGGTTGAGCGTGATCGCCACGACGCGTTCGATCCCGCCCGCGCCGATCACCGTCGGCACGCCGACGTACATTCCATCGAGGCCATAGGCGCCCTTGACGTAGGCCGCGCAAGGCAGGACGCGCTTCTGATCCTTGAGGAACGATTCCGCCATCTCGACGGCAGAGGTGGCGGGCGCGTAGAAGGCCGAGCCGGTCTTGAGCAGACCGACGATCTCGGCGCCGCCGTCGCGGGTGCGCTGGACGATGGC
>CAZOHN010000337.1:0-2993 GCA_964579325.1 uncultured Rhodobacterales bacterium
GTGCGCTACATGTGGATGCACCAGAAGCGCCTGCAGGGCAGCCACTTCGCACATCTCAAGCAGGCGAGTGCGGCGAACCAGCTGATGGTGGAGCGGCGGCTGGACCCCTGCATGTCGGAGGTCTTTGCCTGGGCGGACATTCCGAAGGCGCACATGATGATGCTGAGAAACGAGCACAAGCCGGGCAACATGGCGGTGCTCGTGCAGGCGCCGGCCACGGGGCTGCGCACCTTCGAGGATGCCCTTGCCGCCGGAAGTTGAACCGGGGAATCGATCAGGGCTCCGGGTTCGGGCCGCCAGCAACCCGCTGGCGGCCCGAACCGAATCCGGGCCCGTGCGCCTTCAAGCGCGTCAGATGCTTGTTGCCGGGCGCCTCGCTATTTCTGGGGAGTTGAAACTGGTGAATAGCGGCATTTTTGTGGTTCGTGCTACGGTTGTTTTAACGTGGTGTTAACCTTTAATAACCGAGGGTCGGAATGAAGAACGAATGGATCCTTGACGTCCTGACCGACCTCAAGAGCTTTGCCGACAACAACGGCCTCAGGCTCTTGGCGGACCGCCTCGATGACGCGCGCTCGCTTGCGGCCATCGAACTGTCCAACCTGTCGGACGCCGACACTGGAGATGGCGCGCCGTATGAAGGGCAGGTTGGAAGCCTTTCTGGACAGCTTGGGGCCGGTCACCTCCCTCTCCGGGTTGCAGGGCTCAATCGGTGATCTGAGAACGATCTTCGACGTCGAGCATGTCGTCTACCACTCGGTGAACGCGGCCGGCGGCCAGTACGCGGCGCTCACCTACTCGAACGAATGGATGACGCGCTACGTCGAGCAGGACTATGCGCGGATCGACCCGGTGGTGCTGGGCTGCTTCCGCCGATTTCAACCGGTCGACTGGAAGCGCCTCGACTGGTCGGGCAAGGCGACCCGCGCCTTCCTCGGAGAAGCGGTCGACGCGGGCGTGGGCAACCAGGGTTTCTCGGTGCCGATCCGGGGACCGAACGGTCAGTTTGCCCTGTTCACCATCAGCAGCCGTCACGACGACCGGACCTGGGAACGCTTCACCGAGGAACACACCGCCGATCTGATCCTGGCGGCCCACTACATCAACCAGAAGGCCCTCGACATGGAGGGCAAGACCGAGAAGGCGGCCGTGGCGGGCCTGTCGCCGCGCGAGTCCGATGCGCTTTCGATGCTGGCGATCGGCTACAACCGCGCGCAGGCGGCGGACGCGCTGTCGATCTCGGAGCATACGCTGCGGGTCTACATCGAAAGCGCGCGCCTCAAACTCGGCGCGGCGAACACGACCCACGCGGTCGCCAAGGCCCTCGCGCATGGGCTCATCATAGTCTGAATTTGTCTACAATTTTATCGGGTTAAGGAAGGTTAAGAAACCTTTCTCCCCTGCGAACGGTTGGCTGAACCGGCCTTAACCACGCTCTTGCTAATCGGCTTCCGATCCAACTCGGACGGAGGCCCAGATGATCCGCTATCTCACTGCCCGCGAACTCGCCCTCTATCCCCGCCTCGCGGGAACGATGTTCCGCGATCGCGCCACCCAGTTCAGCGACCGTCTCGGCTGGGCCGTGACCGTGAACGAGCGCGGCGAGGAGCGCGACCAGTACGACACGCCCGAAAGCCTCTATGTCATCTGGGAGCGCGCCGACGGCACGCATGGCGGGTCGATGCGGTTCCGCCCGACCACGATCCCGACGATGGTCAACGAGCATTTCGCGTTCCTCAACGAGGACCGCCCGGTCGTCTCGCCCGTGATCTGGGAGTGCACCCGGTTCTGCCTCGCGCCCGACGCCGAGACCCGCGTGTCCTCGGCGCTGATGCTTGCGGGGTCGGAGCTTGGTCTTGGTCACGGGCTGAGCCATGCCGTTGGCGTGTTCGATCGGCGCATGATCCGGGTCTACCGCCGCCTTGGCTGGGGACCGATCCTGCTGGGAACGCAGGGCGAGGGCGCCGACCAGGTGAGCCTGGGCCTCTGGGAATTCTCGGAGGCCGTCCACACGCGGCTGGCGCTGGGGGCCGGCATCTCCCCCGCCTTGTCGCGACATTGGTTCGACCGGGCCTTCGGCACGGTGGAACTGGCGCAGGCCGGCTGAGGCGGGAACCGGGTCCCACCCCGATCGGGACTGGCACCTGCATGGCGCGGACCCTATGGTCCGCGCCATGTCGCTTGTCGCCGTCCCGTTCTCGGAAGATCAGGCCGAAGCCTGGGATCGCACCGCCGAGGTGTTGCGAAGCGCCGGTGTCGACCTCGACGAGGGTATCACGACGCCATTGTCCGAAAGCCGGGCCAACCTGCTTTCGGTGATCGGCAAGGCGGGGTCGGGCAAGACCATGCTGCTGGCGCGGCTGGCGGCTGCGCTGGGCGAGGCCGGGGTCGAGACGGTCTCGGGCGACTGGGAAGGGCGGCGTCGCAAGGACCGGCGGACGCTGGCGATCCTCGCGCCCACCAACAAGGCGGCGTCCGTCCTGCGCAACCGCGGGGTGCCCGCCACGACGATCCACCGCATCCTCTACACCCCCGTCTACGCGCCCGAGTTCGAGAAGCTGGCCGAGTGGCTGGCCGGGCAGGGCGAACGGCCGGTGGTCGAGGGGATGACCGACCTCGCGCTTGACCGCGCCTTCGCCTTCTATGCACAGGTCAAGTCGATCCCCGGTGCGCTGGCGGCGGCGGGCCTGAGGGGGTCGGACTTCATCAAGGGCTGGAAACGGCGCGAGGACCCCCTCGATATCGGGTTCGTCGACGAGGCGTCGATGCTCGATGAAAAGGCGCTGACCGACCTGCGCGAGATCTTCCCGACGCTGGTGCTGTTCGGCGACCCGGCCCAGCTGGCCCCGGTGGGGCAGTCCGGAGAGATGGTGTTCGACCGGCTGGGCGAGCGGCAGAAACTGATCCTCCACCGCGTCCACCGGCAGGAGGCCGACAGCCCGATCCTCGACCTTGCCCATGCCCTCTCGGACGAAAGCCTGGATTTCGAGGGG
>CAZOHN010000338.1:0-2989 GCA_964579325.1 uncultured Rhodobacterales bacterium
CTGGCGCAGGTCAAGGCGCGGGAGCGCGACAGCTTCGATGCGGACGCGGTGCTTGCGCTTGTCGAGGCCGAACTGCTCGGCCCGCTCGACCAGCACGCGCGCCGCGAGATCGAGGCCGCCGCGCGCACCGTTGCCACCGTGACTGCGCTGGTACCCATCGCCTTCGCCGATGTCGTGACGGCGCTGGCAGCCAACCTGCGGATGATCCGGCGCCTGTCGGAGCTCTACGGCGGCCGCGCCGGGGCGCTCGGGTCTTGGCGCCTCGCCCGGACGGTGATGACGCACCTCGTCGCCACTGGCGCGGTGGCGGTGGGGGATGATCTGATCGGGTCAGTGGCCGGGGGTGGGCTTCTGTCCAAAGTCTCGCGCCGGTTCGGCGAGGGGGTCGTGAACGGGGCCCTGACCGCCCGCGTCGGCCTTGCCGCCATGGAAGTCTGCCGGCCTTTGCCTTTCCGGACGCTGCCGCGCCCGAAGGTCTCGAACCTGCTCGGCCGGGCGTTGACGGGGTTGTTCGGGTCAAGTTCCTAGCGCAAAGCAGATACGCCACATCGCGCGCGGCCCTTTTCGTCCGGCGATGACCCCGATGCACTTGCCGCCTCTATGGTGCCTTAACTTGGTGTCCGCCCCGAAATCGCCCGATTGAGTCGATATCGCGCCGACATGATCCCGTCAGGTGCGCCCGTTCGTTCTTCGCCTGTGCCGGCCTTCTTCTCCAACCTCAGGTTGGTCGCTGCTGCGTGCCTTCTGCGGAAAGTCGACATGGCACGGGTCCAGGCCTCGCCCGTGCAGGTCATCCTGGCCTTGGGCGCGTATTTCGCGGTTCAGGTTGCCACGATCTATGCTGTCGCTGCGCCTGTGGACGGGGTCGACCCATTTGGCCTCACGACGCTCCTGTGCCTGTGGTTTCTCCATATTGCTGCGCTGTCGCTGGGCGCCGCTCTCGTTCTCCGATCACACCTCGTCCCGGTGAGCCTCATCGCCATCACACTCGCGATGGCCATGGCCCTCTTGGTGTCCGCGTTGGTCAGTCGCGCCATCGAAACGGAGGCGCCGCATGGCCCTTTGTCCGCTGTGATCCCTGGGGTGGTAGTTCTCTTTCCGGTGGTCCTCGTCGCGGCCCGGGTCTTCGACGGCCGATTCTGGGCGGGCCTTCTGCTCGCCATTCCGACGCTTGCGCTGGCGATCCAAGCGCAGACCTGGCCGACCCGGCTGTTGGGCTATCCGCCGCAGCCCTTCTACAGCGCGGCGTTGCCGGGCGAAGTGCCCGAAGAGGCCCGTGCCCGGCTCGACATCGAAGGCCTTTACCTGGCGCAAGGTGACCTGATGGAGCGCGACCTGGCTGCCCTCGCGCCGCAGCGGGAGGGCGTGGTCGACGTGTATGTCCTTTTCGTCGCCGGCCATGCCTACGAGAGCGTGTTCCTGTCGGAGATTGAGGCTGCCTCTGCGATTGTCGCCCGCTCGCTTGACGCCGAAGGCCGGGTCGTCCGCCTTGCAAACAGCATTCGAGAGCCCGAGAAATACGCCCTCGCCACCAAGCGCAACCTGGCTGCCGCGCTAGCCGCGATCCGGGACCGGATGGATCCGGAGGAGGATTTGGCGTTCGTGTACCTTACGTCACACGGTGGAAACGACCGTTTCGATACGAGCTTCTGGGAGGCCGGACTTTCGGCCCTCACCGCCTCGGACCTTGCGGCAGTTCTGGGGGACAGCGGGCTGACCAACCTGATCGTGATGATTTCCGCGTGCCATTCTGGATCGTTCATCGATGATCTCGAGGCGCCTGACAGATTGATCATGACAGCCGCTGCGGCGGACCGGCAATCCTTCGGCTGCAAGGATGGCAACGACTGGACTTGGTGGGGTCGGGCCTTCTTTGAGACCGGATTGAGCGCTTCCGCCGATTTTCGCATTGCTTTCGAGACTGCGACGACGGCGGTTGCGCGCTGGGAGGCTGAAGCGGGCTATCCAGCTTCGCAGCCCCAGATGGTTCTGGGGCGCCGGATTGCCGATCGACTGGACGCCCTGACGGCCTCGTTGGAGGCGCCGGAGGGGGCGGACTGAACTGCGCCGCATCAGGCCATCCCGGCCCGGGCGGGTCACAGGAAGCTCTGCGGGTCGATGTCGATGGCGAGGCGCAGGTTCGCCGGCAGTTTCACCTGTGCGACCCAGGCCGCCAGCGCCGGTTGCAGCGCCGCACCTTTCGGCGCCTTCACCAGAAGCCGCACCCGGTGCCGCCCGCGTACCCGTGCGATTGGGGCCGGGGCGGGGCCGTAGACCTGCGCTCCCACCGCTCGCAAGGGGGCGTCGGCCCTGGCCAGCGCGTTGCCGATGTCGAACACCACCTGCACGTCGGGCGCCGACAGGATGATCCCCGCAAGGCGGCCGTAGGGCGGCATTCCCAATGCCTCGCGCTCGCGCGCCTCGGCCCGCCAGAATGCTTCCTCGTCGCCCGAGACGATGGAGCGGATCACCGGGTGGTCGGGCTGGTAGGTCTGCAGGAGCGCCACGCCCGGCTTCTCGGCCCGGCCCGCGCGGCCTGCGACCTGGCGCATCAGCTGGAACGTGCGCTCGGCCGCGCGCAGGTCGGAGCCTTGCAGCCCGAGGTCGGCGTCGATCACCCCCACCAGGGTCAGGAGAGGGAAGTTGTGCCCCTTGGCTACGAGCTGCGTGCCGATGACAATATCGGCGGCCCCCTCGGCGATGGCCTCGATCTCGGTCTTGAGGGCGCGGGCAGAGCCGAACAGATCGGACGACAGGACCCTCGTGCGCGCGTCGGGAAAGAGAGCTGCCACCTCCTCAGCCATCCGTTCGACGCCTGGACCGACCGGGGCGAGACGCCCTTCGACCCCGCAACTCGGGCAGGCGGTGGGGATCGGCTTGGTCTCGCCGCACTGGTGGCACATCAGACGCTTGAGGAACCGGTGCTCGACCATTCGGGCCGAACAGTGATCGCAACCGATCTGGTGGCCGCAGGCCCGGCAGAGGGTGA
>CAZOHN010000339.1:0-2982 GCA_964579325.1 uncultured Rhodobacterales bacterium
TCGGCGGATAGCTGATCGCGTCCGGCGGGGTCTTGAACCCGGTCGAGATGATCCAGGCCAGCGGCAGGAGCGTGATCAGCGTGTAGAGCGCCACGAGAAGACCGGCGATCCACTTTGCACGCGGGGTCGGCTCGGTGATGGAGTAGGCGCTCAATTCACCGCTCCTTCACCTTGTTCAGCGCCTTGACGTAGATCGACGCGAGCCCGAACACCGTCACGAACAGGATGATCGCGTAGGCCGAGGAATAGCCTGTCCGCCACTTCTCGAACGCCTCGCGCTTGAGGTCGATCGACGCCAGCAGCGTCTCGTTGCCAGGGCCTCCGCCGGTGAGAAGAACCACCATGTCGAACATCTTGAAGTTCTCGATGCCCCGGAACAGCACCGCCAGCATCAGGAAGGGCAGCACCATGGGGACGGTGATCGTCCAGAACTGCCGCCATTTCGATGCCCGGTCGATCTCGGCCGCCTCGTAGATGTAATCGGGGATCGACCTCAGCCCCGCCAGGCAGATCAGCATCACGAAGGGCGTCCACATCCAGGTATCGACGATGATGATCGACCACTTCGCAAGCCCCCCCGGCCCAAGCATCGAGAACGACGAGGCGGGCGTCCCGGTGAAGAGTTCCACCGCGTAGTTGAACAGCCCGATCTGGGGCTGATAGAGGAAGGTCCAGAAGTTCCCCACCACCGCCGGCGACAGCATCATCGGCAGCACGATCAGCGTGGTCAGCAGGTCGTTGCCCTTGAACTTGCGGTTGATCGCCCAGGCGAGCGCGAAGCCGATCAGCACCTGGAAGAACAGCGTCCAGAACAGGAAATGCGCCGTGGTCTGCATGTTGGCCCAGATGCCGTCGTCCGTCAGGATGCGCTCGTAGTTGCGAAAGCCCACCCACTCGACCTCCCGGTTCGGGCGGTTCGCGGCGAAGTTCGTGAACGACAGGCGAACCGTCCAGATCAGCGGGAAGATGTTGATCGCGAGCAGCAGGAAGATCGTCGGCGCGACGAAGATCCAGGCGATGGCCCGGTCCGACAGGCCGCGGATGCGGCGCGCGACCCGTCGCGGGGTCGCCTCTGCGGCGCGGGTGATCGGACTTTCGGTCATTTCGCTCCTGCCCTAGGGCGTTTGGCTCCTCAGTGCACCGGTCTCGGGCCCTGGGCCGCGACATGCGTCGTTACAACTGGCGGCCCCGGCCCGACGAAGCGGGCGGAAGCCCCCGCCTTCGCGGGGGCATCCTCGTCGTCGTGTCTTCGGTTACGGAAACCGGCCGTGCGTCAGAGCTTGCCTTCGTCCTCGAAGACCTCGGTCCAGTCCGCGATCAGCCCGTCCAGCGCCTCCTGCGCCGTGCCCTGGCCAGCAACCACATAGTTGTGGACACGCTCCTGCATTGCCAGGAGCAGCGAGGCATAGGCCGGCTCCTGCCAGAAGTCCTGCACCCCATCCATCGCGACGAGGAAGTCGGCCGCGAAGGGCGCGGAGGCGGGGAAATTCGGGTCGCCCAGGACCGACATGTGGCAGGAGTAGCCGCCCATCGACCACCACTTGGCCTGCACGTCGGGCTGGGCGAACCACTTGATGTATTCAAGCGCAGCGTCCTGTTTCTCGGAGTAGCTGACGACAGAAATCCCCTGGCCACCCAGCGTCGAGGCGGCAACGTTCTGGCCGGGATTGACGAAGAAGTCGATCTTGTCGCCGCCCGTGTTCGGATCGGCATAGAGGCCCGGGAAGAAGGCGAACCAGTTCATCGCCATCGCCACCTGACCCGATTTGAACGCGTCGAGCGACTGTTCCATGTAGGCGTTGTCGTAGCCCGGCGGCGTGCAGCAATCGTAGAGTTCCTTGTAGAACTCGAGCGCCTCGACCGCCTCGGGCGAGTTCACCGCGCCTTCCATGTCGTAGCTGCCCGGCGTGTTCTCGTACTTGAACCCCCAGGCATAAAGCGCGCCGGTCGCGCCCATGGTGATCCCTTCCGAGCCGCGCTCGGTGAAGATCGAGGCGCCATAGACGGTCTTGCCGTCGATCTCGCGGCCCTGGAAGAACCTGGCGATCTGCATCAGTTCGCGCTGGCTCTGCGGCTCGCGCAGGTCCTGCCCCGTCTCGGCCTTGTAGGCGGCCATGATGTCGGGGTTGCTGAACCAGTCCTTGCGGTAGAACCAGCCGTTGGCGTCGCCCATCGCGGGCAGCGCGTAGTAGTTCGGCGTCCCCTTCGGCCAGGTCGAATAGGCATAGACGGTCGCGGGCGCGAAATCGTCCATGCTGATGCCCTCGGCATCGAAGAAGTCGTTCAGCTTGACGTAGTGGCCATTCTCGGCGCCGCCGCCGATCCACTGGCTGTCGCCGATCAGGAGGTCGCAGAGCTTGCCGCCCGAGTTCAGCTCGTTCAGCATCCGGTCGGCGAAGTTCGGCCAGGGCACGAACTCGAAGCTCATGGTGTGGCCTGTCTGGGCGGTGAAGTCCTTCGACAGCTCGACCAGCGCGTTCGCGGGGTCCCAGGCGGCCCAGCACAGCGTCAGGTTCTCGGCGCTCGCGGCGGCGGCCGACAGGCCGAGCGCGATGGCCGTCGTCGCGACACGTTGGTGCGATTTCCTCATCGCAAGTCCTCCCTTGGGGTGATGTGCCGGGTCATGTCGCCCAGCCTCTCGGTGCGTGCGATCAGGATAGGCACAGGCCGGGCGGCCTGTCCACGAGTTCTTGAGGTACGTTCCTCAATTCTGCGGCGGAGGTCAGACCGCGAGGCTCACCCAGGCCGCATTGCGCTTGGACGACCGCACGCAGGCGTCAACGAAGGCCACTCCCTGGAGCCCCTCGGAGATGCCGGGAAAGACCACGTCAGGGGCGGGCGCACCACCCTCCCGCGCCGCCTCGATGGCCCGGGCGGCTTCGGCATAGATGGTCGCGAAACCCTCGAGGTATCCCTCGGGGTGACCCGGCGGAACGCGCGTCACCCGCGCCGCCGCAGCGCCGGCCCCCGCACCACTGCGCG
>CAZOHN010000340.1:0-2754 GCA_964579325.1 uncultured Rhodobacterales bacterium
CATCTGGCCGCAATACCGCCGATATTAGCGTGCCGATGGATGGATTATGATCTCATTTTAAGGGTCCTGCCGAGTGCTGCCTCTTTTGGCCGGGCTTTCCGATTGTGTGTCCTTTGAGAAGTCGGTCGGGACAGCCAAAGCCCTGTCGCGGCCGGTAGCTGCTCGGTCCAGTAAGTCATGCGGTGCCTCCTCCGCCTATCCTCAGCGTTTCGAGGATCGCCGCCCTGACCTCGGCAGGATCGCCCCGTTCCATCGTCGCCATCACGAACACCGCCCTGCCGCCCGATGCCTTCGCCCATGCCTTGCCGATCAGCTCCTTCTCGCGGCTGTCGCGATTTCCCTCGGGCGTGCGGTCGCGGCCCTTGTACTCCACCACCAGAAGCCGCCCGTCCTCCATCACCGCGACGAAGTCGGGGTAGAAGCGGTCGGTCGCAGTCGGCAGCGAAAAGGAGTTGCGGTGCCGCACCACGTTCCGGGTCCAGTATTTCAGGCCGGGCAGGGCGTCGATGACCAGCGCGCATTGTTCCTCTTCGCCCCCCGCAACCCCGTCGAAGGCGGGCACCTCGTCTGGCCCCATGAAGTGGCGGTTGAAGCGGAAGCGGCCGCGGTACCGGGGCACGTCGACATACATCTCGTCTATGAACGAGAAACCACTGTCGAACGACACTTCCAGCCGCGCCTCCTGCCCGAACAGGGTGAGCTGATAGACGCCGTCCCGCTCCATCTGGTGGAACCCAGCGATCTTCTCGGAGAGCTTCCGCGCCAGGATGAACTTGCACCGCATGAGCTGCGCCAGCGGGATGCCCCGGTCGCGGGTCAGGTGCGTGACCACGTCCGACAGCCAGGCCAGCAGCTCGGCCTGCGATATCCACGGATCGCGCACCTTGCGGTCGAGCCACTGCACGAGCCCGGCGGTCGTCCAGCCCTCCACGTCCACATCCAGAAGCATCTGCTGCGACGTGTCGGCGGCCGCGATGGTCAGGCGATTGCCGTCGAGGTCGATCTCGAAGCCGTGCGCGGTCTCCACGACGCTGAACTCGGCGGGCGTCAGGCGGGCGGGGTGATCGGCCAGCCGCCAGTCGTGATACTCCATGAACAGGTCGGTCTCGCCGAAGACCAGCTCGCCCTGAACCTCCGCCATGAGGCGCGGCACCACGAAGGTTTCACCGCGATGGGCGGGGGCGACCTCATGGGCGTGCTTGGCCTCATACTCGGCGATCTTGTCGCGGAACGCGCCGTGGAACCGCTCCGGCGCCTGGGCGAACAGCACTTCCTTCTCGCGCGGCTTGAGGAAGCCGGTGAGCCGCAGCGTCGCCTTTCCGCCCTCGTCGGGCGTGACAGAGATCTTGCCTGGCGCCACCCGCGCGATGCCCTTCGCCTCCTCGGCCGTCGCTTCGATCTGAACCGTCAGCACCGGGCGCGGGCGCGACTGGCGGGCGAAAAACCCGTCATCCAGCTCCGGCTGCTCTGCCTCAATGTTCGCCTCGGCCTCGCTCTCCTCGAACCCCATGTCTACCAGCTTGTCGCGTAGCGTCGTCGCGGCCTCGGCGAACCGCTTCGACACCAGGCGGGCGTAGGACTTGTTCAGCGCCGGTTCCTTGCGCCGCGTGGCGTAGGGCATCCGCAGCACCCGGCCCAGAAGCTGCTCGGCGTCGGTCGAGCTGCGGATGTTGGCCACCGAGCAGAAGACGTAGGCGAAGGAGCAATCCCACCCCTCTTTCAGCGCCTCGATTGTGATGACGTATTCGATGGGGCAGGCCGGATCGAACAGGTCGATCCCGTCCAGCTCCCGCTGCGCGCCGGTCGCCACCGCGATCTTGCCTTCGTCGATCCCCTCGTTCTCGATCAGGTGCCGCTTCAGCACCTCGACCGTCACCTCCTCGCCCTTCTTCTGGGCCTGAAACAGCACGATTGGGCGGATGTAGCCCTTGCGGTCGCGATCCGCATGTTCCTGCAACTCGGCCCGCTTCAGGATCGCCGAGTTCACCGCGCCCTGCCAGGTGTCCGCCTCGTCCAGCACGACCGGCATCTTGATCATCTCCTCGTCCTTCAGCTCCTGCGCGGAGACGGAATGGAGGATGTTGTTGAAGCTCTTGGGCGTCGCGGTGAACTCGATCAGCGCGGTCGGGTTGATCCGCTCGTAGACCTCCTTCGACAGGTCCGAGCCCGCCTTGTGCGCCTCGTCCATGATGACCAGCGGGCGGTGCAGATGCATGAGGTTGGCGAAGCTGAACCGGATGTCGCCCTTCGTCGGGCGGTCGTCGTTGCGCTCCAGCCCCGGGGCGTTCGGCGGAACGGACGAAAAATGCGGCTCCAGCATCTCGTGATGGGCATAGACCTTGCGCCCGTCGGTGTTCGTCACCCGCAGCGTCTGGATCGTGCCGACGACGACGCAGAGGTTCGATCTTAGGTCCTGCGGCGTGATTTGGGTGAAGTCGCCGATGTCGAAGACCCGCACCCTCTGATCGAACGCCTCGTCCAGCACGCGGCGATAGGCGTGGCGTGGGTTCTTCAGCGCCTCGGCGGTCTGCAATCGGATCGTGTTCGTCGGCACCAGCTGCTCTGACCCCCGACACTCATCCATCTGAAACCAGAGCCGGCGGTTGACAATTGCCCGCTTGCGCGGAGGGAGCAATGGGCGATCGGCGGAACGCCTCCGTTTCGTGGAGCCGATCGCCCATTGCGGCGAGTTTGGCGGCGTAGGCTGCGGGGGTCTGGTAGCCGAGCGTGGAATGAGGCCTGTGAGCGTTGTAG
>CAZOHN010000340.1:2764-2981 GCA_964579325.1 uncultured Rhodobacterales bacterium
CGGGCGTGATCGAGGCCGAAGAACAGCGTCTCGTTCAAGAGCTCGTCCCGCATCTTTGAATTGAAGGCCTCGCAGATCCCGTTCTGCATCGGCTTGCCCGGCGCGATGAAGTGCCAGGGCACGCCCGTCTCCTCGCTCCAGGCCAGCATCGCGTTCGAGGTGAACTCGGTCCCATTGTCGCTGACGATCAGACCGGGCTTGCCGCGCCGGCTGATGA
>CAZOHN010000341.1:0-2944 GCA_964579325.1 uncultured Rhodobacterales bacterium
CGCACCGCCTCGAAGTTGTAAAGCGGCTCGCCCATGCCCATCAGGACGACGTTCGACAGCCTGCGGTCGCCCGTGCTCCCCTGCCCCGGTTCGGGCCATTCGGCCAGATCGTCGCGGGCGAGCATGACCTGGCCGACGATCTCGCCCGCGGTCAGGTTGCGCACCAGTTTCTGCGTGCCGGTGTGGCAGAACGAGCAGGTGAGCGTGCAGCCGACCTGGGAGGAGATGCAGAGGGTGCCGCGGTCTTCCTCGGGGATGTAGACGGTTTCCACCTCGTGCCCGCCGGCGATGCGGACGAGATACTTGCGCGTGCCGTCGGCCGAGACCTGTTTCGAGACGACCTCGGGGACCTCGATCGCGAAGCGGGCGGCGAGCAGTGCGCGGTAGTCCTTGGCGAGGTTGGTCATCAGGGCGAAGTCGCGCACGCCCCAGTGGTAGACCCATTGCCAGATCTGGCCCACGCGCATCTTCGCCTGATTGTCGGGCGTGCCGGCCTCGATGAGGGCGGCGCGGAGCTGGTCGCGGGTGAGCCCGACCAGGTTCGTCCGCCCGCCTTCGGGAAGGCGGCGGGGAACGGTCAGCACGTCGGGCGTGATCGGGGCGGTCATCCGGGCGGTCCTTCGGGAGGCCGCCCAGATATAGGAGGTTGGCGGGAAAGGGAACAGGGCGCCTACATTCCGCGGCGGCGGCGCAGGGCCCCGAGAAGGCCGAGACCGCCGAGGAGGACAAGGGCGGAGGCCGGAACGGGCACCGCAGAGGGAACGGGGGGCGGCGGCGGGGGCGGCGGGTCGTCGAGCGGGACGAGGGAGAACGGGACACCTCCGCCGCCGAGCGAGAACGGGTCGCCGACCCGTGCCTCGCCCCCCGCGACCTCGATGGAATGGAACGTCGTCACAGTCCTTGCATTCGTGACGAAGCTGAACTCCGCCGTGTGGTCCTCCGGTACCGCCGGCAACGCCACCTGCGAGGTGAACGGATCGAAGGTGAACCGCGCCACGTCGAAATCGCCGACGATACCTTCCACGAAGGTCGTCTGTGTCTCCAGCCCGTCGAGCCAGACCGCTTCGAGATCGGGCGACATGCTCAGCTCGAACCCCTGCGGCGTGAGGAACGGATCGGCTGTCACCTTATTCACCTGCGCCTCGTGGTAGTAGAGAACCTGCCGCGACCCGGGCACGAAGACTCCCTGCGGGTCCAGTAGGATGACGTTGAGCTGCGCGACCGCCTCGGAATACTGCAAGGGATCGTCGGGCAGAGGCACGCCCTCTCCAGCGGGCCAACCGACACCCACCTGAGACCGCGACCCATAGAGGGCAACCTCGAGTTCCGGTATCATGTAGACCAGGAGCGCACCGGGGAAATCGCCTCCGCGCGGCGTCATCCGAAAGACCATATCCGCCTCGGCGTTCAACGCCCCGTCGCGGATCGAGCGACCGCTCACGCCGACTTCGAGGGTGCCGTTCGACGTGGCGAGCGCCGACGCGAAGGCCTTGTCCGACCCGTTGAAGGGCAACGGGAACGCATCCAGTTGGGACGGCTCGGCCTCGACGAGGACTTCGGCGGTCTCGCCGGTGCCGGGCACGAAGATCGACACCATCTCGCTCGTCCGTTTCTGGGTGTCGCTCTCGATGTAGCTCGGATGCTGGAACATCAGGCCGTGCGCCGTATACTCCGCCGGCGCGAACTCGAGCGCGATATCGCCAAAGGCGAAGGTCGCCGCCGAGACCGCCGGGGCGAGCCCTGCAAGAGCCGCGGTGGCAAGCAGCCCAGGTGGCGCCGCGATCGGGAAAAATGACTTTCTCATGGATGCTGACTCCTCGGAATGACACTGTCGACGCCTGCGCGCCGCAGGGAACGGTTGCCCGGAGGAAAAACCGGGACGGGTGCAAGTCTGCCCCGATCGGGACCGGCGGTCGTGCGCAGGCGATGTTCAGCCGATCCGATCAAACCGGTCGCCGATCCTGATCAATTCGGCTATGATCCGATCAATTGACGAGACGGAATACCGGGCAGGACACCGGGCATGTCGAACGGGTCCCAACATGTGAACGGATCGGTCCTGCGCGCCCTTCGCAGGCAGACCTACCCCTCGGCCGAGGCCTTCGCCGCGGCCTGCGGCAGCGTATCGGTTCCGACGGTCTACCGCGCCGAACGCGGTGGGCGCGTGCTCCGGCCCTATCTCGACCGCATGGCGGCCATTCTCGGCGTCACGGCCGAGACACTGCTGTCGCCCGCGCCGGCAACGGCTTGCCCCGACATCACCGGCGACTGGTTCGGCCTTTACGTCTGCACCGACCATTTCGGGCGGCCGTCGATCCTGACCGAGGACGCGCGCTTCACGCAGGACGGCATCCGGGTTGCGGGCACCTCGGCGCATACGACCTGCGACAGGGACCGCTGCGACACCTTCGTGGACTGCACCTTCAGCAACAACGTGTTCTCGGGCCGGATCGTGTCGGAGGACTGGCCCGCCCCGCTGGATTCGCCCGTCTTCGTGCTCACCGGGACCCGCGACATGACCTGGCTGAGCGGGTACCTGACCTGGTTCGACATGGACAGCCAGCGCGCCGAGGTGTCGCGCTACTTCCTGATCCGCAAGGACAGGCCGGATTTCGAGGCGGACGTCGCCGATGCGCGGCGGGCGCTTGCGACCGAGATCAGGCTGCATCTGCTGCGCAAGTCGCTCGAGGCGGGCCTGGAGTTCGACGCCGCCCTCCGCGCCGTCGCGTCACGGGACCCGCCGCAGGAGGCCCCGCCCCCAGGCTAACCCGCGCCTCGGTTCGGCGCTTGTGCCCTTGGGGGCCGGGGAGCGGCGGGCGGATTGCCCAGGCCGGCCCGGAAACGCGTCTGTCCGCGCTCCGGTTCGGCCCGGGCGTGGTGCTGTCTGGGCTCCGGCTGGTCCCGGCGGGGGTGTCCCGCCTCGGCGCGCGGGGCGTCGCGCGCA
>CAZOHN010000342.1:0-2940 GCA_964579325.1 uncultured Rhodobacterales bacterium
CATTGACGCCGAGCCTCGCGACGACGGCAGCCGCCGCACCACGCGCTATGACATCGACATGACCAAGTGCATCTATTGCGGGTTCTGCCAGGAAGCCTGCCCGGTCGATGCCATCGTGGAAGGTCCGAACTTCGAGTTCTCGACCGAAACAAGGGAAGAACTCTTCTACGACAAGGAGAAACTTCTGGCGAACGGCGACCGTTGGGAAGCTGAGATTTCCCGCAACCTCGAAATCGACGCGCCGTACAGATGAGCGGGTTCCTTCAGACGCTGGCCGGCGGAGTCGTGGGGGCAGGGGCGGTTCTCGCTGCAATCTACCTGCCCGACGCGTTCGATGACCGCGCAACCGTGCCTTTGGCCGAGCCGGAAGTGGCGGTTCCGGTCGAGCCCGAGTCCGCTATGCCCGAGCCTCCCGTCGACGCATTCGGTCCTGGTGTCGTGGTGCTCGCGCAAAGGGCCGCCGACTGCCCTGCGGGCTGGCGCGCCAGCGGCACCGTTGGCCTTGTCACATCGCCCGAATACGATCCTGTCGAAAGTCAGGAGCGAACCAATCCCGGCGTCATGACATCCGCCACGATGGGATTTGCCAGCATCCAGTTTGCCGTCTGCGTCAAGGAGGCCGCTCCATGATGACCGAATTCCGGATGACGCCGTCGGCACGGCCTTCGGCCCATATGCCGGGGCCGCACGCGATGAGAGGGCCTTCGCATGACTGAAGCCTGGCAGAAGATGGTCCAGTCGATGCTGGAGCAGTCCCAGCAGATGGCGCGGTCGATGAACCCCGCACTCGAGACCTTTCGGGTGAAGGGCTTCGAGGACCTGATCCCGACGATGTCGAAGGATTTCATGGAGATGGCCTTCGGGCGCACCTTCAACCGCGAGGGTCTGGACGCCAAGACGCGGATGCTGGTGACCATTGCCGCGCTTACAGTGCTGGGCGCGCAGGCCGAGCCTCAATTGAAGCTGAGTGTCCGTCACGCGATGGAAGCCGGGGCGACTCAGCGCGAGATCGCCGAAGTGATCTACCAGATGAGCATGTTCGGGGGCCTCCCCGCGATGCAGAAGGCGCTCGAGATCGCGCAGGAGGTTTTCGGCATGAGCGAGTCAAGGGAGATGCCGGAATGACCGTGGCCGACCTCGCCTTCTACGCCTTCGCCATTGTGCTGCTGGGCGCGGCCTTTCTTGTCGTCGTTGCTCGAAATCCGGTCCATTCGGTGCTCTGGCTGATCCTGACCTTCATCTCGGCGGCAGGGCTTTTCGTGCTTCTGGGCGCCGAGTTCCTCGCGATGCTCTTGATGATCGTCTATGTCGGGGCGGTGGCGGTGCTGTTCCTGTTCGTCGTGATGATGCTCGACGTAGATTTTGCGGCGCTGAAGGCCGAGATGGCCAAGTATGTCCCGCTGGCTGGGCTTGTGGGTGTTATCCTGCTCATGCAGCTTATCCTCGTCTATGGCGCCTGGACCTCGGCCGAAGGCGTGGCAGTTTCCGAGGGGCCGGTCGCGGCGGGGGCGGGGCGGCACAACACCGACAGCCTCGGACTTGTGCTTTACGACCAGTACTTCGTGATGTTCCAACTCTCGGGGCTGATCCTGCTTGTCGCGATGATCGGTGCGATCGCGCTGACGCTGCGGCACCGGGTGGGGATCAAGCGTCAGGACGTGCTGGCGCAGATGTATCGCGACCCGGCCAAGGCGATGGAACTCAAGGACGTGAAGCCCGGGCAAGGGCTTTAGTGCGGCGGGCGGCAGCCGCCGTCCGACCGAACGAGCGGAGCAATCCGCAGGAACGACGACGGGCGGCAGACCCGGAGGGAACGAGATGGTGGGACTGACACATTACCTGACGGTGGCGGCGGTGCTGTTCGTCATCGGGATCTTCGGCATCTTCCTCAACAGGAAGAACGTCATCGTGATCCTGATGTCGATCGAGTTGATCCTGCTCGCCGTCAACATCAACCTCGTCGCCTTCTCGGCCCACCTCGGCGACCTGACGGGGCAGGTGTTCACCCTGTTCGTGCTGACTGTGGCGGCGGCCGAGGCGGCCATCGGCCTTGCGATCCTCGTCTGCTTCTTCCGCAACCGGGGCACCATCGACGTCGAAGACGTCAACGTGATGAAGGGCTGACCAGATGGAAACCATTCTCCTCTTCGCGCCTCTGGTCGGCGCCCTGATCTGCGGCTTCGGCTGGCGCGCCATCGGCGAGACGGCGGCGATCTGGACCTCCACGTCGCTGCTGTTCCTCGCCTGCCTGCTCTCGTGGGTCGTATTCCTCGGCCATGACGGCGTGACCGAGCAGATCACGCTCTTCCGCTGGATCGAATCCGGCACCCTTTCGACCGACTGGGCGATCCGGGTGGACCGGCTGACGGCGATCATGCTGGTGGTCATCACCACGGTTTCGGCGCTCGTGCACCTCTACTCCGTCGGCTACATGGACCACGACGTGAACTGGCGCGAGGGCGAGGTCTACAAGCCGCGCTTCTTCGCCTACCTGTCGTTCTTCACTTTCGCCATGCTGATGCTGGTAACGGCCGACAACCTCGTGCAGATGTTCTTCGGCTGGGAGGGCGTGGGCGTCGCCTCGTACCTTCTGATCGGGTTCTACTACCGCAAGCCCTCGGCCAATGCCGCCGCGATCAAGGCATTCGTGGTGAACCGGGTGGGTGACTTCGGCTTTGCGCTCGGCATCTTCGCACTCTTCTTCCTTGTCGACTCGATCGACTTTGACGTGATCTTTGCCGAGGCGCCGCGACTGGCCGAGACCGAGATCTCGTTCCTCTGGACCGAGTGGAACGCGGCCAACCTGATCGCGGTGTTGCTGTTCATCGGGGCGATGGGCAAGTCGGCGCAACTGATCCTTCACACCTGGCTTCCGGATGCGATGGAAGGTCCGACGCCGGTCTCGGCGCTGATCCACGCCGCCACCATGGTGACGGCGGG
>CAZOHN010000343.1:0-2914 GCA_964579325.1 uncultured Rhodobacterales bacterium
GTGGTGCCCGAGATGTTGCGCGTGCCGCCCGACCCTGCCCCGGTGGCATCGAGCGCGGCGTGCATCGCCTCCAGCACCACCGGATGTTGCCCCATGCCGAGGTAGTCGTTCCCGCACCAGACCACGATGTCCTTCCGCTCGCCATCGGGGCGAACCCAGGTCGCGCGCGGAAACTGGCCGCGGTCGCGGACGATGTCGATGAAGGTGCGGTAGCGGCCTTCCTCGTGGAGCCTGTTCAGCGCGGCGTCCAGGGCGGTCTCGTAGGTCACGGGGCGGTTTCCTTCACAATCGTCCCCCCTTTTAGGGGGCACGTGACATCCTGCACAGGGGACAGGGTGTCGCTTTGACCGAAATCAATCTGCCACCACGACGCGGCAATCATCGGCTCCACAGGCGGCAACCGCTGCAGCCGCCGCGTCGGCGCCGGTACCGATGCCGAACCGCCCCGTCTCGGCCGAGACCGCGAAGGCCTTGGCGCCCCGGGTACGCCGGTAGTCTCCCGCAAGGGCCGCCGAGGCGCCCGCGCTGAACGTCATTGCGCGTTCCTCCCAGCGCCGGGGCCGGGTTTCGACCACGACCGCGCAAGCTGTATCGGACTTGCGGTTCGCCTCGCACTGCGCCAGCGCGGCGCGGCGCGCGTCGGCGGGGGAATGAAAGTTCGCCACCAGCGCCGTCGCCTCGGTGGCGATCCCGTCGCCCGTCGAGACCGCCAGCGCGGCATAATAGAGCTGCTGGCCCGCAAGTGACTTCAGGATCTCGACCTCACGCTCGGTCAGGCCGGGCACGGAGAAGACCTGAACCTCGACCCGTTCGGGGTGAAAGGCGAGCCGCCGCGCCGCATCGCCCGGAATGGGGGCCTGCGCGGCTGCAGGCAGGGTAACGGCAGGCAGGGCAACAGCAAGCGCGGCACAGAGGGCAAGGCGTTTCATGGTCACTCCTCCTCGAATCGGGCGGCACCCTAGTGGGCGCGGGCGGCTCTGGACAGCCCCGATCCGCCTGATAGGGTCGGCCCCTGCCCCGCAATCCGCAAGGAGCCACAGCATGAGCCTCGACGCCGTCCTCGCCCGCATCGACGCCGACCTGCCACAGGCGCTCGACCGCCTGATGGACCTCCTGCGCATCCCCTCCATCTCGACCGATCCCGCCTACAAGGACGAGTGCGCGCGCGCCGCCGACTGGCTTGCCGCCGACCTGCGGGGCCTTGGCTTCGACGCGGGCCCGCGCGCCACGCCGGGGCACCCGATGGTCGTGGGCCACGGCGGCGAAGGCGGACGGCACCTTCTGTTCTATGGTCATTATGACGTCCAGCCGGTCGATCCCCTCAGCCTGTGGGACCGCGATCCCTTCGACCCCGAGATCCAGGACACGCCCAAGGGCAAGGTGATCCGCGCCCGCGGGTCGTCCGACGACAAGGGCCAGCTGATGACCTTCCTCGAGGCCTGCCGGGCCTGGAAGGCCGTGAACGGCGCGCTGCCCGCGCGCCTGACGATCTTTCTCGAGGGCGAGGAGGAATCGGGGTCTCCCTCGCTGGTGCCGTTCCTGCGCGAGAACGCTGCCGAACTGCGCTCGGACCTCGCGCTGATCTGCGACACCGGGCTTTTCGAGGATACCGCGCCCGCCATCGTTACCATGCTGCGCGGACTTCTGGGCGAGGAGGTCACGATCAAGGCCGCCAACAAGGACCTGCATTCGGGCATGTTCGGCGGGGCCGCGATCAACCCGATCCGCGTGCTCAGCCGCATCCTCGCCAACCTCCACGACGAGACCGGGCGCATCCAGGTGCCGGGCTTCTACGACGACGTGGACGAACTGCCCGACGCGGTACGCGCGCAATGGCAGGCGCTGTCCTTCGACCACGCGAAATTCCTCGGTTCGGTCGGCCTCAGCCAGCCCGCCGGCGAACAGGACCGCACGCCGCTGGAGATGCTCTGGTCGCGGCCCACGGCGGAGGTGAATGGCATCTGGGGCGGCTATACCGGCGACGGCTTCAAGACGGTGCTGCCGGCCGAGGCGCACGCCAAGGTCAGCTTCCGCCTCGTCTCGCGGCAGGACCCGATCAAGCTGCGCGAAAGCTTCCGCGCCTGGGTCCGGTCGCAGCTGCCGCCCGACTGCGAGGCCGAGTTTCACCCGCACGGCGCCTCGCCCGCCGGTCAGATGCAGATCGACGACCCCGCCTTCGACAAGGCACGCGCGGCGCTTACCGCCGAATGGGGGCGCCCGGCGGCCTATGTGGGCTGCGGCGGGTCGATCCCGATTGCGGGGTATTTCAAGACCGAGCTTGGCATGGACGCGATGCTGATCGGGTTCGGCCGAGATGACGACCAGATCCACAGCCCCAACGAGAAGTACGACCTCGACTGCTTCCACAAGGGCATCCGGTCCTGGGCGCGCATCCTCGACGCGCTGAGCCGCTGACCGTGATCCGCGACGCCACGGCCGCCGACGAGGCCGCCTTCCGCGCCCTCTGGGCGGATTACCTCGCGTTCTACCGGCTCGACCTCGCGCCGGGCATCACCGACTTCACCTGGGCGCGCATCCTCGACCCTTCGGTGCAGATGGGGCTACGCCTTGCCGAACCGGAGGGCGCGGTCACGGGGTTTGCGCTCTACACCTGGCATCCGTCCAGCTGGTCGCCTGCCGACGACTGCTACCTCGAGGACCTCTTCGTGGCCGAGCCGCAGCGCGGCCACGGCCTCGGCCGGGCGCTGATCGAGGACCTCATCGCGCTGGCCCGCGCCCGTGGCTGGGCGCGGCTCTACTGGATGACCGAGGAGACCAACGCGCGCGCCCGCACGCTTTATGACCAGTACGCCGCGACCGACGGCCACATCCGCTACCGGATGCGCCTCTGACCCCGCACCACCATCCACAGCTTCGCGGCGAGCAGCACCCAGGGCGCCCCATGCAGCGCTAG
>CAZOHN010000344.1:0-2876 GCA_964579325.1 uncultured Rhodobacterales bacterium
TATGACGCGGTGGTGGTGACGAACCTCTGCGTGCCGACCGCCTCAGGCGTGCCTCTCAAGCTGCTGCCGTCCGAGATCAACGGTGTCCGCATTGTCGGCATCGACGTGCCGGGCTTCGGCGTTCCGACCCATGCCGAGGCCAAGGACGTGCTGGCAGGCGCGATGCTCAACTATGCGCGCGCCGAGATCGAGGCCGGCCCCGTCGCCGCGCCCGCGCAGGGGCGGTCCGACCGCCCGACGGTTGCCCTTCTGGGCGAGATGTTCCCGGCTGACCCAATGATGATCGGCGCGATGCTGGCTCCGATGGGCCTTGCCGTCGGTCCCGTCGTGCCCTGCCGCGAGTGGCGCGAGCTCTATGCCGCGCTCGATGCGTCGGTCTGTGCCGCGATCCACCCCTTCTATACCGCCTCGATGCGCGAATTCGCCGCCGCGGGCCGGCCCATCGTGGGGTCGGCACCGGTGGGCTACGATGGCACCGCCGCCTGGCTGGCCGAGATCGGCCGTGCCCAGGGTGTGGCGCCCGAACGGGTGGCCGCGGCCCAGAACGCCTTCCTCCCCGCGATCCGCGCGGCGTTGGCTGCGGCCCCCGTGAAAGGCACCATCACGCTTTCGGGCTACGAGGGCTCAGAGCTGCTGGTCGCGCGCCTGCTGATCGAAAGCGGCGCCGAGGTGCCTTATGTCGGCACCGCTTGCCCGCGCACCGATGCCTCGCGCGCCGACCGTGAATGGCTCGAGGCCAAGGGCGTGACGATCAAGTACCGCGCCTCGCTGGAAGACGACTGCGCCGCGATGGAAGCCATCCGCCCCGACCTCGCCATCGGCACGACGCCAGTGGTGCAGAAGGGCAAGGAGCTGGGCATCCCCAGCCTCTACTTCACCAACCTGATCTCTGCGCGGCCGCTGATGGGTCCGGCGGGTGCGGGCAGCCTTGCCGAAGTCGTGAACGCCGCCATCGCCAACAAGGACCGCATGGACCACATGCGCGAATTCTTCGAGGGCGTCGGCACCGGGGATACCGCAGGGGTCTGGGAGGGCGATCCGAACCTCCGCCCCGACTTCCGCGCCGCGCACCAGAAGAAACTCGACAAGGCGGCCAAGGCTGCCAAGGCCGAGGAAATGATCTGATGCTGGTGCAGGATCATGACCGGGCAGGCGGCTACTGGGGGGCGGTCTACGCCTTCACCGCCGTCAAGGGCCTTCAGGTCGTCATCGACGGCCCGGTGGGTTGCGAGAACCTGCCGGTGACCTCGGTGCTCCACTACACCGACGCGCTGCCGCCGCATGAATTGCCGATCGTCGTCACCGGGCTGAGCGAGGACCAGATGACCTCGGGCACCGAAGGCGCGATGAAGCGTGCCTGGGGCACGCTCGACCCTGCGCTGCCGGCGGTCGTGGTGACAGGCTCGATTGCCGAAATGATCGGCGGGGGCGTCACGCCACAGGGCACCAATATCCAGCGCTTCCTGCCGCGCACGATCGACGAGGACCAGTGGGAGTCGGCCGACCGGGCGATGACCTGGATCTTCACCGAGTTTGGCCAGACCAAGGGCCGGATGCCACCCGAGGCCCCGCGCGCGGCCGATGCCAAGCCGCGCGTGAACATCCTCGGGCCGATGTACGGCACCTTCAACATGCCCTCCGACCTCGCCGAGATCCGGCGGCTGGTGGAAGGCATCGGCGCCGAGATCAACATGGTGATGCCGCTGGGCGCGCACCTCGCCGAGATGCGCAACCTCGTCAACGCCGACGTCAACATCGTCATGTATCGCGAATTCGGGCGCGGTCTGGCGGAGGTTCTGGGGAAGCCCTACCTTCAGGCGCCCATCGGGATCGAGTCCACCACGCTCTTTCTGCGGAGGTTGGGCGACCTTCTCGGCCTCGATCCCGAGCCCTTCATCGCGCGCGAGAAGCACTCCACGATCAAGCCGGTCTGGGACCTCTGGCGCAGCGTCACGCAGGACTTCTTCGCGACGGCCTCCTTCGCCATCGTCGCCAACGAGACCTACGCCCGCGGCATCCGCCACTACATGGAGAGCGATCTGGGGCTGCCCTGCGCCTTCGCGGTGGCCCGCAAGCGCGGTGCCAAGACTAACAACGAGGAAGTCCGCGCGCTGATGCGGACCAAGCGGCCTCTCGTGGTCATGGGTTCGATCAACGAGAAGATGTATCTGGCCGAGCTGGCCACCGGCCATGGGCCGAAGCCTGCCTTCATCCCGGCCTCGTTCCCGGGCGCGGCGATCCGGCGGCACACAGGCACGCCCTTCATGGGCTACGCGGGCGCGACCTACCTCCTGCAGGAGGTCTGCAACGCGCTTTTCGACGCGCTCTTCCACATCCTGCCACTGGGCTCGGAGATGGACAGCGCCGAGGCCACGCCCACCACGCTGCGCCGGGACTTCCCCTGGGACGAGGACGCGCAGCGCCTGCTCGACCGGATCGTGGCCGAGCACCCCATCCTGACCCGCATTTCCGCCGCCAAGTCGCTCAGGGACGCCGCCGAGAAGGCCGCGCTCGAGGCCGGCTCGGAACGCGTGGTGATCGAAACCGTCCGGCGGCTCAGCCCCGCGGGCATGACTGAAAACGAACACGACAAGGGAGAGATGTGATGGCCGACCAGACGACCGATCTTCCGGTCCACCACCGGGCGGCAAGGCTGCCCCGGACCGAGTTCTACGTCTACTTCGCGATCATTTTCGTCGCGACCATCCCGCTTGCGGCGCTCACCTGGGCGCTGGCAGCCGTGAAGGGCGGTCGACTGCCCGAGAAGGGGCCGCTGGCCCGTGCCTGGAGCCAGGCGCGGATCATCACGCCGATGATCTTTTCGGCCTGAGGGCCGGGACGACCGAAATACCCGTCCGGACTTCCGGCGGGACACG
>CAZOHN010000345.1:0-2862 GCA_964579325.1 uncultured Rhodobacterales bacterium
CCCGGCAGGCACTTCGCCATAGCTGACAGCGCCGGTCTCGCGGTCGACGATCTTGGTGGACTTGCCGATGAACACGCCCATGCCGAGGACCGAGCCCTCGCGGACGATGCAGCCCTCGACCACCTCCGAGCGGGCACCGATGAAGCAGTTGTCCTCGATGATCGTAGGGCCGGCCTGCATCGGTTCCAGCACGCCGCCGATGCCGACGCCGCCCGAGAGGTGGACGTTCTTGCCGATTTGGGCGCAGGAGCCGACCGTGGCCCAGGTGTCGACCATGGTGCCGCTGTCGACGTAGGCGCCGAGGTTGACGAAGGAGGGCATCAGGACCACGCCCGGCGCGATGTAGGCCGAGCGGCGGACGATGCAGTTCGGGACTGCGCGGAAGCCGGCGGCGCGCCACTCGGCCTCGCCCCAGCCGTGGAACTTGCTGTCGACCTTGTCCCACCAGGTGCTGCCCTGCGGGCCGCCCGACTGGGGCGCCATGTCCTTGAGACGGAAGCCGAGGAGCACGGCCTTCTTGGCCCACTGGTTGACATGCCACGCGCCGTCGGACTGCCGTTCGGCCACGCGCAGGGAGCCAGAGTCGAGCGCCGCGAGCGTCGCCTCGATGGCGTCGCGGGCCGCGCCGGTGGTGGCGGGGGTGATGCCGTCACGGGCCTCCCAGGCGGCCTCGACGGCGGCTTCCAGTGCGGCGATGTCCCCGGCGATATCCATGGCGCGTCCCCCTCTCGTTGCGTCAGGCGGCTATAGGGGTGGGCGTGGAGTTGCGCAACCGCCGAGGGGCGCAAGGGGGGCGTCAGGGCCTGGGCAGGCGCTGGATCGCGGAGAGGCCGGGCAGCGCGTCGAGGACGGCGCGCAGGTCGTCCTCGGCCCGGGCCGCCGGATCGGGCCCGGCGCCGCCGTCCGGCCGGCCGAAATGCCGCTCGAGGTCGAGCAGGGCGACGGCGGGCCATGTGCCCGGGGGGGCGCCTGCGACGGGGTCGCCGTCGCTGGCCGCGCCGCAGAGGAAGGTCGCGACGTCGGTGCGCAGGAAGCAGGACCAGCCCCAGTCATCGGCGCCGACCTCGGTCTGGGGGACGTAGCCCCGGGCCTGCAGGGCATGGCAGATCGCCTCGCAGAGGGCCTTGCCGCCGATCCCGCCCATGCGGGCCACGAGGTCCGACGGGTCGGCATAGCCCATCACGGTAACGGCAAACCCGGACATCGGCTCTCCCCTCGCACGGGGCCGGATCGGCAGCCGGGCGGATGCGGCGCTTTGTGACCCCTGTGGAAAGGGTAAGGGCGGGGCCTGCCGCGTTCAAGAACCCAAGGCGTGCGGGAGCCGGTTCAGGCGTCGGTGGACTGGGCTTGCGGTGTGGCCGCGCGGGCCGAGCGGAAAGTGGGGACCGGCGCGGGGGGCGCGTCGGGGTCGATCCCGCGGAGCCGGCCGACGAGTCCGCCGCCGAGGCCGCGGCCCAGCAGGCCCGGCACCGGTCCGGCGACGGCCTTGGCGGGACGCAGTGCTGCAATCGCGGTTCCGGCGTCCGAGAGCATCTGCGGCACCTCCGCTTCGGTGGCGCTGCGGGCGGGAACGGGTCGGGTGATGATCTTCATCGCGGGGCCCTTCTGGTGTTCAATTGCAGGTTGTTAACCAAGAAACCGCTTGAATGCGGCGGTTGTGTGTCGTCACCGGGGCGTGCCGGGGGCGGGCCATGGCTGGAGTGGGGAGCAACGGGATGACCTTGCGGAACGGGCGATTCGACAGAACGCGCGGGACCTGCCAGAACGGGCGAGCGGCAGGAGAGAGGGAGCGCGCGTGGCGATGAAGGACGAACCGAGGGCCCATCCGTTCCGGGACAGCCACGAGGACAGCGAGGCCGCGCGCCATCTGCCCGACACCCCGCAGGCGCGGTCGCCGGCCTACCGGCTGGCCTTCGCCGACCCCGATTTCCTGCTGCGCGACGAGTTGCGGCCGGTGCGGCTGCAACTGGAGTTGCTGAAACCCGAGCTGATGATGGCCGAGTACGGCGTCACCTCGACGGTGGTGCTGTTCGGCGGGGCGAGGATCCCGGAGCCGGCGCAGAAGGACAGCGCGCGCAGCGAGACGCTGGCGGGGCTGTCGCATTACTATGACGTGGCGCGGGAGTTTGCGCGGCTGGTCACGCTGCGGTCGGCGCGGAACGGGCACCGCGAGGACGTGATCGTCACCGGCGGGGGCCCGGGCGTGATGGAGGCGGGCAACCGCGGCGCGGCGGATGCCGGCGGGGTCTCGGTCGGGCTCAACATCGTGCTGCCGCACGAGCAGCGGCCGAACGACTACGTGACGCCCGACCTGTGCTTCAACTTCCACTACTTCGCGATCCGCAAGATGCATTTCCTGATGCGGGCCAAGGCGGTGGCGGTGTTTCCCGGCGGCTTCGGGACGCTCGACGAGATGTTCGAGAGCCTGACCCTGATCCAGACCGGGCGGATGAAGCGGGTGCCGTTCCTTCTGTTCGGCAAGGCCTTCTGGGAGCGGCTGATCGACTGGGAGTTCCTCGCCGAGGCGGGGACCATCGCGGCCGAGGACCTGGACCTCTTCCGCTATGTCGAGACCGCCGAGGAGGCGCTGGCGGTGATGGATGGCTGGGAGGGTGCGGGCAGCAAGCGCGGGGCGATCCTCGGGCGGTGAGGCCAAGAGAGCGGAGGTCATGGGACCGGCGGAGGCCGCGGGCAGGCCCGCGGCCACTCCTTTCTCTCGCCTGCGCGCTGAAGCGCTCCAGCTCGGGCGCGGGGGGCCGTCTGCCCCCCGGTCCCCGGCAGGGGCCGGGGACTCCCCCCGAGGATATTTGGGGTCGGAAGAAGCCGGGGCTGGACAGGACGCGGCCTCCGGCGAATGCTGGA
>CAZOHN010000346.1:0-2850 GCA_964579325.1 uncultured Rhodobacterales bacterium
TCGCGGGCCAAGCCTCGATGCTGCTGGCCACGGCCTTCATGAGCTGCACCGCCCTCGTCTTCTGGTTCGCCCCCTTGCCGCTGATCCGCCCCTTCCTCGACGGCAGCCCGCAATCCCTCGAAGTCCTGGCGTTTGCCACCGGCTACCTCGCCATCGCCGCGATCTTCCAGATCGTCGACGGGCTGCAGGTCACGGCGGCCCACGCGCTCCGCGGCCTGCAGGACACCCGCGTGCCGCTGCTGATCGCCGTCTTCGGCTTCTGGGTCCTGGCCTTTCCGACCGCCGTCGTGCTCGGCCTCGCAACGCCGCTCGAGGGCCAGGGTGTCTGGCTCGCCTTCGCCCTCGGGCTCGCGACCGCGGCCTTCCTCCTGATCCGCCGCTTCCTCAGGCTGACCAGACCGATCGCATCTTAGGCTTTATATCCTAGATCGACCCAGTCGTCAAGCGGTGCCCCGGGTTCGTCCGGCATCCTGGCGGCATGGTCGGTGCCGAACCGCGGGCCGGGTCGGCGCCACTGCCGATCGAGCGCGCCCGATGCCAGCGGTGGCGCGGGATCGAGGCGGTCGGCTGCGACAAGCTGTCCGCTCGGGTTCATTCGCAAAACCCGGGTTCGTTCGCTGCAGGATCGGGTTCGCTCGTCGAATCGGCAGGTTCGTTCGTCGGCTTTGCGGGCTCCGTTGCCGGTGTTTGTAACGAAAAGTGGCGGATTCTGCGCCATAAGCATCGCTTATGGCGCATGGATCGACTCATTTCTCGGGTTCGCGCGCATGAAACGACACATTTCTCGGGTTATGGCGCATCAGACGACACGTTCATGCCCGGTTGATGCGTCAGAAATTGGTTGTTTGTTGGTGGGCACATGGTTTTGCATAAGCGTTGCTTATGGGAAGAATCACGGGGAGGCAGCGCCTCCCCGTGGGCCCCTCCGGTCTTTTGGGGATGGTGCGGGTGGGGGAGGCGGGGGCTGCCATGGGCGGGTCGAGGTTGCCGTGCGTCCAGGGGCAGGCGAACGGCCGGCGCCAGCGATCGCCGTTTCGTCCGGTGCGGGAATCGGGTAGGTTGGTTGCGGTTGCGGTGTGAGGGCAAGCGATGGCCGGGGTGACGCTCGACGAGCTGGCGGCGCTGGGTGCGGAGGTGGAGGCCGAGCTGGTGCGGCTGCGGGAGGACGTGGCCGCCATGGACCGGTCGCTCACCGCGCTCGAGCAAACGACGGTCGAGCTGCGCCAGGACGTGACGCGGCTCGGGGAGCGGGTGGAAGGGATCGAGACGCGGCTGGAGCGGATCGAGTTGCGGCTGGGTGTTGAGGCGACGTAGCGATGGCGGGAGCGGGCCCATGACCGATCGATGCCGGCAGGAGCGGACGGCGGCGCTGCGGCGGCTGATCGAGGACGCCGAAGCGAGCGGGATCAGCGAATGCAGCGCCGAGGAGGTTTTCGCCGAGGCGCGGGCGTTGTCGGACGAGCGTCGCCGTCGAGCAGCGGAGCAGGTCGGAAAGCGAGGTTACCTCCGAGCCGGTTGACTTTCGACAACTTCCAATCGACGCATCGTGAAAAACTCAAGATGGCGCGCCAAGTCAAGGCACGCTTTGCATTTATTGGCCCGCTTGGTATCGGGCCGCAAAGGAAAGCGCGTTGATGTCGAGCGCAACGCTCTCGATATAGTCGCGGGCGAGGAAGTCGTCGTACGTGCCAAGCTGTAGGGATGGGTCGTCGAGCTGAAAACCACCTTGCCACGGAAGGTTGGCAAGGATCGTCTCGAATTCAGAGCGGATTGTTTCTAGGTCGGCTTCTCTCTGATCTATGGGTTTCAGAAACAAAAAGAATCTAACGTGGACTTTGCCTGATTCCCATGCAGCCGATGGACGAACACGAAGCTCGGCAAGCGAGCGGGCGACACGACCCATCTCAGCTTTCTCTTTGCCATATCCGCCCTTGAGCTTCGTGAGGAGAGGAGAGATCGACTTGTTGAACTCATCAGGGAACGCAAAGCGGCCGAAGCAGCGCTCAAGCGAACGGGCAAATTCGCCTGCCTTGGTTCGGTCGGTGAAGCCCTGACGTCTCAGCCACGTGACCAGCAAGGACTTGCTGATTGTTAAGAGGCGAGCAAGCTCGGCGACATGGCCTTCGGGCGCGTTCTCGACAAGAGCCAAGCGCGGAACTCTACCGCGCTCGATTTCCGACATGCGAGCCGGGTCTACCTTCACCAGAGGGCAGACAACGACCCAGCGGTTCTTAGCGGGATCGCTTACGATATCGCACGTCTGAGAGACCACGACGAAGCCCGGTGGGTCCTCCTCATCGAAAAATGCCTCCAATCCTGGTACCCTGGGATTTTCAGGGAGATCCCCATAGATAAACGGCCCTACGCCGAGTGCGAAGTCGCCCTGACGCCACGCGCGCAGGATGCTTTGGTGATCAGGAGGTTCACTCTCCGCCAAATCGGCGCCTCGTCAGCCCTTACGGCGCGCATTGGCGGGCCGAGTACGGGTCGGACGGGCAATGGGCTCGAAGTCAATGGCAGGTTCGCCCTGCCACTTCGACAGCCGTTCACCCAGGTCCTCGGGGCCCCAAGCCGCAACCGTCGATGGCGGCAACGGCGGAGCAGCAGCGGTTCGTCCCTGACCGCGCGCAATCGCTTGCCGAACACGATCGAACTCGCGCGCCTTTACGAGATCAAAGACGGATATCCCCTCGACAGACTCGTTGAGCAGCAAGGCCCGGTTCGCTTCGCCATTGCCCCGGTCGATGAACCGAAGAACGGCGATGACCTTCGCAACCCGCCTTTGGTTCTTCGCGTCGATGGGCTTTCCGGCCGCCCAGTTATGCAGGGTCTTTGCGCTCACCCCAATCA
>CAZOHN010000347.1:0-2831 GCA_964579325.1 uncultured Rhodobacterales bacterium
CGTGCCGGGGGGGTCGCGTAGGGGGGCGTCGGGGGTGCGGGATGCAGCCGGACCCCGCCTCAGTTTTTCCGTGATCGCGTGGCAGGATGGCGGGCACGCGTATCTCGATGACGGACCCATGCCGATGCCGCTTTCATTCCTCTTGCTCCTCTTGGCCGCCGGCCTGGGGTATCTCGCGCGCGAGACCGGCCAGGGGCCGGGCGATCCGCTGGGGATGGCCGCGATCCTGGCGCTCTGCGGCGCGGTGCTGGCGCTGGTGGTGCGGCGGTGGCGGGCGGGGCGGAAGGCCTGGATCGTGGTCGACGGGTCGAACGTGCTGCACTGGGACGGGGAGGTGCCCTCGCTCGCCACGGTCGCGGCGGTGGTGGCGGACCTGGCCGGGCGCGGGTTCGCGCCGGTGGTCTGGTTCGATGCGAACGTCGGCTACAAGGTGGGCACGCGGTACATGGGGCCGGGTGTCCTGTGCCGCGCGCTTGGGGTGCCCGAGCGGCAGGTCTTCGTCGCGCCAAAGGGCACGCCGGCCGATCCGCTTCTGCTGGAGGGCGCGGCGGCGCTGGGCGCGCGGGTGGTGAGCAACGACCGGTTCCGCGACTGGACCGACGCGCATCCGATCCTGTCCGAGCCGGGCGTCCTGCTGCGCGGTCGGGTGCGGCGCGGGGTGGTGGAATTGGACTGGCCGGAAGCGGCGGCGGCCGCCTGAGGCGCGGGAGGCCGGACGGCTGGCCATGGGGACCGGGAGGGCGCCGGTTCGTCAGGCTCGGGCGAGGGTCGTCGCACGGCTGGACCCTGACCGCGCGGGGGCGCGGTCAGGGACCTCGGTCAAGCACGGGTTCCGGCATCCGGTCGAGGGCGTAGCCGCCCCGTTCAGCCCTTGCGCCGGGTGCGGGTGACGAGGCCGAGCCCGAGAAGGCCGGTGGCGAGGAGCGGGATGCCGGCAGGCAGCGGGATCGGCGGCGGCGGCGGCGGCGGGGTGCCGTTGGCCGCGGCGTAGGTGAGGCTATCGAGCGAGAAGAAGGCGCCGTCGAGCACCACCTTGTCGAACACAAGCCCGCTCGCCACGAGGCCCTGGAACGCGGGGGAAGCGGCGCCGGCCTTCGACGCCGCGCTGAACACTTCGACGCCATCGTCATAGAGCGTGACGGTCTCCGGCGCGTTGAACAGGTAGGTCTCGAACGCCACGGCCACGATGTCGAAGGCGAACTGCATGATCAGCAGGCCGTCGAAACCGCTCACCGGCCCGATCTCGAAGAATGAATCGCTGACGTCGGGGCTGTCGAAGCCACCGTAGGTGGCCGACATTCCGCTGGAGAACACCACGAAGGGCGAATAGGTCGATCCGTCCTGGGTGCCGTTTTCGATGCCGTCGTTGAAGTCGATGGTGCTGAGGGTGAGCCCCGCCGCATCGGCGTTGAACGTGCCGACGTTGTCGCTGTGCAGGACGGCGGCCGATGCGCCGACGGCGCTGGCCACCAGAATGAGGGACGCGGAAAGCAGGGTATTCATCGGAAACTCCAGGTTGCGGAAAACAATGAGCGGAATGCCGCACATGTGCCGCAGTTCCGTCAATCTTTCCCCGGGATTTCAGGTTTCGTGTCCTGCGCCGTTTCCAGATCGCGGACAATCGGGCGGTCGGGGCAGGAATGTGCGTGGCGCGGGCCGGTCAGCCACCCTGGCGCCGCCGCGTGCGGGCGGTGACGGCGAGCAGCGCCGTGGCGAGGAGGAGGCCACCCGCCGGAAGCGGCACGGGCGCGACGTCGCCCGCGAGGAGCGTGACCTCGGTGCCGTCGAGGTCGTCCGGCGAGAAGGTGATGGTCGAGCGGTAACGCAACTCGCCGCCGAAGAAGAACAGGTCCTGCTGGAAGCCGGCCAGCAGGGCCCCGGCCATGCCGATCTGCTGGCCGGCATGGGTCATGGAGACCAGCGCGGTGTAGGAGCCGCCGAGCCTTGGGTCGAACGTGCCCAGCTTCTGACCATACACGTAGAACGGCCAGTTCACGCTGGAATCCCCGAGGTCGGGGGTCGGGGGCGGATCGACCAGCCGCAATTCCGGCGAGTCGGGAGAGCCGAAGATGTGGAAGTTGAAGCGGAAGTCGAGGTGGCTCACCCGGTCGATGTCGCCGAGGATCACCGCGTCGATCCGCAACGTCATCCAGCCGTCGTCGGTGGAGAGGCGCAGGCGGGTCCAGAGGTGCTGGCCAGGCTTGAAGCCGCTGACGCGGTAGTGGCTGCCGGTCTTGTGGCTGAGGTTGTCGGTGACGGTGGCCGCCGCAGCCGGGAAGGCCCCGAGAACCAGGGCCGCGATCAGGGCGAGGAGGGCGCGGATACGGAACACCTCGGTCACCTCCCCTGCGCGAAACCTGACGAAACGCTAACATGCAGGGTGGCGGGGTGTCACTGTGGCAGGCTGGCCGGCAAACGCGTCTGTCCGCGCTCCGGTTTGCCCCGGGCGTGGTGCTGTCTGGGCTCCGGCTGGTCCCGGCGGGGGGGTCCCGCCTCGGCGCGCGGGGCTGCTCGCGCGCATCTGCCGTGGCTCTGGGGTGCGCCGCCGTAGCAGCGCGGGTCTTGGGGTGCGGCGCCCGGTGTTCCGGAGCGGGGCCCTTGGCGACGGGGCGCGGGCTGTGCCGCACCCCCGACGGGGCGTCCGGTCCGGCCGGTCGGCCGCGCAGCGGGTGCCCTCGCATGAGGCCACGGCCGCGGTGCGGGTGTGGGGGGCCAGGACCGCGACGGCGCCATCGCATCCGGACTTGCACTGCCCGCCCCCCGTTCGGAACGCGGCCCCGGCCCGGAGAACGGCCGCCGCGCCCCTTGCGGGGACCCGGAGATCGTCGGAC
>CAZOHN010000348.1:0-2823 GCA_964579325.1 uncultured Rhodobacterales bacterium
GCGTGTCGCCTATGCCCATCCAGAGCAGGTTCCCCAGCCCGATGGCGCTCTTGATCGTGCCGATCCGCTGACCGCCGGCCTCGGTGACGCCGAGATGCAGCGGGTGGTCGCAGGCCTCGGCCAGAGCCTGATAGGCCGCCGCCGTCAGGAACACGTCGGAGGCCTTCACGCTGATCTTGAACTCGTGGAAGTCGTTGTCCTGCAAGAGCTTGATGTGGTCGAGGCCGCTCTCGACCATCGCCTCGGGACAGGGCTCGCCATATTTCTCCAGGAGGTCCCGTTCGAGCGATCCGGCGTTCACACCGATGCGGATCGAACAGCCGTGGTCCCTGGCCGCCTTCACCACCTCGCGCACGCGCGCCGCGCTGCCGATGTTGCCGGGGTTGATCCGGAGGCAGGCCGCACCCGCCTCGGCCGCCTCGATGGCGCGCTTGTAGTGGAAGTGGATGTCGGCCACGATCGGCACCGGGCTTTCCGCCACGATCTCGCGCAGCGCCCGCGTGCTGGATTCGTCGGGTGTGGAGATCCGCACGATATCCGCCCCCGCCACCGCGCAGCGCTGGACCTGCTCGATCGTCGCGGCGACATCGGAGGTGTCGGTGTTGGTCATGGTCTGGACGCTGATCGGCGCGTCGCCACCGACCAGCACCTTGCCGACCCTGATCTGCCGGCTCTTGCGGCGATAGATGTTGCGCCAGGGGCGGACAGGATTGAGTGACACGGGGACTGACTCCGGAAGGCGCGGAAGGTTGACACCAGAGATGTAAACCGCAGACCTGACGCTGGCAACGCCGCCGGTCAGGTCACTGCGACGCGGGCACCGCCGCAGCCGTCGCCGCCGCTGCGGCCGCATCCGCGACCGCTACCGCCGCAAGATCGGGATCGGCGTCGAAATCGGCGACGTCATAGGTCTCGGCGAGCGTATCGGCGGAGAGGACGACACTGCGCACCACCTGCGCGCCGGGCGCGGCCGGGCCATGGGTCTGCCCGTTCACCAGGAAGTAGACCGCTCCCGAATTCCCGGCCCGCAGTTGCGGCGCCTCCTCGGTCGCTGGAACGGCCCAGCGCTCTCCGGGTTCGAGGATCTTCTCCAGAAGCACCGTGCCGTCGGCGGCACTGACGCGAACCCACGCGGGGCGCACCGCGACGATGGCCACTTCGGCGGCCTCGGGCGCCAACACCTGCGGGCCCGCCAGTTCCTCGGGCACGGCCTCGGCCACCTGCTCCACCACTTCGGGCGGCGGCAGGATTCCCGCGAAGGCACCCACCGTCGAGGGATCGACGGCCGCGATGGGCCGGTCGCGCGCCACCATCACCGGCACGTCGAGCGCCGGCGGGCGATAGAGTCGGTCAAGGCTGTCGGCCACCGGAGCCGCGAAGGCCGGCGCGGCAAACTCAGCCGACGCCGCAGGCTGCACAGGCCCGCCCGGGCCGGTCAGCCCGGCGATGTCGGTCGGCACGCCCGGCGCCTGCTCGACCGGCGAGATCTGCACGCGCTGCACTTCCTTCAGGACCGACCAGGCGCCGTAGCCGATCGCGCCGATCAGTGCGATCAGCACGAAAAGCGACCCGAAGGCGCGCGGCTCGACCGCTGCAAGCCAGCTTTCGCCGCGCGGCACGAAGCTTGCATTGGGGTCGCCCAGCGCCTCGAGCCCGGTCCGGCGCACCGGCTTGGGCGAGGAGGCCGCCGCCGAAAGCCCGTGCGGCACCTCGAACCCGGCCTCGGCGCAGAACCGGTCCCAGACCCATTCGGGGTCCATGCCGAGGTAGCGCGCGTAGGAGCGGACATAGCCGGCGATGAAGCCGGGTGTATCGAACGCCGAAGCATCGGCGTTCTCGATCGCGGCGATGTAGGTGGCCTTGATCTTCAACTCGCGCTGCACGTCGATCAGCGACTTGCCGAGCGTCGCCCGCTCACCGCGCATGAGATCGCCGAGGCGCACTTCGAAATCATCGAAGCTGCGCGGGGTAGACGCCTCCGGTGGATTGGGCGTCCAACGCCCCATCATACTGCCTGCCCCGATGTCACCGGCCCGCTTCCCCAGTCGACACTCGATTCGTGTCGCGCCCTCGTGATTAGCCCTTTCATAACACAGGGCAAGTGGGGCTGCACCCGCAGAAAGGATCAGGCGGAAAGCTCGGCGCGATTCAGCGCACATTTCGACCATAGGTTGTCCATTGCGCGGACGAGATGGTCGATCATTCCGGCGTCGTGCACCGGCGAGGGCGTGAAGCGCAGCCGCTCGGTGCCCTTGGGAACGGTCGGATAGTTGATCGGCTGGACGTAGATTCCGAAGTCCCCCAGCAGCCAGTCGGACAGCATCTTGGTGTGCTTGGGGTCGCCCACCATGACCGGCACGATGTGGCTTCCGTGGTCGATGAACGGCAGACCGAGGCCCTTGAGGCGCAGTTTCAGAACCCGGGCCGCGGTCTGGTGCCGCGCCCGCAGCGCCTCGCCCTCGGCCGACTTGAGGAAGGCCAGGCTTGCGGCCGCGCCCGCGGCGACGGCTGGCGGCAGCGAGGTCGTGAAGATGAAACCTGGCGCGTAGGAGCGGATCGCGTCGACCATCTTCGCGCTTGCCGCGATGTAACCGCCGAACACCCCGAAGGCCTTGCCGAGCGTGCCGTTGATGATGTCCACGCGGTCCGCCAGGCCCAGCTGCTCGGCGATCCCGCCGCCGCGCGGGCCGTACATGCCCACCGCGTGCACTTCGTCCAGATAGGTCAGCGCGCCGAATTCCGCCGCGAGATCAAGAATTTCCTCGATCCGCCCGAAATCGCCGTCCATCGAGTAGATGCTTTCGAGGGCGATCAGCTTGGGCG
>CAZOHN010000349.1:0-2816 GCA_964579325.1 uncultured Rhodobacterales bacterium
AGGTCGCTCATGGTGAAAGACTATGCCTGCGTGCGGGCGCGCGAAAGGGCTAGAGATGGAGCCGCATCTGCAACCGGCGCCCGTCCGAGAGGAAGTCGTACACCGAGCCCCCATTCGCGCGCGCCGCTCGATCGGCGGCGGGACCACAGCCATCCGAGGGAGTTCCGTACACGAGGCTGGTTGGGGGCGAGATCGCGGAACCGCGGGTTGGAGAAGGGAACGTCAATACCAGGCAGATCCGCCGGGTCACGGCCCGGCTCGCGCAGATGTCAACGACGTCCGGCGCAGCCTGACGTACAACAGTGTCGAAGGAGAGTGCGCTCTCGGAGACGGATTGAGGCACGCGGGTTTCCGCGTGCCCAAGGCCCGACAGGGCGAAACTCAGCATGAGGGCAAGGAGGACGGTGTGCATGGATCCCTCCGATGTCCGCGGATGGAAATGCAACCGCCTCCTCCCTGCGCAACTCCCCGGCGCTCAGTGCAGCGTAGACGTGAAGTCCATCGAGACGACCTGGTTGTCGACGCCTTCGATGGTCATCACCGGGCCCATCGCCGCCATCTTGACGCCCACGCGCTTCGACCACCGCGGCCAGCTCGCATTCAGCAGCGTCAGGCAATGCGACGCCCCAAGCCGGCGCGCCGAGTTGCCAAGCTCGGAGATCAGCCGCGCATGGACCTGCCGGCGGATCGAGGCCGGAACGTCATGCGCCACGAAAAGCCGCGAACTTTCCCAGACGGTCTCGCTCACCGGCGCCTCATCATAAAGCAGGTTGGTCGGGATGGTCTCGAGAAGGCCCCGTTGCGCATCGCGGATCATGTAGGTGTAGATCCCGCAGCGTGCGGTGGTGGGCGTCAGTCGGTTCCCGGCGAGTACCCGACCGAACTCGTCATGCACGACGACCCAGCGCGACGCCGGCGTGTCGTACTGGTCGTACTCCATGCCGAGTGCTTCGGGCAGGTCCCACTTGTTGTGGACGATGAACAGCTCGCGCCTCGCGCGGAGCATGTTGGCGAACAGCTCGCCATGGTTGTGAAGGTTCTCGAAAGAGAGGGTAGTGGTCTGCATGACATCCTCCTGCAGGTTGGGTTGACTTCAAACCTTGCAGGGGAAGACGCGTCAGATCAGGCGGTAATCCTTGGCGCGCTGGATGGCTTCCGCTGTGGTGCGGGCCATGAGCCTATTGCGCGCCGAAGTTACACGAGCCTTGAGTGCGCTTTCCGAGATACCCAGTTTCGCAGCGGCAGCAGCATGACGGTCACCCCCAGCAATACATTTCAGGGCCTCGATCTGGGCCTTGGTAAGATCGTCCGGAGGTTGAGTGACTTCGTGCAGGCGATGAACGGTCGCGACAATCTTCGCGATCTCCTCGTCTTCGAACTCACGATCCGAGCGCGCGAAACTTGCGATTGTACGCGACTTGATGGGGCCGCATGCCACCGTGGTCCCGAACCTCAAGCCGTAGGCTGCGGCCTCCCGGAAGAGGCCGAACGGATCAAGAAGGGCGGAATCGCTCCATCTCACCCAGCCGGTTGTGCTGAACCCCCAGGCGATCATCGGATCGCGCAGCACGAACCCCTTCTCGGTATAGTAGTCGAGCCAGCTCTGTTCGTAGGTCTGGAATGTCAGGAGCGGCGATGTGAACCGGATGTGCAGGCCAACAAAGTATCCTGCAGGCGCCAGTGGAGCCAGATCCTTGAGTTCCCGATCAATTCTAGCCAGAACAGACATGTCTTTTTAGATAAGTTGCGCGACTCCCCGTCAACCGTAAATTGTAGCGCATGGCGTGATTTGCGACGACTGGAGAGTACCGTGGTTCTTACCGACAGCGATCTGGTTTTCAAGCTGAAGTCGCTTCCCGCAGAGTTGCGTGGCGGCCTCCTGCGCATTCTCGGCGACGAAGAGAAGCCCGCTGCCGAAGCCCTGATCGAAAGACTGCGTCAGTCTGCGTCAGAACGTCGCGAACTGCCGGCGGAATGAACCCTCAGGGGAACCGCTGAAATGGCAAGAAGCCCCGCGATCCTCGCGGGGCTTTGTGCTTCGCGGAAGGCCGTCGAGCGCGGCGCAGCTGATCAGTCTTCGACGGCGGCTTCTGCCTCGAGACGGGTCCGATCGGCGAGACCCTTTGCCGAGGTATCGCGATCCACCAGTTCGATGATCGCCATCGGCGCCATGTCGCCATAGCGGAAGCCCGCCTTCAGGACGCGGACGCAACCGCCGTTGCGCTCCTTGTAGCGCGGGCCAAGCACCTCGAACAACTTCGCGACATGCGCGTCCTGCTTGAGTTGCGCTGCGGCGAGGCGGCGGGCGTGCAGGTCGCCGCGCTTGCCGAGCGTGATGAGCTTCTCGATCACGCGGCGCAGATCCTTGGCCTTAGGCAGCGTGGTCTTGATCTGCTCATGCTCGATGAGCGAGCCGGCGAGGTTGGCGAACATCGCCTTGCGATGTTCGTGGGTGCGGTTCAGACGGCGGTAGCCGCTTCCGTGACGCATGGGTAGTCTCCATCATTTTGCTTTGTCCGGCGGCCCCTGCGTTGTGGGACCGCTCTCCTTGGGGCGGGATTGCCCGGTCGAGGCGAACGGGAGGGCGGGGTTAACCCGCCCTGCCCCTCAGAATTGGTCTTCGAACTTCTTGGCGAGGTCCTCGATGTTCTCCGGCGGCCAGTCCTCGACATCCATGCCGAGGTGCAGACCCATTGAGGACAGCACTTCCTTGATCTCGTTCAGCGACTTGCGTCCGAAGTTCGGAGTGCGGAGCATCTCCGCCTCGGTCTTCTGGATCAGGTCGCCGATGTAGACGATGTTGTCGTTCTTCAGGC
>CAZOHN010000350.1:0-2809 GCA_964579325.1 uncultured Rhodobacterales bacterium
TCACCACCAAGAAAACGGGCGAGGGCACGGGGCTGGGTCTGTCCACGGCCTACGGTATCGTCAAGCAGACCGGCGGGTTCATCTTTGCGGACAGCGGGCCGGGGAAGGGGACCGTGTTCACCCTGTATTTCCCCGCCTCCGAGATCTCCGCGACCGTGCCGCCGGTGCCGTTGGCCGCAGCCCCCGCAAAGGTGCTGGCCAAGGGTGAGGGAGTCGTCCTGCTGGTGGAGGACGAAGCCCCGGTCCGGGCCTTTGCGTCGCGTGCGCTGCGGTTGCGGGGCTACACGGTGATCGAGGCCGAATGCGCGGAAGAGGCGCTTGCACAGTTGCAGGATCCGGCGCTTCGGGTCGATGTGTTCGTGACCGATGTCGTGATGCCGGGAATGGATGGGCCGAGTTGGGTGCGTGAGGCGCTCAAGACCCGCCCAGGCACCCGCGTGGTGTTCGTATCCGGCTATGCCGAGGATGCGCTGAGCGACCAGCAGGCGCGCGTGCCGAATTCGATCTTCCTGCCCAAGCCGTTCTCGTTGCAGGAACTGACCGAAACGGTGCATCGCCAGCTCCACTAACCGATCGTTTGCGGGCCGTGGGGGTGGCGCAGGCCCGCGCCGATCTTCTGGTCGGGTCCTCGGGTGCAAGGGGGGCGTCACTCAGCGACATGCCATCATCACAGGTGCGTCGGATCATGGCAGGCGCCCTGATCACGCCAAACGGTGCGACCAACGCGCCCCGCCATGGTCGCCGCGCCTGATAACGCTTCGTTAACGCCGTGTAGTGCAGCCTGTGCGAAGGATTTCGCATTGATTTGTTCCTGTTTCGTGCCATAAGGACAGCAATAGAACAAGAGCGGAACATCGGGCGGCATTGTGGCACCGTCGCGGGTGTGGAATAAGGATCAGGAACGATGAGCATGGCCAACCTTCTCGACCTCGGCGGATCACGCAGCATGGACAAGCAGAAAGCGCTCGACTCGGCGCTCGCGCAGATCGAACGGCAATTCGGCAAGGGCTCGATCATGAAGCTCGGCCAGAATGCGGTGACGGAAATCGAGTCGACCTCCACCGGGTCGCTCGGTCTGGATATCGCGTTGGGGATCGGTGGGCTGCCCAAGGGGCGCATCATCGAAATCTACGGCCCGGAATCCTCGGGCAAGACGACGCTGACGCTGCATTGCGTTGCAGAGGAACAGAAAAAAGGCGGCGTCTGTGCCTTCGTTGACGCCGAACATGCGCTCGATCCCGGCTATGCCAAGAAGCTTGGTGTCGATATCCAGGAACTGCTGATCAGCCAGCCCGATACCGGCGAACAGGCGCTGGAAATCACCGACATGCTGGTGCGGTCGGGTGCCGTCAGCCTTGTCGTGATCGACAGCGTTGCGGCGCTGACGCCCAAGGCGGAACTTGAAGGCGACATGGGCGATCATCAGGTCGGCGCGCAAGCCCGCCTGATGAGCCAGGCCATGCGCAAGCTGACCGCGTCGATCAGCCGGTCGAACTGCATGGTGATCTTCATCAACCAGATCCGCATGAAGATCGGCGTGATGTTCGGTTCGCCCGAGACCACGACTGGCGGCAACGCGCTCAAGTTCTACGCCTCCGTGCGGCTCGACATCCGCCGGATCGGTGCGATCAAGGACCGTGACGAGGTGGTCGGCAATTCGACCCGCGTGAAGGTTGTCAAGAACAAGGTCGCACCGCCGTTCAAGCAGGTGGAGTTCGACATCATGTATGGGGAAGGCATCTCGAAGACCGGCGAACTGATCGACCTGGGAGTCAAGGCAGGAGTCGTCGAGAAATCCGGTGCATGGTTCTCTTACGGGGACGAGCGGATCGGCCAGGGACGCGAGAACGCCAAACAGTACCTGAAGGACAATCCCGCTGTCGCCTTGTCGATCGAGGACAAGATCCGGGCGAGCCACGGGCTCGACTTCGGTGCCTCGCCCGAGGACGACAGCGACGACGTTCTCGAGGCCTGATACCCGGCCTCCATGACTTGCCTTGGGGACGGGCCGACATCCCCCCGCCTGCGGACGCTCAGGTAAGAACACTCCGGAACGGGGCAGGGCGACCGCTATGCCCCGTTTCGTTTGCGAGAAGGTGTCACCCAGGCAAGCGGAAAGGCGTCGCCCAAGCAGAAGGTGCGGCCGGTCACAGGCCTTCTTCCTCCCCCGGGATCCAAGTTGTCTGCTGTCGCAGTGGACAGCACCCTTTACAGTGGATATCTCCGGTCCCTGACCCGGAATTCCCTCTCGAAGGCCCGCTCCGATGCCCAGTCTGAACGACATCCGCTCGACCTTTCTCGACTACTTCCGTCGCAACGGACACGAGGTCGTGGACAGCTCGCCCCTCGTGCCCCGAAACGACCCGACGCTGATGTTCGCGAACTCGGGCATGGTGCAGTTCAAGAATCTCTTCACCGGGGTCGAGCGGCGCGACTACGTTCGCGCCACGACCAGTCAGAAGTGCGTGCGGGCCGGCGGCAAGCACAACGACCTCGACAACGTCGGCTACACCGCGCGGCACCATACCTTCTTCGAGATGCTGGGAAATTTCAGCTTCGGGGACTACTTCAAGTCCGAGGCGATCCCCTTCGCCTGGGAACTTCTGACCAAGGACTTCGGCATTCCGAAGGACCGTCTCCTCGTAACGGTCTATCATACCGACGACGAGGCGGCAGGCATCTGGAAGAAGGTCGCGGGGCTGCCGGAAGAGCGGATCATCCGCATTCCGACAGACGACAACTTCTGGCGGATGGGTCCCACCGGCCCCTGCGGCCCCTGCACCGAGATCTTCTACGACCATGGCCCCCA
>CAZOHN010000351.1:0-2788 GCA_964579325.1 uncultured Rhodobacterales bacterium
TCGCCATCGGCGGGGGTGACGTAGGCGCGGCCGAACTCGGCCGTGCCGTGGCCGCGTTCGACGGTGCCGCCGAGGCAGTGCATCATCACCTGCTGGCCGTAGCAGATGCCGAGGATGGGCACGCCCATGTCGAAGACGGAGGCGGGGGGCATCGGCGCGCCGTCCTCGAATACGCTGGCGGGGCCGCCGGAAAAGATGACCGCCTTCGGCGCGAAATCGGCCAGGAAGGCGTCGGTGACCTTCTGGTAGGGGTGGATTTCGCAGTAGACGTTCAACTCGCGCAGGCGGCGCGCGATGAGCTGCGTCACCTGGGAGCCGAAGTCGATGATCAGGAGGCGGTCGTGCGCGTGTGTCATGCGCGCGGCGTAGGGCCAAGGGCGGCGTTGTGCAAGACACAACAAACCGCCCTGCCGCGGACGCAGGCGTGCCGCATTTCCTTTCGATTGTCGCGGCAACAGCGACAACGAGGTTCCCCATGTCCCTGGACTATCGCACCGAGATCGAGCTTGTCGTGCCGCGCGAGCTGTTTGACGACCCCGTCTGCGGCTACGTGCTGGCGACGACCGAGGTGAAGGCCGATTCGCGCGGCAACAAGATCATGCTGTTCACCGACCCCCGCACCGTCGCGGCGCTGCGCGCGGCCGACGAGAAGGTGCGCGAGGCGTTCCTCAAGAGCGGCTATGGCCTGAAGCCCTGGGAGGACACCGCGCTGGTCACGGGCAAGGCGGACTTCCTGCGCAAGGAGCTGTTCAAGCTGGGCAAGACCTGGATGGAGCAGAACCTCGAGCGGGAAAAGGTCCGGAACGCGACGATGAACCTCGTCATGTATGCGGTGGATATCACCAAGGGCAAAGTTCTCGACAAGGATGGCTTCCCGATCGTGGGCGATCCCGAGGTCGCGCGCCTCCTGCGCGCGCCGGTGCGGGAGGCGTTCGACCCCGTGGCGGCGCTCAACTCGGCCGTCGATCAGGCCGTGGACGACAGCGCTGCGGCGGCGCCGCCGGTTGCGGCGAATGTGGCGCCGCCCCCTCCTGCCGAGAAGAAGCGTGGGTTCTTCGGCAGGATGTTCGGCTGACCCCGGCGAAAGACGCCATGCGACACGCCGGCTGTCGCGGGCCGCAATTGCAGGGCGCGGTGGTCAACGCGGCGGCGGGGGCCGGCGGCTGCCAGCCCCCGCCCCATCCTCAGGCGCGACGACGACGCGCGACGAACCCGCCGAGGCCGAGCGCGGACAGCATCAGCAACGCACTGGCGGGCAGCGGAATGGGGGCCACGTCGCCCACGAGGTCGATCTGGATCCGGGCGACAGAGAATGCGGCCGGATCGCTCAGGAAGTCGATCAGTGCTCCGTCGAGCGTGAACCCCGCCGCCGTCTCCACGCCGGCAAAGCTTCCCAGCCCGAACAAACCACGCGTCACCACTCCGCCTTCCTCGACGCCCTGCGTCGCGTCCTGCGTCGCGACGAAGGCCGGGCCGCCGAGCGGATCGTTCACTTCCGTTCCGGCGTCGTAGATCTGCGTGCCGGTCACGTTGATCGTCAGCGGCCCCTGGAACTGGCCCGCTGCGTCGAAAAGCATGTACGCGAGGGGATTGTCGTTGCCGATGAAAGTGTCGTTGGACGGGACGATCATCGACAGGAAGGTGAAGTATCGCTGCATCGCGGGGTTGGCAACGTCGATGTCGACAACGCCGGTTTCGCCGGCCAGCAGCGGCGGGATCGTCGGCCCGAACACGACGCGGGCGGTAGAGTTCGGGTCGACGGCGAGGCGCTCAGCCGGCAGGTTACTGACGTCGCCGAGTTCGGCGATGGTCTCGATACCCAGAGAGGCGGCCTCGCCTTCGGTGAAGGCGTCGAAGGTGCCATCATGGACAGCGGCGTAAACCGGCGTGATGGCGAAGCCGTTGGTTTGCGCGGTGTTGGTGATGGTGATGCGGAGCGTCGCCGCCTCGGCTGAGGCGGCGAAGGCAGTCGCCGTGACGGCGGCGCCCAGAAGGGTTCGAACTGTGTTGTACACTGGATTCTCCTGTAAAACCGGACGGCGTCCGAGCACGCGCAAGCGCGGCCGGCCGACGAGTGGACCTGGGGTTTAGGTGATGTCAGCTTCAGCTGCGCGGATGCCCGCGCAACCTATCGTGTGAGGCGGGCACACTCGGCAAACCGCCCACAAAATCAGGCTAGCAGCATGGCCACGAGGGCCGAAATCACATGGTAGCGAGTCGCCCGTGATGTGCATGTCTTGCCTGCGAAGTCCGAGCGAAAGAGGGCGGCTCAGCTCCGGTCAGAGCGGTAGAGCCGTGCGGGCCGATCGGGTGAGCCGCTGCCCGCGGCGGACTGGATGCTGCTGGCGAGCTCAGGACGGCTGGTCGCGCTGCTCCGTCGCCGACGCCGCCGATCGTCCGATCGGGGCCGGGAGTTCGAGGGTCGGCGCGACATCGCGCCGAACTTGTCGTTTCCGGCCCGTTCTCGCGGCTCGCGATGTCGCTTTCTCCCCTGAATGGACGTATTCCGGGAGCGCCTGCCGGTCGGGTCAGGCTATCCCGTAGATCAGGACATGCACGGGAGGCTGCGGCCATGGGCGAAGTCATCGAGGGGCGTCAGGCACGCGGCGGAGCGCGGTCGGGTGGCGGTTCGGCGCGGCGGGCCGAGCGGACGGCGGTGCGGATCGAGGCGGCGCGGTTCATCGAGCGCAACATCCCCAACCTCGAGGTGCTGAACGCCGAGGCGCTGGAGATCATCGAGCGCAACGCCGAGACGGTGCTGGAGGAGATCGGCGTCAACTTCCCCGAG
>CAZOHN010000352.1:0-2741 GCA_964579325.1 uncultured Rhodobacterales bacterium
GAGGTCCTCGGGTTTGTCGTCGACGGTGTCGATCACCTGTTCGACGTCGGCATCGGAGACCCGGACGGTCTTGTGGCCGAATTCCTCGATGATGAGTTCGGCGGTGTCGGCGTCGATGGCCTGGTTCATCGTGACCATCATGCCCATGCGCATCAGCGCCTTGACCACGTCCGCGCCACGCTCGGCCATACGGTTGGCGAGTTCCGAGACGACGATGGTCTCGGGGAGCTGCACGTCGCGAATCTGCTTTTCGGCGGGTCCGCCGAGGCCCATGGCCTTCTGCCGCGCACGCTCCTGCTTGCGCTTCATCGCCGCGAGACTGCGCTGGCGCCCGCCGCCGTCCGAGAGTGCCTCGTTCAGCGTGAGCTTGCCCGAGCGGCGCCCGGCGTCTTCGCGGACCTTGCCGCGCGAATCCTTGTCGGCGACGGCCGGACCCCGGCGATCGTCGCGGTCGCGGTCTGTCTTGCGCGGGCTTACGCCCGGCTTCGCGGTCGCGCCGCGCTGAACAGCCGGCTCGCCGGGGAGGGCTGCTTCGGCTGCCGCGGCGGGCGCCTTGCGCTCCTCGGAGCGCTTCTGGCGCTCCTCCTCGTCCCGCTTGCGACGTTCTTCCTCTTCGGCCTTCGCCTTGAGGGCTTCCTCGCGCTCGCGCTCCTCGCGCTCCTTCGCCTCGACTTCGGCCCGGCGGCGCTCGCGCTCTTCCTCGCGGGCCTTCTCCTCGGCGGCGCGTTCGGCCGCCTCCTCGGTCTCGCGGGCGCGCGCGTTGCGAAGCGCGCTTAGGCGCCGCTCCATTTCGGCATCGCTGATTCCCGCCGGACGCTTGGACGGATCGCCCAGCCCAGTAGACCCGCCGCCCGTCGCGGGCGAACCGGGCTTCTGCGGGACGATCACGCGCTTGCGCTTCGTCTCGACCACGACGCTCTTGGTCCGGCCATGGCTGAAGCTTTGCTTCACCTGTCCGGAACGCGCCCCGCCACTCAGGCCAAGAGGTTTCTTGCCGTCGGTATCGTTCATCTAGGTCTTCTTGTCCTTTCGCGGGGTGCGTTTCACCCCGCCCATTCCGCGCAGGCCGGAAAGCCGCGCCGCTTCCTCTACAACACGTGGTGTGAGTCCGCCAGCCGCCAGCGCGGCGTGTATCGCATAGTCCCGGCCGAAGGACAAACCGATTTCCTCCGCCGTCAGGCAAACGATCAGGCCGCCTTCGCCCTCGGGTGGCCAGAGCTTCGACTTGCCGCGTTCCGAGCCGTCGGAGGCCTGGATCAGCACGGCTGCCGTGCCCTTGGTCAGCCAGTCCTTGACCTTCTCGAACCCGGTCACGGCCCGGCCCGCCTTGCGTTCCAGCGAGATCAGCCCGGACAGGTAGCGCACGAGGGCCGCCTCGGTGTCGGCCAGCAGTTCCGGCGGCACGGTGACCGTTGCCTTTGCAGCCCGTGAGAAGAGACCCTTGGCAATCGCCTTCTCGAGCGCCGCCCGGTCGGCGGAAACCCAAAGGCCGCGGCCGGGTAGCTTGCCCAGCACATCGGCGACCACCACGCCCTCGGGCGAAAGCGCAAAGCGGATCAGGCCGGCCTTGGGCTGGCTTTCCCCGGTCGCGATGCAGCGCCGTTCCGGCTCGTCTGTCTGCCGCGCGGCGCCGCCCCGTGCCATTGGCCCTAAGCCGGGGCTCAGGCCCCGGCCTTCTCCTCGTCCGTATCGTCGGCTTCGGCGCCTTCGTCCCCGTCCTCGCTCGCGTCCTCGTCCGCTTCCATCTCGGTCGGGTCGACCCAGCCGAGCATCACGCGGGCGGTCATCACCATGTTCTGCGCCTCGTCGAGGCTCACGTCGAACTTCTCGAGCACACCGTCGTCCTTCTTGCGCTCGCCGTTCTCGGTGGTCCATCCGCCGGCGATCTCCCAGTCGGCGAGCGTGGCGAAGTCTTCCAGCGTCTTCACGCTGTCCTTCGCCAGCGCCTCCAGCATCTGCGGTGTGAGGCCCTCGAAGTTGATCAGGCTGTCCTCGACGCCCAGGGCCTTGGCACTTTCGAGCGCCTTGCGGTTCTGCTCGTCGATATAGTCGCGCGCACGGGCCTGAAGTTCTTCGGCGGTGCTGTCGTCGACACCTTCGATCACGAGGAGCTCGTCGAGGTCGACATAGGCGACCTCCTCCAGCGTGGTGAAGCCTTCGGCGACCAGCAGCTGCGCGAAGAACTCGTCGAGGTCGAGCGTGTCCATGAACAGCTGCGTGCGCTCGGCGAACTCGGCCTGGCGACGCTTGCTCTCCTCCTCCTCGGTGAGGATGTCGATGTCGAGCCCCGTGAGCTGCGACGCCAGACGCACGTTCTGGCCGCGCCGGCCGATTGCGAGCGAAAGCTGCTCGTCGGGCACCACGACCTCGATCTTGCCGGCTTCCTCGTCGATCACGACCTTCGACACTTCGGCAGGCTGCAGGGCGTTCACGAGGAACGTCGCGGGGTCGTTGTTCCACGGGATGATGTCGATCTTCTCGCCCTGAAGCTCGTTCACCACCGCCTGAACGCGGCTGCCGCGCATGCCGACGCAGGCGCCGACCGGGTCGATCGAGTTGTCATAGCTGATGACCGCGATCTTGGCGCGGCTGCCCGGATCGCGGGCGCAGGCCTTGATCTCGATGATGCCGTCGTAGATTTCCGGCACTTCCATCTTGAAGAGCGCGGCCATGAATTCGGGCGCAGTCCGGCTGAGGAAGACCTGCGGGCCGCGGGCCTCGCGGCGGACGTCCTTGATGAA
>CAZOHN010000353.1:0-2686 GCA_964579325.1 uncultured Rhodobacterales bacterium
CATGGTCTTCTGGTCGCATTCGACCCAGCCCTGGTCGGTCCACTTGTCGGCCCAGGAGAGGCCCGATTGCCGGATGACCTCGGGCGCGCGCTGCGGCGGGATGACGTGGAGGTAGTCGAAGGGCATCTCGACGTCGGTCTTGGTGTCGGCGCCTGCGGCGTCCTTGCCGGCCTGCACGAAGGTCGCGACCTTGCGGCCGGGATCGACGGCCTTGAGCGTATGGGCGTAATGCGTGGCGATCCCGCGCTCACCGAACAGCATCCGCACCTTTTCCGAGACGATCGGCACTCCGAAGAGCGAGGTCTGCGGGGCGGTATAGTGGATCTCGAACTTGCCCTTGCCGACAGTGCGGCTGGCGATGTCCTCGATCAGGAAGGCGTGCTTGAGCGGCGCGCCCGCGCATTTCATCTCGGTCGCGGGCCGGGTCATGACCGCGGTGCCGCCTTCCTCGGTGAACTTCTGCGCCGCCGCCCAGGTCCTGGCGGCATACTCCGGCCCGGCATAAAGCGCGCCGATGCCGTTCTGGCCGACCAGATCGAGCGAGAAGCCCTCGATGGCCGCGTGGTCGAGCACGAGGCCCGGAGCCACGATCAGGAAATCGTAGGCGAGCGTCTGCCCGCCTTCGGTGGCGACGGTCTTTGCCACCGGGTCGATGGCCGCGGCCTTCTCGGCCACGAGTGCCACCCCGGAAGGCAGCCAGTCGGTCGTCTTGGAGACCGTGTAGGACGCAGGCTTGAGGCCCGCCGCCACAAGGCTCAGGCCCGGCTGGTAGAGATGCTCGGCACGTCCGTCGACGAGTGTGATCTGCGCGCCTTCGAGGCGATCGACGAGGCGGTTCGCGATGGCCGTCCCGGCCGCACCGGCACCGACGATCACGATCTTCGCCTGCGTCGCCACCCGCTGGGCACGACCGCGCCCCGTCCCGGCGGCAAGCGCAAGGCTCCCGCCCGCGAGGCCGAGGAACCCCCTCCTCCCCAGTCTGAAGCTTTCCGTCGCCATGTTCGCGCCTCCCGTCCGGTGTCCCGCCGCATACATTCTATGTCGTGAATATTTTCAAGGGACGCAATGACGCAGATCAAGGAGGAGCCGGGCGCAGGGCGTTGGCACTCGCACGTCGGAAGGTGGCTGCGGGCCTTGGCGCCGATCAGCGGCGGTTCATGAAGACGCGCAACCGGTCCAGACCCTCGGAGATGTCCGCCGTGGCGCGCGCGTAGGAGAACCGCATCCACCGGCCCCCACGGGCCTTGTCGAAGTCGAGCCCCGGCGTGACCGCCACGCCTGCTTCGCGCAGGATTTCCCCGGCAAAGGCGAGGCTGTCGGAGGTGAGGTCGGAGACATCGGCGTAGATGTAGAAGGCCCCGTCGGGGGGCGCGATCCGGGTGAAGCCCGCGCGTGGCAGCCCCTCGAGCATCAGCCGGCGGTTCTCGGCATAGACGGCGCGGTTGGCCTCGAGCTCCTCGACGGCCTCCAGCGCCCCAAGCGCCGCGACCTGGCTCGCGTGCGGCGGGCAGATGAACATGTTCTGCTGGAGCCGCTCGACGGTGCGGATCAGCGCCTCGGGCACCACCATCCAGCCGATCCGCCAGCCGGTCATCGAGAAGTATTTCGAGAACGAGTTGATCACGACCGCTTCGTCCGACACCTCGAGCGCGCTGATGGCGCGGTCGCCGTAGGTCAGGCCGTGGTAGATCTCGTCCGAGACGAAGGCCGCGCCGCGTTCACGCGCGGCCGCCATCAACGCCGCAAGGGCGGGTTTGCCAAGCATCGTGCCGGACGGGTTGGCAGGCGAGGCAACGATCAGGCCCGCAAGGTCGGGCGTCTGCCGCACCTGGGCGGGGGTCGGCTGGAAGCGATCTTCAAGCGATGTCTCAAGATCGACGGGTATCAGGCTGAGGGCGCTCAGGATTTGCCGGTAACTCGGATAGCCCGGCGCGCCCAGGGCCACCCGCTCGCCCGCATCGAACAGCGCGGTGAAGGCAAGGAGGAACGCGGCCGACGATCCGCTCGTGACAACCACGCGCGCGGGGTCGAGATCGACGCCATACCAGTGCCCGTAGAGGCCAGCGATGCCTGCGCGCAGTTCGGGCAGGCCCATCGCGACGGTGTAGCCGAGCGCCTCGCGCTCCATCGCCCGGGCCAGCGCGTCGCGCGCGGCCTGCGGTGCGGGGGTGCCCGGCTGGCCGACCTCCATGTGGATGATGTGCCGGCCCGCGGCTTCGGCGGCGCGCGCGGCTTCCATGACGTCCATCACGATGAAGGGGTCGACCGCGCCCCGCCTCGATGCCCGCATCAGCTTGCCCCCGCCCTGTCCGACGAGAGGGGTTCAAGCAGCCCCCGGCGCGGAGGTCAACAGGGGCTCACTCGGCCGCTTGCGCCGCCGCTTCGGTCGCCTCTATCTCGGCGGCCTTCTTCTCGACAAGTTCGACGATGTGCTCGACCATCTGGTCGTTGGTCATCGTGTGGCTCTGCTTGCCCGCGACATAGACCATGCCCTTGCCCGCGCCGCCGCCGGTGAAGCCGATGTCGGTCATCAGCGCCTCGCCGGGGCCGTTCACGACGCAACCGATGATCGACAGGCTCATCGGCGTCTTGATGTGCTCCAGCCGCTTCTCCAGCGCCTCGACCGTCTTGATCACGTCGAACCCCTGCCGCGCGCAGCTGGGGCAGGAGATGATGTTGACCCCCC
>CAZOHN010000354.1:0-2681 GCA_964579325.1 uncultured Rhodobacterales bacterium
GCCTGCAGGATATGGCTCTCGATCGGCAGGCGAATCCCGGCCATCGCCGCCACCTGGCTCGACCGTCCCGCCACGACGATCCCCACCTTCTTGGCCCGGATCGCCCCGCGCGTGGTCTGCACGCCGCGCACCTGGCCGCCTTCGATGTCGAAGCCAGTTACCTCGCAGTTCTGGATCAGGTCCACCCCGCGCTTGTCCGCCCCGCGAGCATAGCCCCAGGCCACGGCGTCATGCCGGGCGGTGCCCCCACGCGGGTGCAGCAGGCCTCCGTAGATCGGGAAACGGACGTTGTCGAAGTCGAGGTAAGGGAGGTGCTGGCGTACCCCCTCGCGGTCAAGCAGCACCGCATCATCGCCCCGGTTGATCATCGCGTTGCCGCGGCGAGCGAAGGCATCGCGCTGGCCGTCGGAGTGGAACAGGTTGATCAGCCCGCGCTGGCTGTGCATCACGTTGTAGTTCAGGTCGGCCTCGAGGCCCTCCCAGAGCTTCAGCGAATGGCTGTAGAACTCGGAGTTGCCCGGCAGAAAGTAATTTGCCCGCACGATCGTCGTATTGCGACCGATGTTACCCGAGCCGAGATAGCCCTTCTCCAGCACCGCGACATTGCTCAGCCCGTGGTTCTTGGCGAGATAGTAGGCCGTGGACAGGCCATGCCCGCCGCCGCCCACGATGATCGCATCGTATTCGGCCTTGGGCGCTGGGTCGCGCCAGGCAGGCGTCCAGCCCTTGTTGCCGAAAAGGCCTTCCGTGATGACCCTGAGGCCCGAATAGCGCATGCGGCCGCTCCCTTGATGCGGCGACCAAAGCAAGGTTTGCCCGGGGATGCAACGGGCGGAGACGACGCGGCAGCGCCCGCCCGCGACCTCTGCTGCCGCCTCAACCGCGACGGGCGGTCAGAACCGGTTCAGCCCGGCCCCAGCTCTGCACAGGTCTGCGCTGCAGATCCGGGGATGGAGGGGCGGCGTGCGGGACTGACGAAGCGGACCGGATGGCCTGGGGCGCCGGCGGCACGGTCAGCCGTGGCTGCGCGATCTCTGCAGATACGGGGCATATCTCGGGACGAGCCTCCGTGCGATGCTGTGCAGCGGGGATCTGCGGTGCCGTCAAGGCCGTTGGCCTCGGTTCTGAAATTGATGCCGGCATGGCCGCAGGTGCCTGCGCGCGACCGACGACCGCTCGGGCGAGGTCGGCGGTTCGGGCGAACTCGGCGGCGTTGCGCGGCGGGGCGGGCGCCGCAACCTCAGGGGCGCGCATGTCGGTGGCGGCGCGCGGGTCGGTCACCGCCTCGGCGATGACCGCCAGAAGCTCGTTGTTGTCGATCTGGATCGCGACAAGGCCGAACAGCGCTATCAGCGCGATTAGGCCGCCGATCAGGAGCCCCAGCGCCGCTGGAAGGCCGTAGCCTGCCATCCAGACGATTACGGCCGAACCGACGACAGCCAGTGCGGCAACGGCGGCAATCAGCGGGAAAAGCGTCCGAAAGGACGCGGCAAGAGAGGCGGTCATGGCATTCTGCTCCGGGTCTTCACGCCGTTTCCACATGGCAGACTCCGAAACGCCCCGGCCTGTCAAGAAACGCCTTGGTGAGCCGCCTACAAACCCTTGTCGCGGTAGCTTTTTGCCACACGGTCGATGGCGACGATATAGGCGGACGTGCGCAGGTCGCCTGCCTCCGACCTTCCGTGCCAGACCTCGCGCATCGACTGGTAGGCCGTGCGCATGGTGTCGTCGAGGCCCGAGCGCACCAGCTCCAGCTCGTCAGAACCGCGAAGATAGCGGTCCTTGAAGCCGGGCGAGAGTGTCCAGCCCAGACCCTGATCGGCGGAGAGTCGCTCCAGCTCGTCGATCAGCAGCGCGGTGCGCGCCTCCTCCGCGCGGCGCTGCATCCGGCCAAAGCGGATGTGGGAGAGGTTCTTGACCCACTCGAAGTAGCTCACCGTGACGCCGCCCGCGTTGGCATAGAGGTCGGGTATGATGACACAGCCTTTCTGACGCAGCACCTCGTCGGCGCCTGCCGTGACCGGCCCGTTCGCCGCCTCGATGATGAGTGGCGCCTTCACTCCGGCCGCATTGCCCAGGTGGATCACCCCTTCCAGAGCCGCGGGGATCAGCAGGTCGCACTCGGCCTCCAGAAGCGTCGCTGCGTTCTCGACGACCTCACCGTGGGGATAGCCGGTGATGGAACCGTGCTTGGTCAACCAGGCGCGCACGTCCTCGACGTTCAACCCCTCGTCCGACCACAGCCCCCCGTCGCGTTCGGCGATTCCGACGATGAGGGCGCCGTCCTCCTCGGACAGGAACTTGGCGGCATGGTAGCCGACGTTGCCGAGGCCCTGCACCACGATCCTCTTGCCCTCGAGCCCGCCCGAGAGGCCGGCGCGTGCCTTGTCTTCGGGATGGCGGAAGAACTCGCGCAGCGCATACTGGACGCCCCGCCCCGTCGCCTCTACGCGCCCATGGATGCCACCCGAGGCCAGCGGCTTGCCGGTCACGCAGGCGCGGGCGTTGATGTCGGTGGTGTTCATCCGCGCGTACTGGTCCGCCATCCAGGCCATCTCGCGCTCGGAGGTGCCCATGTCGGGGGCCGGTACGTTCTGGCTTGGATTGATGAGGTCGCGCTTGATCAGTTCGTAGGCGAAGCGCCGGGTGATCTGTTCCAGCTCGTGCACCTCCCACTCCCG
>CAZOHN010000355.1:0-2662 GCA_964579325.1 uncultured Rhodobacterales bacterium
TGGATTCGCTCCAGAACCAGGCGGCGACGCAGATGGTGCTGATCAACAAGCTGCAGACCGATACCAAGCAGCGCGTCGTGCTCTATGACGCGCTGTCGAAGTCGCTCAAGACCGCGCAGCAGCAGGACGTGGCGCACCGGATCAACGAGATCGGCGTCAAGACCGACCAGGAGGCCGCGGCGGCGATGGCGGCGATCGGGACGGCGACGAACCAGCGGATGGCCGACATGATGGAGGCGCATGAGGATCACATGGTCTTCGCGCGCAAGGTGCTGGAGCAGAAGGCAAAGGCCGACGAGCGCTTCGCGAGGAGGTTCGCCGCCATCGTGGAGAAGCACGACAAGAATCTCTACGGCGAGCAATGACATACCGCGCAGAGGTTGGCGCGACCGCACCGTACGGGGCCGCGCCGCTCCTGATCGGCCTCGGCAAGCTTGGCCTGCCCGACGCGCGGGACACCGCCGGCTTCCTGAGCGCAGGGGTTCTCATCCTCATGCCGGGCGTCCTTGTCCCGGGGGTGGCAGCGGAATGCCTGGATCGCCGCGCTGACCGACCCCGACCGCGCGGGCACCCGCGCGTGCCTGCTTTCAGGCCCGTTCGGCCGGGTCTGGAGGGCCTGGCTGCACCTTTCGTCCGATGGGCAACCCCGTGACTGACGCCTCGCTGACCCGCGACCATGCCGACCTGCACGACACCCTCGTCGCGCGGCGCTACTTCGCCAAGTTCGCGAAGATCACCCGCCATCTCGCCCGGGTGGCGGGCGCGATGGAACAGGAGCGGCGGCTCAGCAAGGCCGATGTCGCGATCATCGGCCGCTATGTCGAGGGAATCGCCGCGACCTTCACCGCGCTCGGCAACAAGTACCTGCTGACGGGCCGCATCGCGGGCCTGTCGGACCGCCTCACCTTCGACCGCGTGGAAAGCGGGTTCCCGGTCTTCGCGGAACTCCTCACCATGGCGAACGACGCCCAGCAGGCCGAGCGGCACCTGCGGAACATGCCTGCCGCGGCGGAGCTCAAGGACGAGATGATCCGGCAGATCGTGGGCGAGCAGTCGATCCCCACCAAGCTGCAATACGCGCTGTCCCAGCGGCTCTATTACGAAGCGCTGGCGCAGGGCGGGCTGTTCTGGGCGCGCAACGACCCGGTGGCGCTCTGGCAGGCCGACGTCGGCGCGAACCGCCGCAGCTACCTCGTCCACTGGGCGGTCTACGACAGCCAGATCAACCTGCCGGTGGTCTACCTGATGGAGGTGGACGACACCGGCTACACCGCGTTGCCGAAGGACCAGCGCCGCTGGCCCGCCGTGCAGGCGCATCTGATGGCGCAGGCGGTGGGGGGGCTGAAGCTTCTGACCATCGCCACGGGCTTCGACAGGGACTTCGACGACCTGCACCCGCGCCGGTTGCGCCGCATCCACCTCGGCCCGATGTATTCGTCGAGCTTCACGCTGCAGACCGGGCCGATCCGCGAGGTGCTGGAGGAGGCGAAGGCGCCCGAGGGCGAGGACTGGGCGCTGGCCTGGACCGTCGAGGACCTCGTGGCGGAACGCGCCGAGCGCGAGAAGTCGGGCTGGTTCGGCACGGTGGAGCGCACGATCTTCGCGCTCGACCCATTTGCGGGCCAGGGGGCCGATACCGGCGCCACCGCCACCCACCGCGCCCTGATCCTGCCCGAGCGGCCCTACCAGGTGCTCGCCGAGAAGAACCCGCCGGGCTTTTCGGCGGTGCGCAAGTTCGTCGTCAGCCCCGGCGGCCGGGTGCTGAGTTACCAGTGAAGGACCGGCCATGACCGCCACCCGCGACACGATGGAACTGAAGGAAGAGGCGATCCGGTCGCACTATGCCGCCGGCGCCGAGATGCTGATGGGCATCGACCACGCGCCCCGGCTGGCGCAGGCGCGGCTGACGCTGGCCGCACCCGAACGCTCGCCCGAGATCGCGGCCACCACGCGGCGGTTCCGGTCGACGACGCCCGGCCTCATCACCCGCAGCATGACCCGCGCCGACGGGGTGCGGCTGATCGACCGGATCGCGGAGACAGACGGCGACGACCCGCTGACCTCGCCCACGCAGGCCGCCGTGACCCATGCGCTGCGCCGCGCGCTGGCGATCGCGCTGGCGCTGGGGGAGGCCTATGCGGAGCGCACGCCGCTGGCGGAACTCAAGCGCGCCAACCTCGAAGGGCGGCTCCCGCGCGAGCGGGCGGCGGAATTCGCCGAGTTCCTCGCCGCCGAGGCGCTGGCGGTGCTCTATACCTTCGCCAATGCGATGGCGTTCCTGATCGCCCCTCAGGCGGGCGAGCATTCGGTCGAGGTGGGGGCCGTCGACGAGATCCTGACCGACAACGCCCCGCTCGCGCTCCATGGCGCGATCTGGGAACTGGACCAGAAGATCGGCCAGTTCGGGACCGACGAGCCGCACATGGTGGCGACGATCCTCGCCTATGCCGAGGCGCTGATGACCCGCGTTGCCGCGCGGGCGGAAAGCGCGCCGCGCACCGCGCCCTTCGCGGGGGCGAGCTACCGGGTGGAGGCCGACGACTTCGCGATTGCGGGCTTCACGCCGGCGCGCAAGGGCAAGTCCACGGCCCTCGTCATGAGCTTCAAGAAGCCGCACGAGGTGGTGGGCAACCATATCGCCAAGTATCAGGCGCTGCGGCTG
>CAZOHN010000356.1:0-2658 GCA_964579325.1 uncultured Rhodobacterales bacterium
GCGCGCCGCGGCGATCTACACGCTGATCGCCACCGCCAAGCTCAACGGCGTCGATCCACAAGCCTGGCTCGTCGACGTGCTCCGCCGCATCGCCGGACACCCGGTCGACAATCTCCCCGAACTGGTTCCCCGGAACTGGCAGCCCCCGGGGCCGCAGACTCCACGGCAGCCGCCTGACCTTCGGCGCCGGGGGCCCCGACGGATGCTTACGAAGGGATGGTCGACCCGGTCGAACAAAGGGAGAGAACGATGAACCTCGCACAATCCTCGGTAGGCGCCCTTACGCGCCCAGAACTCGGTCACTTCACATCTACGACGTTGATGATGCCCCAAAAGGGGCCCTCTGGCGACATACGGTGAGATATCCCGTGTAGCCTTTCCGGACTCCCTGTTCTTCGAGTCGAAGGGAAGGGAGGCAGTGGTGCCGATCTTGCGATCCAGGGCGAAAGAACCTACTGGCTCGCCCAGATTATCCTCGCGATCCAATCGACCTCGTCGACGGTCAGGGTCCGATCGTCGTGATCGGGGTTGAACGACTTCAGGTCGTACTTGTGGGCGGTTCGACGTCGGAGCAATTTCGCCATAACTTCCCCCTCTCGGGTCTTCATTACGACCCGATCACCCCTCCGAATATTTGCGTGGGGGCAGACGATGATGATGTCGCCATCACGATAGACCGGTTCCATGCTGTCGCCGCTGATCTCAAGTGCATAGGCGTGCGGATCAGCGACCTCAGGAAAGGGAATCTCGTCCCAGCCAGCACCGGTCGGATAGCCTGCGTCGTCAAAATAGCCTTGCGCTCCAGCTTGGGCGAAGCCAATGACCGGGATGTTTCGGTAGACCCCGCCCCCCGCCCCTTCACCGATGTAGGACAGAAGTTCGCCAAGGCTTGCGCCGGTCGCGTGAAGAATTTTCGAGATGCTCTCGGTGCTGGGCCACCGCAGTTTGCCCTCGCGGGTTACGCGTTTGCTCTTGTTGAACGTCGTCGGATCCAGGCCGGCCCTACGTGCCAAGCCAGATGCCGACATGCCACGATCGCGAGCGAGTTGGTCGATGGCGCGCCAAACGTCTGAATGCCTGAGCATGGGAACAGGGTCTTAGAATCTGCGAGCAATTGCACTAGGAAAATAGTGCTATTTCAGGCTTGACAGCTGATCAAAAGCCTATATGATGTTTGCTTATTGTTCTCGTGCGCCGCGCTGTCGAGTCCCGGAGGTCAGGCGTGTCAACAAGGCGTTACGTTCCGAAGCCGTCCTACGAGGTTCCCACGACCCCTTTCTCGACATCCGAGGAAGCGTGGTTTTGGTTCGTTCGGTGCCAGAGGATACGGCGAGACGGTGCGCGCCTCGGCGAGTCGTCCCATGGGATCAGGCGCCCCTGCGAACCCGACGACCTGTATCGCGCCGTCATGACGCTTGTGCGCAGGAACGTGATCGATTCCAGACATCTGGTCGTCCTGGGCTCATTCGGGTTGGAGGAGCGCCCTCCCGACGCCCGATGTCCCGCGGAGATACGCGCACATCGACTCTGGGACGAGGCGCTTGATCGCCTGACGACGGTGCTTCGAGGAAAGGGGATTGTCGCATGAAGTCGGCTGCCGGTGAAAAAGCCAAAGAGTGCCGATCTCGCGCGAACGCCGGCGAAGGGTCCCCAGCCCTCGTGGTCTTTGCAGGGGAAGCAAGCATCACCTGGTTGAGATTGCTGCGGCCGGGATATCGCCATTGCTTCGTCCTGTTGCAGCAACAGGATTTCTGGCTGATCTATGACCCGCTCTCCCACCGGACAGAGCTTCAGGTCATCGTCGGTCCAACCGCGCACGAGCTTACCTGCTGGTACCAGGGCTACGGACTGCGCGTCGTCGAGACCCACGTGCGACGCACGCCTTCCCGTCCCGCGGTGTTGCGGCCGTTCACCTGTGTCGAGGCGGTCAAGAGCGTTCTCGGAATTCACGCTCCGTGGGTCGCGACGCCGTGGCAGCTCTATCGTCACTTGCTGCGGACGGGGTAAAACGACGGAAACGCCGCTTGACGTTGTTCAAGGAAAGGTATATATTCATATTGTCGAGGGGCGATTCGTGTGTCCGGATCGCAGCGGCATACGCGCCGCTGAAACGCGAGCGGAAGGCGAGTTTGCGGGTCACATCCCGTGAGGTTCTCTAATCGGCTCCGTCAAGCGATACGTGCTTGGCGCGTGTGGTGGTGCCGATGCAGCCGGGTTCCGGGGTTCTCTTTGCGGTCGCTGCGTGAGCGCCGCAGGTTGGCGTTCGGAGCCGGACGGATCGAAGTGGTGCGCGCGGTCACGGGCCGCATTTCCGGGAGCGATCTCGTCCGCGCCGTGCGCTCCGGCTGGAGACATCTTACGAGGTTGGCGATCGGCCGCGCGCGACAGGGCAGATCGGTTCCGTCATGCCGGGACGCGATCGTCGAAGGGAGTGCCGGTCCGCCACATGGCATGGACGATGACGGCGAGCTTGCGGGAGAGCGCCACCTTGGCCTTGCGCGGTCCGGTTCGGCGGGCAATGGCGAGCGCCCAGTCACGGAGGGCGGAGCCGCCGATCTTGCGGGTCATGATGGCGTTCGCCGGCTCATAGAGGTGGGTTCTCGCCATCCTGTCGCCGCGCTTGCCCGCTTCGACGGCCTGTTCGTGCTGCGGACCAAC
>CAZOHN010000357.1:0-2627 GCA_964579325.1 uncultured Rhodobacterales bacterium
ACGCAGTGCTCGACCGGCTGCGCCGCATCGATGCCGGCCAGTCGATTGAGGACCCGCGCGGTGATGCGAACGCGGATTCGCGGGCGACGCTCGACGGCTCGTCGGATGCGGATGCAACCCCGTCGACGGACCCGGAGTGATCGATCGATGGGACTCTTCCGCCGCACGATCTCGAGGCTGTCCTGGTCGTTGAACCCGGCGGGCGCAAGGCGGTCGCCGTTGTCGATGACAAGCGCCACTTCGGCGAAATTGCGCGCCGGCCGCGAACCCGAGCCCGCGAAAATCACGTCCTCCATCCCGTCGCCGCGCATCGCGGTGGGCCGGTTCTCGCCCATCACCCAGCGCAGCGCCTCGAGCAGGTTCGACTTTCCGCAGCCGTTGGGGCCGACGACTCCCGTGAGCCCGTCGGCGATCAGCAGATCGGTCGGGTCCACGAAACTCTTGAAGCCGTTGAGTCGAAGCCGAGTCAGGCGCATGGGCGGGGCCAGGTGTGATTCCGTCAGGGGCCCATCCTTGGGGTTTGGCGACTTCCCGTCAACCTGCGCGGGCAGCATCTTGCCGTTCAACCGGACTTATCCACAAGATGTAGCGGGCGACGCGTCGGACTTGACGCGCGGCGCGCTGCACGCGCAAATGAGGCGTTAACGTTTCGCTGCACTGCCGCATGGACCGTTCCAGCATCACGCCAGAACTCACTCACGCATGGCCCTCCCCGACCCTTCCGGTCGGTGGTCTCGCGGCATGTTGGCGGGCGCAGGTCCGATGAGCGTCGCGCCCGTGCCACGCCGTCTCGGCCCGGGCGACCCCGCGCTTCCCGCGCTCCTGATGCTGATCCAGACCAGCTTTGCCTACATGGAAGGCCGGATCGACCCGCCCTCCTCGATGCACCGGCTTGCGCTCGACGACCTCAGCGCACAGGCCCGCAGCGCCGAAGTCTGGGTGATCGAGGATCACGACCGCGTTGTGGGCTGCGTGATCCTGACGCCGAAGCCGGGGGTCCTCTACCTCGGCAAGCTCGCGGTGGCGGCCTCGCACCGGGGGCGGGGCATCGCCCGGACGCTGGTCGATCTGGCGGAAACGCGGGCGCGTGCGCTGGGGCTGTCGGGGGTTGAACTGCAGTCGCGGGTGGAGCTGACCGAGAACCATTCGGCCTTTGCCGCCATGGGGTTCCGGGTCACGGCCGAGACGGCGCATCCGGGCTACGACCGGCCAACGTCCGTCACCTTCCACAAGCCCGTCTGAGGTCACACTCCGCCTTGCGCCTTGCAGTTCGCCCGGCGGGACCGGATGACGCACTTGCGTTTCGGGAGGCAATCACCTATTCATATTCTCGATCATGAATGTGACAGGAGGATGCCATGTCGTCCCAAGCCGTCAGACCCGCCGATACCTATGCGCCGCTTTACCTGCTCGCCTCGGTGGGCGCGGGCGGTGTCGCGGTGTCGTTCTTCATCTGGCTGATCATGTGGGTGCCACACCCCGGCCGGACCGTGCCGATCTTCGAGGACATCGTGGCGGCCTTCGCCAACGGCGGGCCCGCGATGCAGGCGATGATCCTTGTGGCCTGGCTTGCGATCGCGGGCTTCGCGTTCCTGAACATCAAGGGGCTCGTCTGGAACCTCTCCCGGATCGGCGCCTGGCGCGCCTCGGAGGCGGGCGCGAGGCACGCCGCCTCGAACGCCGAGACGCAGCTTCTGGCCCTGCCGCTGGCGCTCGCCATGAGCGTCAACGTGGGCTTCATCCTTGGCCTTGCCTTCGTGCCGGGGCTCTGGGGCGTGGTCGAGTATCTCTTCCCGCTGGCCATGATCGCCTTCGTCGCGATCGGCGCGATGGCGCTGTTGCGGATCGGGGCATTCCTCGGGCGGGTGCTGGTGAAGGGCGGCTTCAAGTGCGAGGCCAACAACTCCTTCGGCCAGATGCTCCCGGCCTTCGCGCTGGCGATGGTGGGGGTCGGCCTGTCGGCGCCGGCCGCGATGTCGGCCTCGGCGCTGGTGGCGGGCATCGCGCTGGTGCTCTCGACCTTCTTCTTCACGGCCTCGGTTCTTTATGCCGCGCTGGCGCTGATCCTCGGCGTGCGGTCGATGATGGAGAACGGCGCGAACGTCGAAACCGCGCCGACGCTCACGATCCTGGTGCCGCTGATGACGGTGCTCGGCATCCTCGTGCTGCGGCAGGGCCATGGGCTGGGCGTCCACTTCGGCGCCCATGCGACGGCGGGCGAGACGCTGATGGTGCTGACCCGGTTCCTGTCGGTGCAGGTGCTGTTCCTGCTGCTGGGCTGGGCGGTCCTTTCCCGCATGGGCTATGCGCGCCGGTTCCTCTGGGGGCCGGAGGCTTCGGTGCAGTCCTATGCGCTGGTCTGCCCCGGCGTGGGCCTGAGCGTGATGCTCCAGTTCTGGATCAACAAGGGGCTCGTGGAGGCCGGGCTGATCGCCAAGTTCGGAACCGCCTACTGGACGCTGTCGGCGGTGGCCGTGGCGGTGCAGGTGGCGACCGTGGCGCTGGTGATCTTCCTCAACCGCAAGCACTTCGGCCGCCCGCGCCCCTCCGCACTGCAACCGGCGTGATGTGAGACGACCCTCGAGCGGGTGGATTGGCGCATCGACCGCCGCCTGCCCGAGCCCATC
>CAZOHN010000358.1:0-2625 GCA_964579325.1 uncultured Rhodobacterales bacterium
CCTCGAAACCCGCCTATTTCGTCGACCGCCTCGCCCGCGGCATCGCAAGGATCGCCGCCGCCTGGCATCCACGCCCGGTCATCCTGCGGATGAGCGACTTCAAGACCAACGAGTACGCCGAACTGATCGGCGGCAGCGGCTTCGAGCCCGCCGAAGAGAATCCGATGCTCGGCTGGCGCGGTGCGTCCCGCTACTATGCCGACGGCTACCGCGAGGGCTTCGCGCTCGAATGCCAGGCCGTCAGCATGGCGCGAGACGAACTCGGCTTTGCCAACATCATCATGATGATCCCCTTCGTCCGTACCCTCGACGAGGCCGACCGGGTACTGGCCGAAATGGCCGAGCACGGCCTCATCCGCGGCGAGAAGGGCCTCGAGGTCTACATGATGTGCGAGATCCCCTCGAACGTCATCCTGGCCGAGGACTTCGGCAAGCGCTTCGACGGCTTCTCTATCGGCTCCAACGACCTGACCCAGCTCACCCTCGGCGTCGATCGCGACAGCGCCATCCTCGCCGACCTCTTCAACGAGCGCGACCCCGCGGTCGAGGCCACCATTGCCGACCTATTGGCCAAGGCCAAAAAAGCCGGCATCAAGACCGGCCTCTGCGGCCAGGCCCCCTCCGACCACCCCGATTTCGCCGCCTTCCTCGTCGAGCACGGCATCGACTCGATCTCGGTAACGCCGGACAGCTTCATCGCGGTGAAATCCATCATCGCCGAAGCCGAGGCGAAGTTCGGCTAGGAAAAGACATCCGGGGAGGATGATCCTCCCCGGGCCCCACCGGAACTTTGGGCCGGAGCTCTATGCCAAATAATGTTGGGGCGCGGGGAAGATCATCTTCCCCGCATTTTTCTTGCCCACCAGCAAGCCCCGGCTCGCGTGATGTCAGAGATCGAGTGCGCCGGGTTCGGGGAGCCAGTCGTCCGGGCCCACGATCTGGGCAAAACTGTAAGGGCATGATGCCGGGAGATGATCGAGCATCTCCGGCTCATGTCGCACAACTTGCGGCTTCAAGCGACGAAGCGCCTTGACGTAGTGCCGATCGAGATCGCGGGTGATCCGTCGTTCGATCGAGGGGGTCAGCTTCTGCTCGAGATCGATGCGGAAGGCTGCGACTTCCGATTCCCAGCCGGCTCTGGGATCAAGGGCCCGCGAGAATTGCAGCTTGAGCAGGTGCGCGATGATCTGTTGGGTCAACGACTCGCAGGTGTGCAACTCGCTCTTGCCCAAATCCTCGACCTCCTCGGCGAGCAGCCGCCAGTCCAGTGGTTCATTCTTCCGCACCCGCGCCTGGGCACGCAGCTGCTTCGCCTGGTCCTGCGTCCAGGCGTAGAAGTCCTCGTCATAGGTCGGGCGGTCTTTCACCTCGGCGGTCACAACTTCCTCCACCCGAGTTTCGAGGGGGTGCGGGGGAAATCATTTCCCCCGCATTCTCTTATCACGCCAACGACGGCAGCTTCAGCCCCATTTCCTTGGCACAAGCGATCGCCTCGTCGTAGCCGGCATCGGCGTGGCGCATGACGCCGGTTGCCGGGTCGTTCCACAAGGTTCGCTCGAGGCGGCGGGCGGCTTCGTCGGTGCCGTCGGCGACGATGACCATGCCGGCGTGTTGGGAGAAGCCCATGCCGACCCCGCCGCCGTGGTAGAGGGAGACCCAGGTAGCACCCGACGCAGTGTTCAAGAGCGCGTGGAGGAATGGCCAGTCGGAGACGGCATCCGGCATATTGGCAGGCATTCCGATGAGTCTCAACGCGTTCAGCGGGCGGTCGGAAGCCATCGGTCGGCGCCTTGGATTTGCGCGAAGGAGTAGGGGCAGTTCTCGGGCAGGAGGGCGAGGCGCTCTGGTTCATGCGCCCGAAAACCCGGGGTTACCAGTTCAATTGCGTTCGCGTAGTGTTCGCCCAGAGCGCTGGTGATCTTTCGCTTGATGGTGGGCGTGAGGTGTCGCCTGAGGCCGATCCTGAAGGCCGCGACCTCTTGCTCCCAGCCCGAGCGTGGCTCGGTAGCCTTGGAAAACTCCAGCTTCAGGAGGTGTGCGATGATCTGATCCGTCAGCGATTGGCAGGTATGAAGCTCACTTCGGCCCAAGTCCTGCACCTCCTCGGCGAGCAGCTTCCAGTCGAGGGGCTCATTCTGGCGCAGCCGAGCTTGCGCACGCAGTTGTTTCGCCTGGTGCTGGGTCCAGGCGTAGAAGTCGTCGTCGTAGGTGGGGCGGGGCTTCAGGCGGGTCGCCATGGGCGGGATCCGGATCGGGTGGTATCGAGCCGCCCATAGCAGCTTTCGCCCCGGCTGTCCTCGAGCTGGCTCAGGTAGCGGACTCGTCGAGGAGCGGAGCCGTGGCGGCGGGGCTCAGGGTGCTGGCCTCGGCTCGCCGCATCGCCGCTGGGCGCGGTGGTGGAGTGCTCATTCGTGAGGTAGATCAAAGGTCAAAAAGGAAGGTGCTCCCCTCATCACTCAACCATTGGTTGAATATCTATCCCGTGCCTGCTATGCGTGATCGGAGTCGGTTCTCCAGGGCGAAACAACGCTTGGATTTTCTGGCGTGGCAGGGCGACGAGGGGAATGAGAGCATGACCGCAAGATTTGGGCGGGGCGGATTGCGTGGTGTCGTGGGCGCGGCCTT
>CAZOHN010000359.1:0-2622 GCA_964579325.1 uncultured Rhodobacterales bacterium
GGCCTGGTCGCTCGGCATCCCGGCCGGCACCCAGAAGGCGGAAGCCGCGCAGGCTTTCGTGTCGTGGGCGACCTCGAAGGAATACCTCGAGCTCGTGGCCAGCAAGGAAGGCTGGGCGAACGTGCCCCCGGGCACCCGGACCTCGCTCTATGAAAACCCGGAATATGCCTCGGTGCCCTTCGCGAAGATGACGCTCGACTCGATCAACTCGGCGGACCCGACGCAGCCCACCGTCGACCCGGTGCCTTATGTCGGCGTGCAGTTCGTGGCGATCCCCGAGTTCCAGGGCATCGGCACCGAAGTCGGCCAGCAGTTCTCGGCCGCGCTCGCGGGCTCGATGACGGCCGAGGCCGCCCTTGCCGCGGCGCAGGAGATCGCGACGCGCGAGATGACCCGGGCCGGCTACATCAAGTAACCTCCCGAGCCTGGCCGGACCTCCCGACAGGGGTCCGGCCTTTTTCGTCACATCCGCCTCGGGGAGAACGCCCATGGCAACCCGCCAGTCCCGTGCGCTTGCGCGGCTGATGGTCAGCCCCGCCGTCGTACTGCTCCTGCTGTGGATGATCGTGCCGCTGGGCATGACGATCTACTTCTCGACGATGCGCTACACCCTCCTAAGCGGCAACCGCGGCTGGACCGGGTGGGACAACTACCAGTATTTCCTGACCAATCCGGCATTCACCGCGGCGATCATCAACACGCTGGTGCTGGTGCTGGCGGTCCTGTTCATCACCGTCGTGGGCGGCATCCTGCTGGCCTTGCTGCTCGATCAGCCGTTCAAGGGGCAGGGCATCGTGCGGATCATGGTGATCGCGCCCTTCTTCGTGATGCCCACCGTTTCGGCGCTGGTGTGGAAGAACATGTTCATGAACCCCAACAACGGGTTCTTCAGCCACATCGCGCGCGGCCTGGGGATGCAGCCCTTCGACTTCTTCGCACAGGCGCCGCTTGCCTCGATCATCCTGATCGTCTCATGGCAATGGCTGCCCTTCGCGACGCTGATCCTGCTCACGGCGCTGCAATCGCTCGACCGCGAGCAGATGGAGGCGGCCGAGATGGACGGGGCGGGGTGGTTCGCGCGGTTCTTCTACATCACGGTGCCGCATCTGACGCGGGCGGTCACGGTGGTGATCCTGATCCAGACGATCTTCCTTCTGTCGATCTTCGCCGAGATCCTCGTGACCACGAATGGCGGCCCCGGCACGGCTTCGACCAACCTGCCGTTCCTCGTCTACGCGCAATCGTTGCTGAACTTCGACATCGGCGCAGGTGCGGCGGGAGGCGTGATCGCGGTGATCCTCGCCAATATCGTCGCGATCTTCCTGATGCGGATGATCGGCAAGAACCTGGAGGCGTGAGCAATGGCCCGCAAGGTAACGTCCCGCCACACCGCCCTCGTCACCGTTCTGGCCTGGGCTGTGGCCTTCGTGATCTTCCTGCCGATCCTGTGGACGGTGATCCTGAGCTTCAAGTCGGAGGGCGACGCGATCGGCTCGCCGCTGCATGTGCTCACCTCGACGTGGACCGTGGAGAGCTACGGCGAGGTGCAGGAGCGGTCGAACTATGCCCGGCACTTCTGGAATTCGGTGGTGATCGCGGGGGGATCGACGCTTCTGGCGGTGCTGATCGCGATCCCGGCGGCCTGGGCGATGGCCTTCGTGCCGGGGCGGCGCACCAAGGACCTGCTGATGTGGATGCTGTCCACCAAGATGATGCCGGCGGTGGGCGTTCTGGTGCCGATGTACCTGATCTTCCGCGACCTCGGGCTGCTCGACACCCGGGTCGGGCTGGTGGGGGTGCTGACGCTCATCAACCTGCCGATCGTGGTCTGGATGCTCTACACTTACTTCAAGGAGATCCCCGGCGAGATCCTCGAAGCGGCACGGATGGACGGGGCGACGCTTCGGTCGGAGATCATCCATGTCCTGACGCCGATGGCGGTGCCGGGGATCGCCTCGACCATCCTGCTGAACGTCATCCTCGCCTGGAACGAGGCGTTCTGGACGCTGCAACTGACCACGAGCCGGGCAGCGCCGCTCACGCAGTTCATCGCGTCCTACTCCAGTCCCGAGGGCCTGTTCTACGCCAAGCTCTCGGCAGCCAGCACGATGGCGATCGCGCCGATCCTGATCCTCGGCTGGTTCAGCCAGAAACAACTCGTCCGCGGTCTGACCTTCGGCGCGGTGAAGTGAGGGACCCATGGGACAGATAACGCTCAAGCAGGTTGTCAAGACGTTCGGCGACGTGAACGTCATACCGCCGCTCGACCTCGAGATCGCGGACGGGGAGTTCTGCGTGTTCGTCGGCCCCTCGGGCTGCGGCAAGTCCACGCTCCTGCGGCTGATCGCGGGGCTCGAGGACACCTCGGGCGGGGTGATCTCGATCGACGGCAAGGATGCAACCGACCTGCCGCCGGCCAAGCGGGGGCTCGCGATGGTGTTCCAGAGCTACGCGCTCTATCCGCACATGACGGTGCGCAAGAACATCGCCTTTCCGCTGAAGATGGCCGGGATGCCTGAGAGCGAGCAGAAGGCGCGGATCGAGCGGGCGGCGCAGGTGCTGAACCTCACCCCCTACCTCGACCGGCGGCCGGGGCAGCTTTCGGGCGGGCAGCGGCAGCGT
>CAZOHN010000360.1:0-2591 GCA_964579325.1 uncultured Rhodobacterales bacterium
CTCGCGCACCTCCTCGAGCTTGAACGGCTTGATCGCTGCTATGATGAGTTTCACAACGTTCCCCTTCCGTAACGCGGCCCCTAACGCGGCCTGTCCGCGGCAGCATCCACGGCCTGAAAAAGGCGGCAGGGGGACGGGGAGGCAAGCCCTCGGTGGCGCCTTGGTGCAGGCCGCCGCGTGAAGTTTGCACAATTTCTGCACTTTTGGTCGTCAATGATTAATTTTAAGGCAGCACGCGGATGTGAAGGCTGCGGATCGGACCTCCACATTGCCCGGCGGCTCCGGTATGGTCCCGCACAAAGAAGAGCAGGCAGACGAAGCAGGACATGGCGAGCAACGGAGGCAGGAAGCCGCCCCTGGTGGCGGAACGGCGCGCCCCGCGCAAGGCGGCGGCCAAGCCCGCGCGCGCGGCAAAACCGCAGCGCAGGCGGGCGCCGCGCACGCGCCGTCGCGGCCCGCTGGGCCTCGTCCTGGGACTGGTGGGCTGGGTCGTCCGGTCGGTCTGGGGCCTGACCTGGCGGCTCGGCCTCGTGACGGCGCTGGTGATCTTCGGCATCGCGGGCTTCTTCGCGGCGCAGATGCCGCCGGCGTCCGAGCTGGTGGACGGACGGCAGCGCGGGTCGGTGACGCTGCTCGACCGGGAGGGTCAGGTCTATGCGTGGCGCGGCGAGCAGTTCGGCGGGATCGTCACGCCCCAGACCGCCTCGCCCCATCTCGTGAACGCGGTCATCGCGACCGAGGACAAGCGCTTCCGTGGCCACCTTGGCATCAGCCCGCGCGGCATCGCCAGCGCCATCCGCATCAACCTGCGCGAGGGGCGCGGGCCGTTCTCGGGCAACGGTGGCTCGACGATCACGCAGCAGACCGCCAAGCTGCTGTGCCTCGGCGTGGCCTTCGACCCGGCCATCTGGAAGGACGAGGCCGCCTACGAGGCAGACTGCCGGCAAGGCTCGCTCTACCGCAAGGCGCGCGAGGCGCTCTATGCGCTGGGGATGGAGCTGAAATACTCCAAGGACGAGATCCTGACGATCTACCTCAACCGCGCCTACCTCGGGGCCGGGGCACGCGGGTTCGAGGCTGCGAGCCAGCGCTACTTCGGCAAGACGGCGGCCGACCTGAGCCCTTCGGAGGCGGCGATGCTGGCGGGACTGCTGAAGGCGCCGTCAACCTACGCCCCCACCGCCAACCTCGCGCGGTCGCGCGAGCGGGCGAGCCTGATTCTCGGGCTGATGGAGGAGCAGGGCTACCTGACCGCGGCCCAGACCGCCGAGGCGCGCGCCAATCCCGCCTCGCTCAGCCAGGCGGCGCAGGCGCGGGCGGGCGGCTATTTCGCCGACTGGGTCATGGAATCGGGCCCCACCTTCCTCACCCGCGAAACGACCGAAGACGTCATCATCCAGACCACGCTCGACCAGCGGCTGCAGAAGGCCGCCGAGGAGGCGCTGGCCGAGGTCTTCGCGACGAAGGTGCGCGAGGGCAGCGCGGCGCAGGCCGCGATCGTGGTGATGAGCGCCGACGGCGCGGTGCGCGCGATGGTCGGTGGACGACAGACGCAGGTGTCGGGCGCGTTCAACCGTGCGACACAGGCGTTGCGGCAGACCGGATCTTCATTCAAGCCCTTCGTCTATGCCGCCGCGCTCGACCTCGGCTACAGCCCCTGGGATATCGTCGACGACAGCCCCCTCACGATCAACGTCCCCGGGTCCGGCGCCTATTCTCCGCGCAACTACACCAACGATTTCCGTGGCCCGGTGACACTGACCGAAGCGCTGGCGCATTCGCTCAACATCCCCGCCGTGCGTATCTCGGAGGCGGTGGGCCGTGATGCGGTGCGCGCGGTGGCCGAGCAGTTCGGCATCGTCTCCGACCTCGCCGTCGGCCCGGCGCTGGCGCTGGGAAGCTCGGAATCGACGCTGATCGAGATGACCGGCGCCTATGCCGGCATCCTCAACGGCGGCCGCAGCGTGCGGCCCTACGGCCTCGTGGAACTGCGGCTTCAGGGCGAGACCGAACCGCTGATCGGCCAGGGCGGCGGCATGGGGGAACGGGTGATCTCGGAGCAGGCCGCGCGCGAACTGACCTGGATGATGTCGCGGGTGATCGAGGAGGGAACCGGCGGGCGCGCCAAGCTGCCCGGCCGCGAGGTCGCGGGCAAGACCGGCACCACCTCGCTGGCGCGCGACGCCTGGTTCCTGGGCTTCACCGCCGACTACGTGGCGGGCGTCTGGATGGGCTACGACGACAATACGCCGCTGACCGGCGTGACGGGCGGTGGGCTTCCGGCCGAGATCTGGCAGGAGGTGATGGTCCGCGTGCACGACGGCCTGCCCGCGACGCCCCTGCCAATGCAGGTCCCCGAGCGCCCCGTTCCGCAATGGAACCAGCCCTATGGAAACGATCCCTACGCGGGCGCGCAGGGCTACCCCGCCCCCGCCGAGGGCGTCCCCACCTATGGCGGGCAGACCTATTCGAGCGATCCGTCAGCCGGACAGCAGCAACCTGCGCCGCCCCAGCAAGGCGGGGGCCGTGGCGAAGTTGCGGAAGGTATCCTGATCGAAGTCCTGAACCAGTTCCTCAACGGGAACCGCTAG
>CAZOHN010000361.1:0-2555 GCA_964579325.1 uncultured Rhodobacterales bacterium
ATGAAGCTCAACGCGACCGTGGAGATGCTGCCGATCACCTGGCCGGAGTTCGCCGAGATCCATCCCTTCGCTCCCGCCGACCAGGCGGAGGGATATGCGGAGCTGATCGCCGATCTTTCCGACAAGCTGTGCCGCATCACAGGCTATGATGCGATCTCCATGCAGCCTAATTCCGGCGCCCAGGGGGAATATGCCGGGCTGCTGACCATCCGCGCCTACCATCTGGCGCGAGGAGACGGGCACCGCAACGTCTGCCTCATTCCCTCGTCCGCGCACGGCACCAACCCGGCTTCGGCCGCCATGTGCGGGATGCGCGTGATCGTCGTCGCCACCGACGATGGCGGCAACATCGACGTTGGCGATTTCCGGAGCAAGGCAGAAGAGCACGCCGACCGACTGGCGGCGGTGATGATCACCTATCCGTCGACGCATGGGGTGTTTGAGGAAACCGTACGCGAGATCTGCGAAATCGCCCATGCCAGCGGCGGACAGGTCTATCTCGACGGTGCCAACCTCAACGCCCTCGTCGGGTTGGCGCGACCGGGCGACATGGGTGCCGATGTCAGCCACCTCAACCTGCACAAGACGTTCTGCATTCCGCACGGGGGCGGTGGGCCGGGAATGGGGCCGATCGGCGTGAAGGCGCATCTCGCACCCTACTTGCCGGGTCATCCGCAGACCGGCGGCGCGGAAGGGCCGGTCAGCGCCGCACCCTGGGGATCGGCCTCGATCCTGCCGATCAGCTGGGCCTATTGCCTGCTGATGGGGGGCGCGGGGCTGACGCAGGCGACCAGAGTCGCGATCCTGAACGCCAACTACATCGCAGCGCGGCTATCAGATGCCTACCCGATCCTGTTCAGAGGGCAGCAGGGCCGCGTGGCGCACGAGTGCATCCTCGATACCCGCGCCTTCGCCGAAGCGGGGGTTACGGTCGATGACATTGCCAAGCGCCTGATCGACAACGGCTTCCACGCGCCGACGATGAGCTGGCCGGTGGCGGGTACCCTGATGGTCGAGCCTACCGAGAGCGAGACCAAGGCCGAGTTAGACCGCTTCATCGCGGCGATGCTGGCGATCCGCGAAGAGGTCGCTGCCGTCGAGCGGGGCGAGATCGCGGCCGAGGACAGCCCGCTCCGCCACGCGCCGCACACGGTGAACGACCTCGTCGCCGACTGGGACAGGCGCTATAGCCGCGAGGAGGGGTGCTTTCCGCCCGGCGCCTTCCGGGTTGACAAGTACTGGCCCCCTGTCGGTCGGGTCGACAACGTCTATGGCGACCGCAACCTCGTCTGCATTTGCCCACCGGTCGAAAGCTATGCCGAGGCGGCGGAATAGTCGCCGCCGCGATTTGGGCCATGCAGGGCCTCCCGGTCCCTATCGAAGTCCGGCACTGTTTCGGCAAGTGAAATGAGGGGCGCACAACGCGGTGGCTTCGATGGTGAGATCGTCACTGCCCCTCGGTGCGCCGGTTCAACATGGTGGTCGACCTGACGCAGAACCTCAAGGAGCGCTTGCAAGACGGCAGCACGGGCTGAGACCGAAACCCTGCGGCGGGACCGGCCGGCCCGCAGCGCGAGAAGCGCGACGAGCGCGCGACCACAGGCCAGACCACGTTCCGCGCGCGTGTACGAGTCTAGGATCGACGGGAAGTCGGCGACGGACCCAGCCCTGAAACGGTCCGCGCGGCCATGTGCACCAGCGGCCCTGGTCAAGGGGCAAGACTGTCCGTGTCGGTCGCCAGCAGGGCCACAAGGCGGACCCGGGCCGTGTGTCGACGGGACACGGCCACAAGATGGAACCAGTCTGCGGGCATTGTGCCGTCGCTCCCCTGTGGCGGAGGATTTGTAGTTCCCGGGGCCGAAGGGTCCGAGCCATGCTTGAACGGGGTCGGTCCCACATTACATGCAACATGCAGAATGTGTGAGAGTTGCAACGATGGTCGATGGGATCAAGCTGACTTGCCTGCACTGCGGTCAGGTGAACCGGGTTCCGGGTGAGCGGATCGAACAGGGGCCGCGCTGCGGGGGGTGTGGCATGGCGATGGCGGCCGGCGACGTGTCCGAGATCGACCTCGCCACGCTCGAGAAGGCGGCCCGGATCGACGGCCTGCCGTTGGTCGTCGATTTCTGGGCCTCGTGGTGCGGCCCTTGCCGGGCGATGGCACCCGAGTTCGACAAGGCAGCCGACGTGCTGAAAGGGCGGGTGAGGCTTGCAAAAGTGAACACCGAACGCCATCCGGATGCTTCGGTCCGCTTCTCGATCCGGGGTATCCCTGCACTGATCCGGTTCCAGGACGGGCGTGAAGCGGCACGGTCGTCAGGCGCCCGTCCGGCGCAGGCCATCGTCCAGTTCGCGCTGGAAGGGCTGTCCCAGAGGGCCTGAACCGGCTTGCCCGGTGCTTGACAAGGTCGGGCGCATCGGCGACATACCGCGCCGTTGGGGTCGTAGCTCAGTTGGGAGAGCGCGTCGTTCGCAATGACGAGGTCAGGGGTTCGATCCCCCTCGACTCCACCAAGCTAACCATTTAAGATGTTGTATTGTAAAAGAAAACCTCT
>CAZOHN010000362.1:0-2554 GCA_964579325.1 uncultured Rhodobacterales bacterium
CCGCCTTGAGCTCTTCGACAACGAAGGACACGTCGCCGCCGCGGCGGAACACCGCCGAGATCATGCGGGTGAGGGCGACGGTCCAGGCGTAGTGCTCCATGTTCTTGGAGTTGACGAAGATCTCGAAGGGGCGGCGGTGGCCGCCGGTCACGATGTCGTTGATGGTGATGTAGAGGGCGTGTTCGCTGTCGGGCCACTTGAGCTTGTAGGTGTGGCCTTCGAGGGATTGCGGGCGGTCGAGCGGTTCGGAGAGGTAGATGACCTCGCCGGAGGTGGCGGCGCCCGAGGATGCTGCCGGTTTGGGGGCTTCCTTTTCGGAGACGGTGAGGACCGAGCCGGTGACGGCGTTGGGACGGTAGGTGGTGCAGCCCTTGCAGCCGGTCTCGTAGGCTTCGAGGTAGACGTCCTTGAACGCCTCGAACGAGATGTCCTCGGGGCAGTTGATGGTTTTCGAGATGCTGGAATCGACCCATTTCTGCGCGGCGGCCTGCATCCGGACGTGGTCGAGCGGGGGCAGCGTCTGGGCGTTGACGAAATGGTCGGGGAGGGCCGCGTCGCCCATGCGGTCGCGCCAGAGCTGGACGGCGTAGTCGACCACCTCTTCCTCGGTGCGGCTGCCGTCCTTCTGCAGGACCTTGCGGGTGTAGCTGTAGGCGAAGACGGGTTCGATGCCGGACGAGACGTTGCCGGCGTAGAGGCTGATGGTGCCGGTGGGGGCGATCGAGGTGAGGAGCGCGTTGCGGATGCCGTGGGCTGCGATGGCGTCGCGGATGTCGGCGTCCATGAGCTTCATGTTGCCCGAGGCGAGGAACTTGCCGGCGTCGAAGAGCGGGAAGGCGCCCTTTTCCTTCGCGAGGTCCACGCTGGCGAGGTAGGCGGCGCGGGCGATGCGGTGCATCCAGGCCTCGGTCACGGCGGCGGCGGCTTCGGAGCCGTAGCGCAGGCCGACCATCAGGAGCGCGTCGGCGAGGCCGGTGACGCCGAGGCCGATGCGGCGCTTGGCGCGGGCCTCGTCGGCCTGTTGCGGGAGCGGGAAGCGGCTGGCGTCGACGGTGTTGTCCATCATGCGGATGGCCACGCGCACGAGGTCGTCGAGCGCGGCTTCGTCGAGGGCGGCGTCGGGACCGAAGGGGTCGTTGACGAGGCGCGAGAGGTTGACCGAACCCAGCAGGCACGCACCGTAGGGCGGGAGCGGCTGCTCGCCGCAGGGGTTCGTCGCGGCGATGGTCTCGGCGTACCGGAGGTTGTTCATCGCGTTGATGCGGTCGATGAAGATCACGCCGGGTTCGGCGTAGTCGTAGGTCGCCCGCATGATGCGGTTCCACAGGTCGCGGGCCTGCAGGGTGCGGAACACCTTGCCCTCGAACACGAGGTCCCAGGGCTTGTCGGCCTTGACGGCCTCCATGAACGGATCGGTGACGAGGACCGAGACGTTGAAGTTGCGCAGGCGCGCGGGGTCGGACTTGGCGGAGATGAAATCCTCGATGTCGGGATGATCGCAGCGCATGGTGGCCATCATCGCGCCGCGGCCGACATGATGGTGCGGCACATCGCGTCCCAGACGTCCATGAAGCTGAGCGGCCCGGAGGCGTCGGCGGCCACGCCTGCGACCGGCGCGCCCTTTGGGCGGATGGTGGAGAAGTCGTAGCCGATGCCGCCGCCCTGCTGCATTGTGAGGGCCGCTTCCTTCAGCCCCTCGAAGATGCCGCCCATCGAATCGGGGATCGTTCCCATGACGAAGCAGTTGAAGAGCGTCACGGTGCGGTCGGTGCCGGCGCCGGCGGTGATCCGCCCGGCGGGGAGGTAGCGGAAGTCTTCCAGCGCGGCGTAGAAGCGCGGTTCCCATGCGGCGGGCTCTTTCTCGACGCTCGCGAGCGCGCGGGCGATTCGGCGCCAGGTATCCTCGACCGTGCGGTCGATGGGGGTGCCGTCGGCCTCCTTCAGCCGGTATTTCATGTCCCAGATCGCTTCGGAGATCGGCGCGGCAAAGCGGGTCATCGGCGGCCTCGATGGCAGGAAGGAAGACCTGCGAAGATACGCCCGCGCCCCGGATTCGGCAACTTGAACTTCTCAAGGGGTAGGCTACCCTGAGGGAGAGGAAACACGATCTTGGGGGAGAGCGTGGCCGGACCGCTGCACATCCTGAAGCTCTGCGTCGGCGCCGAAAGCGTCGAGGACCTTGCCCAGTGGCAGGCCAGCCAGCGCGACCGCTGGCCTTCGGGGCGGGCGATTCATGTGACGCGGATGTGGCCCAAGCGCGAGGCGGAGCTGCTCGAGGGCGGGTCGCTCTACTGGGTGATCAAGGGCGTTGTCCTGTGCCGCCAGCGGCTGATCGCGCTGGAGGAGGTGCGGGGGCAGGACGGCATCCTGCGCTGCGCGATGCACCTCGATACCGAGATCGCGCGGACCGAGGCCGCGCCGCGCCGGCCGTTCCAGGGCTGGCGGTATCTCGATGCCGCGGATGCGCCGCGCGACCTGCGCACGGGCGGCGGCCCGGAGATCGCCCTGCCGCCCGGGCTGATGGCGGCGCTGGCGGAAATCGGCGTGCGCTAGG
>CAZOHN010000363.1:0-2525 GCA_964579325.1 uncultured Rhodobacterales bacterium
CTGGAGCACGCGGTTCTGCTGCCCTACGTCAACGTCGGGCGGCACGCGCGCCTGACGAAGGTGGTGATCGACCGGGGCGTGAGCATTCCGCAGGGGCTGGTGGTGGGCGAGGACCCCGACGAGGACGCCAAGTGGTTCCGGGTCAGCGAGGGTGGGGTGACGCTTATCACGCAGGCGATGCTCGACAAGCGCGCGGAATCGCTGGGCTGAGACTGGGCTGATTGGCACGACACGGGGACCGGGAGAGCGATGGCGGAGACGGGACGCGCGGTTCTTTCGGTTGCCTCGGAGGTGGCCCCGCTGATCAAGACCGGCGGGCTGGCCGATGTGGCGGGTGCGCTGCCGGCGGCGATGGCGCCCGAGGGCTGGGCGCTCCGGACGATGCTGCCGGGGTATCCGGCGGTGCTGCGCGGGGCGGGGAAGCTCGCCGAGGTCTGGTACTGGGACGACCTCTTCGGCGGTGCCGGGCGGTTGCTGGCCACGAAGGCGGCCGGGCTCGATCTGCTCATCCTCGATGCGCCGCATCTCTATGGCCGCGACGGGGGCATCTACCTCGGTCCGGACGGGCGGGACTGGCCTGATAACCCGGAGCGTTTCGCGGCGCTGTCCTGGGCGGCGGCCGAGGTGGCTTCGGGGGCAGCGGGCGACTGGGTGCCGGAAGTCGTGCACGTGCATGACTGGCAGGCGGCCCTTGTTCCCGTCTACCTGCGCGCGAAAGGGCTGGCGCTGCCGCGCTGCCTGCTGACCATTCACAACGTCGCGTTCCACGGTCTTGCACCGGCTGCGAGGCTTGTTGCACTGCGCTTGCCGGGGTGGTCCTTCACGCCGGGTGGACTGGAATTCTACGGCCAGATCAATGCGCTGAAGGCCGGGATCGTCTGGGCGGACCGGATCTCGACCGTCAGCCCGACCTATGCGCGCGAGTTGCTGACGCCCGAGTTCGGGATGGGGCTGGACGGGGTGTTGCGGACCCGCATAGAGGACCTCGAGGGTGTCCTGAACGGGATCGACGAGGTGTCGTGGAACCCCGCCGACGATCCGACGATCCTCCCCTTCAAGGCACCGGCGGGCAAGGCAAAGAACCGCGCGGCACTTGCCGGGGAATTCGCGCTGCCCGAGCCGGAGGGGCCGCTCTGCGTGGTGATCTCGCGGCTGTCGGAGCAGAAGGGCCTCGACCTGCTGCTTGCCGCCTTGCCGCGTCTACTTGCGCGGGGCGGGGCGCTGGCCCTTCTGGGTGCGGGCGATGCGCGGCTCGAGGCGGCGTTCCGCGAGACGGCTGGGCAGAACCCGGGACGGGTGGGGGTGCGGATCGGCTATGACGAGGCGCTGGCGCACCGGATGGTCGCGGGCGGCGATGCGATCCTGCTTCCCTCCCGGTTCGAGCCCTGCGGACTGACGCAGCTCTACGGGCTGCGTTATGGCACGCTGCCGCTGGTCTCGCTCACGGGCGGATTGGCCGATACGGTGATCGACGCCAACGAGGCGGCGTTGCGTGCGGGCGTCGCGACCGGGGTGACGTTCCACCCGGTCACGGCGGCGGCACTGGGCGATGCGCTCGAGCGGCTCTGCGCGCTCCATGCCGACCGTGCGACCTGGGCGCGGATGCAGCGCAATGCAATGCGCCACCCCGTCGGCTGGGGCGCAAGCGCGCCGACCTACGGCCGGCTCTACGCCGACCTCGCGGCACCCTGATGCCGCGCCGGGGTGTGCTTGGACCGGGGCGGCCCTGGCCGCTCGGCGCAACGGTTGCGGAGGACGGCATCAACTTCGCGGTATTCTCGGCCTATGCAAGCCGGATCGAGCTGTGCCTGTTCGATGCCAAGGGCCGCGAGACGCGGGCCGACCTCAGCGAGCGCGAGGGGGACATCTGGCACGGGTTCCTGCCGGGAGGCCGCGCGGGGCAGGTCTACGGGTTCCGCGCGCATGGAGCCTGGCGACCGCAGGAGGGACATGTCTTCAACCCCGCCAAGCTGCTCCTTGACCCCTATGCGCGCCGCCTGACCGGCCTGCCGGAGTGGTCGCCCGCGCTTTTCGGATATCAGGTCGAGGGCGGGCAGTTCCGGCCGCACCCGGCCGACAGCGCGCCGTTCATGGCCAAGGCCGTCGCCGTGGCGTCCGCGCCGCTGCCGCCCGGAGGACCGGGCATCGCGACGGATGCCAGCTTGATCTACGAGGCGCATGTGAAGGGCCTGACCTGGCGGATGCCGGGGATCGCGCAGCCCGGCACCTTCGAGGGCTTGGCCAGTGCGCCGGTGATCGACCACCTGCACCGTCTGGGCGTGACTGCGGTGGAGCTGCTGCCGGTCCATGCCTTCATGACCGACGGCTTCCTGCACGCCAAGGGGCTGACGAACTATTGGGGCTACCAGACGCTTTCGTTCTTCGCGCCGCATCCGCCCTATCTCGCGGACGGCGACCCTGCGGGAGTGCGCGCGGCGGTGGCGCGGCTGCATGAGGCGGGGATCGAGGTGATCCTCGATGTGGTCTACAACCACACCTGCGAGGGCGACGAACTGGGCCCGACG
>CAZOHN010000364.1:0-2512 GCA_964579325.1 uncultured Rhodobacterales bacterium
GCCCTAGACACGCATTATCCCTGGCAGTGGGAGGAGATCATCATCGGCGGTCGTCTGAAGTTCGAGGGCGGTTGTGTCGCACTGCCAAAGGGTCCCGGTCTCGGCGTCCAGCTTGATCGTGCCGCGCTCCAACGCCATCATGAGGCTTATCTCCGTTGCGGCCTGAAGGAGCGCAACGACGAGCCCGAGATGCGGAAAAAGGTCCCGGGTTGGAAATTTAAGCTGACCCGATGGTGAGTGCCGAATCCACCGGAGTAACTCATACTGGCTCGTTCGAGATTTGCACTTTCACAAAACCGGGAAAAAGGTGACGCATGCAAGCACTATTTGCCTACGATAAGTTCAAGGAGTGAACCCACGCGCCGACCATGGCAGGCGATACCAGACGCGTCAGCATCGCGGCCATTTTAGAATAATCGACACTGAGCAGCTTCCCGCCTACAAGACCTATAACTGAGAATCGGCCTGCTAATCCAGTCCGGTTACAAAAATATTTTCGTCGGCTGATTTCGTGTTAAAAAACCTCCCTCTCCGCCAGTTGGGGAAGCACGATCGGGATCACCCGGGCTCGAGGGATCGCTCCGACTCACCTCAGCGACTCGATGCCTTCGGACCACGCCTTCCCCATCCGATCCGCGGTCTCTTTCGCTTGGGGATCCAGATCGGGCAGACTTGCCAGCGTGGGTGCGACGCGAGCGACGCCCTCCACGACCTCGGCGACGATCGCCTTCGCCGTGGCTTCCGTGAGCAGACACCGCTGGCGGCCGAATCGTATCAGCCGTCTGGCATCCGGCCAGTGCTTGGTGCCATCCAGCGTCAGCGCCAGACCGTCGTTGGGTAGGTAGACGGAGGTCGTCACGATGTCGAAAGCGGGTGCGAGGGATACCGCGCCCGTCGAGTCGTCGTAGATCACGCCGAAGTTCTTGCGGTGGGCGTCGCCGTTGCGCACCACGACCGAAAGGACGAATAACCGGAAAAAGCGGGCCAGTTCCGCTTCCGTGCCCTCCGACCCGCGCAGGCTGCTGGCCAGCGTGGCTGCCAATTGCTCGTAGCTTCCCTCGTATTTCTCCCGAGACAGCCGCCCATCGAGCGCACAGCCGTCCTCGAAGGCGAGGTAGGTTCCGTCATCCTTGAGGTCGAAGCGCTCGACAATCAGGAGATGCCCCCCCGTTGCGATTTCAACCGGTGGCACCGACAATCCCGCACGCCCGGCCGCCTTCAGGCAGTAATACTCGTTGGCCGCCAACCCCGGATACTTCCCGGCGTCGAAAGATTTGACGATGTGGGTGGTGCCGTGAGCCGTCACCCGCTCACCCACCGGCGCCGGGCTGAAACTGCTGGTGCCCAGACTGCCGTCATCGCGGATCAGCAGCTTCGGCTGGACACCCGCGACGCCGGAATACCGGGCGTAGCGCTGGAGCAGGTCGGCAAACAGCCCGTCGGTCCCGCGGCTGGCGAGGAGTTCCCGCAGATTCTGCGCCGGCACCTGGTCGAGGTCTTCGGCCGACGACCCGAACCGCAGCCGGCCGATCTGGGAGCGGCCGACAATCTCCAGCAGGGCGAGGTCGTCGAAAACCGGCAGGGCCTTCGCGAACATGTTGGTGAGCGCTTCCCGAAGGGCTCCTTCCGGCAGGCTCATGTCGAACACCGGATGCGGCACGGAGGCGCGCTCGGCGTGATACGGTGCGCGGTTGACCGGCATCAGCAATGAAACCGCCGACCCTTCGGGCACCCCGTCGTCGTAGACGAAGCGATTCGCGGGATCCTCGCGGGTGAGGGTGCCGACGGCGCGCCGGTTGACAAAGACGTTAGCCACCGACGTTGCCCCGGTTCAGGTTGGCGAGAATGGCGTCGGTCTCATGATACGCCGCCTGCCTTTCTTCACGATTGCGGGCATACGCCTCGTGCAGCGTCAGCGGTCGACGCGGCCGGATCACGATTTCCAAACCGAGGCGGTCGCTGATCCGCGCCAGTTTTCGAATGCCGAGATCCCCGATCAGCCCGTTCTCCAGTTGCGAGATGGTCGCACGGCTCATTCCCAAACGCCTCGCCAGCTCGGCCTGGGTCAGGCCTGCTTGTCTGCGGGCGTTTCGAATCGTCAAACCTGTCGCCGCGAAGTCCATGTATCGTATGCGAGTCTATTGCGCGCCAGAAGTCGATTTTTCAAGCCAAATGCATCGTATGTGATGCAATATGGGTTCGCCAAGGCTCGCGTAAGCGCCTTCGAACAAAGACCGATCGACGAAAACAGCGCCATCGTCGGACCTCGGTCCTTGCGAATCCGAACATCCGCTCCGCGGGACGAAACCACCGGCTGCCGCGGGCACCTGCCCGCTTGCGGTCACCGCGGCGGGAAACGCCGCAGGGCCTCCATGGTGGCGAAGAGGCCGACCGTGCGCAGGAGCAGCTCGTCGCGCGGGGCCGGCGGCGGCGCCTCGGCGGCCGGGTCGGGGCGGCTAGTGCGCTCGATCGGTGCGGACGGCCGGGCGGGGGCGCCGCCGTTGCGGGCGGC
>CAZOHN010000365.1:0-2490 GCA_964579325.1 uncultured Rhodobacterales bacterium
GATAGGTCTCGGTCAGGAACTTCAGCCGGAAGTCGGCCGGCTTCATGAAGGCGAGGTGACGACGGCCTAGCTCGGGATCGTGGTGATAGGTGCAGATCGGCACCGCGCCGGCGAACTGGCACACGAAGAAGTCGCGATTCACGCGGTCGACCGCGGCGTGGAACTCCGCGAACGGATCGCCCGCCGGCTGGCTTGTCGCGAAGCCGCTGGTGAACCCACCCGCGCCCGGTTCGTCGAGACCGGCTTCGGCTCGCGCCCGCCTCGCCCGTCTTTCGGCGCGCTCGATGCCCGCCCTGGAGAGGGCCTCGGCGATCGTGTCTTTGACCGCTTTCCTGCCGACCTTGGCGACCGTGGACGCTTTGGCGATCAGCCGCTCGCGTTGAACTGGCGTCAGCGTCGCCGCTGTCGGTAGCAGCTCGGCCAGCCGCTCGACCGCGTCCTCGCCGGCCTTGTCGACCTCGATCGAGATGACGTCGAAGGAATGCCCGAGCTTGAACCTTTGGCTACCGTGTGCAAACGAATGAATGCGAACGTCGCCGCCGCCGTTGCTGTAAATCTGAGCCTTGCCGGTGCCGTACTCCGGCCCCTCCAGCGGGTCGGACAAGGTCTCGCCGTGATAGCGATCGGGATCGGCGAGGATATCGGTGACCTCGACCTCGCCGAGCTCGGGATCGTCGAAGATCACGCTATCGTAGGAGACCAGCTCGCCGGCATCGTTGGCAGCGACAACGATCCTGGCCTTCTCGATCGCGATCCCGCGCTTCTCGGCGATCTCGACTGCCGCCGCCTCTTTTGCTGCGGCCTCTTCGGGCTTCAGCCGGCGACGTTCGGCCTCGATCAGCGCCGCGACCTCCCGCGCCTCTTCTGGCGTCGGGTCTGGGCAAACGGCCCGTGTGTCGATCTTGGCCCCGTCGTGCGCGATAGCCGCCCGCTCGCTCAGGTCTTGCGCAAGCGGGGGAACGACTAGCGCGTTGCCCTCGAAAGAGAGTCGCTCAGGCGAGCCGACCATAATGTCGATGATGGACCGCACGCCGAACCGGCCGCGGCCCATGATGATGCCCCACCCGAGCCCAGCCCGCAACGCCCGTGCCTGAAACGCCCGCAGAAAGCGAGCGCTGTCGGACACGTCCGCGGCGATCAGGTAGAGGTGGAACCCGCCGCCGACCGGGAACTTCTCGCCGGTCTCCTGATTGTAGATGCCCGTTGACGTGCTCGGCCTGTAGATGCGGGCGAATTGGTCGAGACCGCCGAGCAGGTGCCCGATCGCCGCGACCGCACCACCCAGCTCGTCGATGCGGGCGACGACCGCGTCCGGCATGCCCTTCTTGTCGTGGTCCAGAAGGATCAGGCCGGGCTGGCCCTCGGGATAGTGGAAGGTCTTTGTCGTGCGCCCGTAGACGCCTTTTGCCGGGTCCGCTTCGGCATCCTTGGCGAGCCGGATTTGATCGGCCTCGGCGCGATAGGTGCCGAGGATCAGGGCCTCGCAGCTGTCCATCCCGTTGATGGTCTCGGCAACCTCGGTCGGCCCGGCCACGGTCAGCCGGCGAGCGGTCCCCGCCCACATCCGGCACGGCGACCCGTCGGAAACGGGCTTGCCGTCGGCGCCCAGGCTGATCTTTTTCGAGAGCAGCCCGCCGCCGGCCTTGCGGGCAATGGTGAAGGTGACGCTCATGGCCGCGCCCCCAAGCCCGCAGCCGTGGACAGCAGCAGCTCGCGCTTGGACGCCTCGGCCGCCTCGATGAACTGCGCCATTTGGGCCTTGGTGCGGCGCGTTCTCGCCGGGGCAGTAGGCATGTCGATATCTCGTCGATTGCCGGGCCGGAGCCCAGTCGGATGGCTGTTCATAAAAGTGAAAAGCCACCTTCGTGCCTGTCCTGGGACAACGATCTTTAGATTGCCTCCGGCAACGCGTTCCTGGCTCGGGCCAAATCTCTCTGAGACCGCTTGCTGGCAGCGAGCATGGTCAGACCACACTCTGCGGCAACGTCTGCCTGGAAGAAGCCGTCGATCGTCACACCGATTATCAGGTTGACGCCGGCGCCGATCATGCAGCTGAGCTTGGACCGGAATGGCCGTCAGATGCAGGAGGCCGTCGCAGTAGAGCTGGTCCAGGAACGGTGTCGCGGTGTCCGTAGTCATGCTCGAGGGCCAGAACGGCTCGTGGCGCGCCGCCGCTGCACAAGCCCGGCAGCGACAGCGATGCAAGCGAACATCTGCGCGCCAAAACGTTGTTGAATCAGGAGCACGCGATCGGCGACGGCTGCGGCGAGCACTTCCTTCGCCAACTGATCAACAATGCTCCGGCGCTTTTCGGTGAAGGGGGAGCTGCCGACCGAGCGGTCGACGGTGAGCTGGCCGAGAAAATAGATCACCCGATCACCTGGTACGGCCGTCCGCAGCCATGCTGCGAATCCGCAGGCCTCATCAATACGGGTTCCTGCCGCGGCAGCTATCCGAGCATCGTCGACGGACAAAGCGCACCTTTCGCTC
>CAZOHN010000366.1:0-2483 GCA_964579325.1 uncultured Rhodobacterales bacterium
CTGCCGGGCAGGAACGCCACGGCGCCGCCGAGGTCGACGGTGAAGCCGCCCTTGACGCGGCCGAAGATCGCGCCGTCGACACGCTCTTCCTTGGCATAGGCCTTCTCGAGCCGGTCCCACGCCTCTTCACGGCGGGCCATCTCGCGCGAGATGACGGCTTCGCCGCGGGCGTTCTCGACCTGGCGGAGGTAGACCTCGACCTCGTCGCCCACTTCGATCTCGGCCGACTGGCCGGGGGCTGCGAATTCCTTCAGATCGACGCGGCCTTCCATCTTGTAGCCGACGTCGATGATGGCCTGGCCCGCCTCGATGGCGATCACCTTGCCCTTGACGACACTGCCCTCTTCGGGCGTGTCCATCTTGAAGCTCTCGTTCAGGAGGGCTTCGAAGTCTTCCATAGTCGCTTTAGCGCACATGCAGTCGGGTATCCTTTTCTCGTCGTTTTCACTGGCCATGCGGTTGGCTCCGCAGGTCTTGGCCCCGAACGCAAAGCCGTGCCTTCCGGCGTACCGGCGGCACCGCGTTCCTTCAGGATGCGCGGCCTATAGACCCATCGCCCGAATGAGGCAAGGAAAAGCGGTCAACCCCAGGGCCCCGTCGCCGGTACCTTTCCGGAGACAAGTGTCAACGTCAGATAGCGGTCGGGCTCGAGAACGTCGTTGGCGACGAGCGCGCCGGTGAACCCTCTTGAGTTCATCACCTCGACGACAGTGGTTTCTGCGGCCTCGATCAGGACGGTCAGGGGTGCGGCCGAGCACCAGTCGATCCTTGCCTCGATCTTCGCGAGGCCCGGCGGGTGCTCGACGGTAAGGCTGCCCCCCAGGCGCAGCTTCCCGACGGCCTCACCGTCAATCAGGATGCGGTAACCGCGCAGCAGATCGAACCTCGGACCGCCGCGGCGGTGGATGGTGATGCGTCCCGGTCTCATCTGATCGGTCCCTCGCCAAGCCGCGCACCGACAACCGCACAGGCGGCCTCGACTGCGGCCGCGACCGGCAGGTCGCCAGTGTCGATGGTGACCGAATCCTCGGCCGGTCGCAGTGGCGCATCGGCACGGCCCATGTCGCGGGCGTCGCGCTCGCGCACTTCGGCCAGCACCTCTGCCAGGGACCGAGGAGAGGCGGCGCCGCCGAGTTCCCGCCAGCGTCGCGTGGCGCGAACCTCGGGACTGGCGGTGACGTAGAGCTTCACCTCGGCCTCGGGGCAGATCACCGTGCCGATGTCGCGCCCGTCCAGCACCGCGCCGCCCTCGCGCCGCGCGAAGCCCCGCTGGAACGCCACCAGCGCGGCCCGCACCTCGGGAATCGCCGCGACGCGGCTGGCGGCCTGCCCGGCCTCCATCGTGCGCAGGTCGGGACGTGCGAGATCCTCGGCCGTCAGCGTCATCGCCGCGCGCACCGGGTCGCCGCCCTTGGCGCCCACCGCGCGATAGAGAAGCCCCGTATCGAGATGCGCAAAGCCGAAGCGTTCGGCCACCGCCCGCCCGATCGTGCCCTTGCCCGCCGCCGCCGGGCCATCAATCGCCACCGTGAAGATCATCGCCCCGCCTTTCCCGGCCCACAGGCATACCCGACCGGGCGCGGGGCGCAATGGGAAGGCGGGGGGCTTTGCGGTGCGGGTCAGGGCAGGCTATTGTCGGACCACGGCGGCGGGAGCGCGGCGATGATCTCCGATGTCGAGGACTACTTCGCTAGGGGCTGCGGCCGTTGCCCGCGCTTCGATACCGCCGACTGCTCCACCCGGACTTGGGCCGAGGGCCTCGCCGCGCTGCGGGCGATCTGCCGGGCCGCGGGGCTGGTCGAGACGGCGAAATGGGGCCACCCGTGCTACATGCACGCGGGCCGCAACATCGCCATCCTTGGCGCCTTCCGCGGCGACTTCAAGCTGACCTTCTTCGACGCCGCGCTGCTGTCCGACCCCGAGGGCGTCCTCGAACGCCACGGCCCGAACACCCGCCACCCCGAGGCGTTCCGCTTCACCGAGGCAGAGCAGGTGGCGCGACGCGCGCCCGTGATCGCGCGCTACCTCGCCGAGGCGATGGGCCATGCCGAGGCCGGCCGCCGCCCGCCGAGGGACACCTCTGCCCCCGACCTGCCCGAGGAACTGACCGGGGCGCTCGATGCCGACCCCGCGCTTGCGGAGGCGTTCCACGCCCTCACCCCCGGTCGACAGCGCAGCTATGCCATTGCGCTGGCCTCGGCAAAGACCTCCGCCACGCGCACCGCCCGCGTCGGGAAGTTCCGCGACCGCATCCTTGCGGGCAAGGGCGCCACCGAGCGGTAGGGCGGGGTTCACCCCGCCACGCGCGGCCTATCGGTTCACCCGGTCGATCCGCGCACCCAGATCCCGCATCAGGGCCTCGAACACCGGGAACGAGGTCGCGATGGGCGAGCCGTCGTCGACCGAGACCGGGGCCTTCGACGCCAGCCCCAGCACCAGGAAGCTCATCGCGATCCGGTGGTCGATGTGGGTCTTCGCGGTGG
>CAZOHN010000367.1:0-2478 GCA_964579325.1 uncultured Rhodobacterales bacterium
ATGCCGTTCCTGAGTGGGATCTCGAAGCCATCGTCCGCGCCACACCGACCGGCGCTTTCTCCCGAAGGCTCTGGTTCTTCTTCGAGACACTGACGGGACGGAGGCTCGATCTCGAGGATGCGCCGACCGTCACGGCGGTCCCGGCTCTGGACCCGGGCCTCTACTTCACCGGAAAGGAACGTTTCTCGCAGCGTCACCGCATCCGGGACAATCTGCTCGGGACCGGCGCGCTCTGCCCGGTGATCCGGCGCACCGCAAAGCTCGAGGCGCTGATCGCGCTCGATCTGGCAGGGCGGGCCAAGGACACGATCGGCAAGACGGGTGGCCATGTCCTGGCGCGCGCGGCGAGTTTCATGCTTCTGGCCGACAGCCGTGCAAGCTTCGAGATCGAAGGCGAGCGCCCACCGGTCAACCGGCTGGAGCGTTGGGGACGCGCTGTGCTGGAGGCCGGCAAGCGCCCCCTCAATCAGACCGAGATCTACCGACTGCACCGCATCCTGATCGGCGACGATCGCCTGACCCCGATCGGCTATCGCGAAGACGGGGTCTTTCTGGGCGAACGAGACCACAGCAACGACCCCTTGCCCGAGTTCATCGGCGCTCGGCCCGAGGATGTTCCCGAGCTGATGACGGCGCTGAACGACTGCAACAACCGGCTGAGGCTGACGGATGCCGAAGAGGTCGATCCCGTCCTGCAGGCCGCCATCATCGCCTTCGGCTTCGTCTATATCCACCCGCTGGCAGACGGGAATGGCCGCCTGCACCGCTGCCTGATCCATCACGTTCTCGCCGAGCGGAAGTTCACCCCACCCGGCATGGTCTTCCCGGTCTCTTCCGTGATGCTCGACCGCATCGACGACTACCGGGCGGTTCTGCAAGGTCACTCGGCTCCGCTGATGAACGACATCGATTGGCGCGCAACGCCCACGGGCAATGTCGAGGTGCTGAACGACACGGCCGACCTCTACCGCTTCTACGACTGCACAGCCGAGGCCGAATTCCTCTATGACTGCGTGCTCAAGACCATCGATGAAGACCTGCCGCGCGAAATCACCTATCTCAAGCGTCATGACGCGGCTATGCGCGGCGTCATGAACCTGATCGAGATGCCGGACGATCTTGCACGGCAGGTGATCCTGTTCATCACCCAGAACGCGGGGCGGCTCCCGAAGCGCAGGCGCGACCGCGGCCCATTCTCGAAACTCAGCGATGCAGAGATCGCCGACCTGGAAGAGATCGTGTCAGCGGCCTTCTCCGACTGAATTCCGTCTGCTCGACCCCCTCGGTCACGCGACCCCTTCTGCACCGAGCAGCTCAGTCAAGGCGGCCTTTCCTTGGCACTGTCCGATCCGGTCCCACCCCGCCGCGCCCTCGCGAACCCGCGATCCGTGGCGATGAACCGCTCCAGCATCGGCACGACCAGCCGCGCGGGCGGGATGGGGTTTTGCCCCGCTGCGCGGCCGAGGATCTCGCCATAGGCGACGAGGTCGCGGTGGAGCGCGGCAGGCATTTCCAGCGCCAGCTTCACAGGCTTGTCGTCAGCGATAGGGCCGAGTTTCAGCTTGGCCATGGCAGCCTCCCCATGTCAGCCTCCTTGCGGGGCGATCACCAGATCGCGGGCGACGAGCACGCGCACCGGAAAGCCTGGGCGGATGGTCAGGGTCGGCGGGACCTCGAGCTGGCGCTCGACGATGCGCTGACCGGCCTCATTGATCGTGTCGAGGGCGCCGTCACGGATGGCGCGGGCGAGGCGGTCTTCCTCGTCGACCGCCAGTTCCGCGCCGACGGCAAGCAAGGTCGAAAGGCCCGCGGCGCGCAGAATGCTGGCCCAGTGGTTGTTGACGCGGTCCTCCAGACCGGCATAGCCCGCGGTGTCGGCCCCGGGCTGGCGCTCGAGGACGAGCGAGCGGCCGTCAGGGAAGATCAGCCGCGTCCAGACCAGCAGCACACGGCGCTGGCCGACGGTGACGCCCGCATCGTATTCACCGATCAGGCGGGTTCCCTGCGGGATCAGGAGCAGGCTGCCGGTGGGGCTGTCATAGACGTTCTGGGTCACCTGCGCGGTGATCTGGCCTGGCAGGTCCGAGCGGATGCCGGTGATGAGCGCGGCCGGGATCACCGAGCCCGCCTGCAGGAGCCAGGGCGAAGCCGGGGCCTCGACACGGTCGGGTGCGACGGTCTGGCGGTTGGTCGCGGCGTTAAGGAAGGCGCTGCGCAGGTCGCTGTCCGGGGCGGTGAGCCCCGGGGGCAAGGTGAAGCCCGGCGCTGCCGCCGGGGTCGCGGCGCGGGTCTGGAAGAAGACCCCGCTCATCCGCGCGGCCTCGAGCTCGGCCAATCGCGCCTGTTCCGCCGGGTCCATGGTGGGCGGGGTCAGCGGCGGAGGCGCGACCGGCAGGCCCCGGCGTTGCGCATCAAGGATGGCGCCGCCCAGATCGCCCGGCAGCGGCGGGCCGAGGCGCGGGATGGCGTCGTAGCTGC
>CAZOHN010000368.1:0-2469 GCA_964579325.1 uncultured Rhodobacterales bacterium
CGAGGTTGACGCGCACGCAGGGCCAGTTGAGGCGCGCGGCGACCTGTTCGATGTGGGTGGACTTGCCGGTGCCGTGGTAGCCCTGGATCATCACGCGGCGGTTGTAGCCGAAGCCCGCGAGGATCGCGAGCGTGGTGTCGGGGTCGAACTTGTAGGTCGGATCGACCTCGGGCACGCGGTCGGCGCGTTCCTCGAAGCCCTTGATCTTCATGTCGGTGTCGATACCGAACACGTCGCGGACGGAAACGTCCTCGGTGGGTTTCACTTTCGCTTCCATCGCGCCGTCCGCCATCGTTCGCCTCGTGAAGTACGCCGGGCCGCATGGCGCGCCCGGCGATCCGTTAGTGGAGCATAAGGCGGGGAGGCGCAAGGGGAAGGCCCGGGGCTTTCGGACGATGGCTTTTGCTGCGATTGTGGGGTGGCGAACAGGAGACGGTGACCGGCCGCATGTCGACCCGGGAGGAGATCGAGGCCTTGATCGCGCGGGTGGCGCTGGCTGACCGGGCGGCCTTTCGTGTGCTTTATTCCGCCACCTCCGCGAAACTCTTCGGTGTCGTGCTGCGTATCTTGGGCGAACGGGCGGAGGCCGAGGACGTGGTGCAGGAGGTCTATGTGAAGGTCTGGCACGGGGCGGGGCGCTATGCGGCCAACGGCCTGAGCCCGATGACATGGCTGATCGCGATCGCCCGGAACGCCGCGATCGACCGGCTGCGGGCGCGGCCGCGGGGGATGGCGCAGGCGGAGGTGCCCGAGACGGCCGATCCCGCGCCGGGCCCGGAGGCGCAGGCCGTCGCGGCCTCGGAGCGGCGGCGGATCGAGGCGTGCCTGGGCGAGCTGGAGGCCGACCGGGCCGAGGCGGTGCGCGGGGCCTATCTCGACGGGTTGTCCTACGACGATCTCGCGCGACGCCACGGGGTGCCGCTGAACACGATGCGGACCTGGCTGCGGCGCAGCCTGCTGAAGCTGCGGGAGTGCCTGACGCGATGAGCCTCCGGTCCGATCTCCCCCCCGATCTTCCCGGCGACGACGATGTGCTCGCCGCCGAACTGGCGATGGGTTTGCTTGCGGGGGACGACAAGCGCGCAGCCGAGGCGCGCGCCGGTGCCGACCCGGCGTTCAGGGCCGCCGTCGCAGCCTGGCAGGAGCGGCTCGTACCGCTGGCCGAGGCGCTTCCCGGTGCGGAGCCGCCCACCGGCGCGCTCGCCGCCATCGAGCGGCGGCTCGGCTGGGAAGATCCGGCCCGGCCACGGCGGAGCGGCCTGGCGCGGATACTGGCGGGGTTCGAATTCATCCTCGGTGCGGCAGCCGCGGCGATCCTTGTGGCGTGGCTTGCGGTGATCGTCGCGCCGGTCGGGCCGCAGCCCGTTCTTGTAGCCACAATCGCCGCCGAGAGCGGGGAGTTGCGGTTCGAGGCGCGGCACGATCCGGTGACGGGAACCCTCTCGGTCGTCCGGGTCGCGGGCGAGCCTGCGCCGGAGGGCCGGGCGCACGAGGTCTGGGTGATCGCGCCGGATGCCGCGCCGGTCTCGCTCGGGCTGGTCGACGAGGGGCCGCTGGCGGTGGCGTATCCCGCCCCGCCTGCGGGCTGGGTGATGGCGGTATCGCTCGAGCCCACGGGCGGGTCGCCGACCGGTGCGCCGACGGGGCCTGTGCTGGCCCTGGGCGAGGTCACGGACGTGTGATCGGATTTGCGTGCGAGGGGTGAAACTCCGCACTGCCGCGCCCCGTGTCTTGTCCCGTTGGCACCCGATGGGCGGGTGCCAGACACGGGAGAGAAGACCGATGAAGACCAGGACCCTTTTTGCCGCCTCCGCGCTTGCCCTTCTGGCCGGTGCCGCGCTTGCGGCCAACCCGATGGTGGGCGGTGCGGCGATGTTCGAGAACCGCAACATCGTCGAGAACGCCGTGAACTCGGCCGATCACACCACGCTCGTCGCCGCCGTGCAGGCCGCGGGCCTTGTCGAGACGTTGCAGGGCGCGGGCCCGTTCACCGTTTTTGCGCCCACCAACGACGCCTTCGGGATGCTGCAGGCCGGCACGGTGGACATGCTTCTCAAGCCCGAGAACAAGGATGCCCTCGTGAAGGTGCTGACCTGTCACGTCGTGGCGGCCAATGCGCTGTCGGAGACCGTGGGCCAGATGATCGCGGATGGCGGCGGCGAGCATGCCATCGAGACGGTGGGGGGCTGCGTGATCAAGGCGCGGATGGACGGCGCCATGCTGAAGCTCACCGACGAGCGCGGGCGGGAGGCGACGGTCACCATCGCGGACGTGGTGCAGTCGAACGGCGTGATCCATGTGATCGACGGGGTGCTGCTGCCCGCGATGTAAGGGCTGCGCGCAGGAAGGCCCCGTCCGTTTGCGGAACCGGGCGGGGCCGGATACGATTGCCACAGGAGGAGACACCATGGATCGCCGCAATTTTCTGATCGCCGCCGCGGCGGGGCTTGCGCTGCCGGCCGGGGCGCG
>CAZOHN010000369.1:0-2464 GCA_964579325.1 uncultured Rhodobacterales bacterium
AGGGCCGCAGCTTGATCCAGAGCCGCAACGCCATCGAGGCGCGCGCCGCCGACCTTCTCGACGATCACCCGGACGACCAGCTCCTGCGCTCCATCCCAGGCATCGGCCCGGTCAACGCGCTCGCGGTGCTGGCCGAGGCCGGCGACCTGCGCCGCTTTCACCATCACCGTCAGTTGCTGAAGTTCTGCGGCATGGACCTGGCGACCATGCAGTCCGGACAGTTCCGCGGCAGGAGCAGGATATCGAAGTTTGGCAACGCCCGTCTCCGCCGCACGCTCTGGATCGCTGGACAGGCCGTGGTCCTGTAGCCCGCCAACAGCTTCCGCGACAAGTTCGAACGGTACATCGCGCAGGACCGCCACAACCCCGATCTGCGCCGCAAGGCGTACACCGCCATCGCGGCGAAGGAGGGCCGCACCATTCACGCCGTGATCAAGTCCGGCGAACCCTATCGCCCCTTCTTCGTGGGGGCGAGCCGAGGCGGAAGGACCTCTTTCACTTCTGGCCGTGGAGGCGCTGACGCGACCTTGTAGATTGTGTTCGGGCCTTCCGCTTGAGAATTCGGATCTCGTCTTGAGGATGGTGAGGGCGGCAATAAGTCCGACCCTGTATTTGCTATGGAAGAGACCACTTCTTGACGGCGGAGCCTGTCTGGGCAACCATCTTCATGGCATCCGGTCGCTCGGATGCCCCGTGATCTGATGCCTCAAGCGGCAATTTCTTCCCGACATAGGACGTTGTCGAACCTGAAGTGGCCGGGCACCCCCGCAGGATGGACAGGCCGGACAGCACGTCGATGACGTCCTTCGAGCGCAGCTTCCGGTCGATCCGAATCGCCAGGCATTCCCGGCGGAACGCGTCGCTGAGGTTGAGCATGCGGAACCGCCGTCCGCAGGCCAGCGCGTCGGACACGAAGTCGAGGCTCCAGCGCTGGTTCGGGTCTTGCGGGACCGCCATGGGCGCCCGCGTGCCGAGCGCCCGCTTCCGGCCACCGCGCCTGCGCATTGTCAGCCGCTCCTCGCAGTAGATCCGATAGAGCCTTTTCCCGTTCACTTCCCATCCCTCGCAGCGGAGCAGGATGTGCAGGCGCCGGTATCCGATCTGCTGCCGCTCGGAGGACAGCTCGCGCAGGCGTCGGCGCAACGCCGCATCGGCGCTGCGCGTCGAACGATACCGGAAGACGCGCGGATCGATCCCGACGAGCGCACAGGCGCGCCTCTGGGAATAGCCCTTCTCGGTGAGGGCCCAGTTCACTGCGATCTCCTCGAACTGGGCCTCAGAAGTCCTTTCGAGCATCTCGCGCAGCGTCGAGACGTCGAGCATTGACTCCGTCAGAAGCTTCTTCAGCTTGGCGTTCTCCTCCTCAAGCGCCTTCAGCCGCTTCGCGTCCGACACCTTCTGCCGCCGTATCTCGAGCGCCACTTGTAGAACGTCGGGTCGCTGACGCCGTGCTTGCGGCAGAGCTCGACCGCGCGCGGCCCGGCCTCGTGCTCCTTCAGAATGCCGATGATCTCAACCTCGCTGAACCTGCCGCGTCTCATCGTCCGTCTCCTCTGTCGAGGAACAGACTAGCCCCGGAGTGGGAAGGTTTCAGGGGAGCAGGTCAGCCCGGCAGACCGCTTGGAGCTACGGTAGATCAAGGTGCAGCCCGTTCCGGGCTGCGAGCCCTTCTGTGTTCCGACCCGTTCCGGGCCGCGCGAGGGGGCCGTCTGCCCCCTCTTCCCCTGCGGTTCCCGCAGGGAAATTCACCCCCGAGGATACTTCGGGTCGGAAGAAGCCGGGAGAGATCCACCGCCCGCGCCATGCTGGCACGGACGGCTTCTCCCGACGCGGTCATCGGCGTCCCCGCCTGTACCGCAGGCACAGGGATCGCGCGTTAACCTTAAGATTCGGTTGCTTCTTCCGACTTCAAATATCCCCGCCGGAGGCACGTGGGGCCTCGCGCCTCGCGAGGCCCCCACCAAGGATCTTGACGCCGCAAGGCGTCGCCGCTGGATCGTCTGAAAAGGTGGATCAGGCGAAATCCGCCCAGCGGAGTTGAGTATTTCGCGTCACGGCGCGGTTCAGCCGCTTGCCGAGGACCTTGTCGAAGTCATAGGCCGCGATCTCGCCCGACCCCGGCCGACGCGCCCAGATATCGGCCTCGGCAATCACATGTCCCTCCGACAGGTCCCGGTCAGCCACCACCGACCCGCGGGCGAAGCGGTAGACGTCTTCTTCCGGGCCGGTACGCTCCTTGGGGTTGCGCAACGCCGTCCAGATCTCGCGGCTCCGGTCGATCAGAAAGCGCAACTCCGCTGGGTCCATCGAGCAGGAGATGTCGGGGCCTTTCCGGTAGCGGGTGTCGGTATAGTGCCGCTCGAGGATGCAGGCGCCGAGTGCCACCGAGGCCAGCGCCATCTCGGGTCCGATGGAGTGGTCGGAGAACCCGACGACGGCCTTCGGGAAGGCATTTCGCAGGTCC
>CAZOHN010000370.1:0-2454 GCA_964579325.1 uncultured Rhodobacterales bacterium
AAGGCGATCGACGCGATGACGCCGATCGGCCGCGGCCAGCGCGAGCTCATAATCGGTGACCGCCAGACCGGCAAGACGGCCGTGGCACTCGACACGATCCTCAATCAGAAGAGCTACAACGATGCGGCTGGCGACGACGAGAGCAAGAAGCTCTATTGCGTCTACGTCGCGATCGGCCAGAAGCGCTCGACCGTGGCGCAGCTGGTGAAGAAGCTCGAGGAAACCGGCGCGATGGCATACACCATCGTTGTCGCCGCGACGGCTTCGGACCCGGCGCCGATGCAGTTTCTTGCTCCGTTCTCCGCCACAGCCATCGGCGAGTTCTTCCGCGACAACGGCCGCCACGCCCTGATGATCTATGACGATCTTTCCAAGCAGGCCGTTGCCTATCGCCAGATGTCGCTCCTCCTGCGCCGCCCGCCGGGCCGCGAGGCTTACCCGGGCGATGTGTTCTACCTCCACTCGCGCCTCCTGGAGCGGTCGGCGAAGATGAACAAGGACCACGGCGCGGGATCGCTGACCGCCCTCCCGATCATCGAAACGCAGGCGGGTGACATCTCGGCCTACATCCCGACCAACGTGATTTCGATCACCGACGGCCAGATCTTCCTCGAGTCCGAATTGTTCTACCAGGGCGTCCGCCCGGCGGTGAACACCGGTCTCTCGGTCAGCCGCGTGGGTTCGGCCGCGCAGACCAACGCGATGAAGTCGGTCGCGGGCAAGATCAAGCTGGAGCTTGCGCAGTATCGCGAGATGGCGGCGTTCGCGCAGTTCGGCTCGGACCTCGACGCTGCGACCCAGCGCCTCCTGAACCGTGGCGCGCGCCTCACCGAACTGATGAAGCAGTCGCAGTATTCGCCTCTCACGAACGCCGAGCAGGTTGTCGTGATCTACGCCGGTACCAGCGGCTACCTCGACAAGATGCCGGTCAAGGATGTCGGCCGCTTCGAAACGTCGCTGCTGAGCCACCTGCGCAAGAACAAGCGCGCGCTGCTCGACGACATCACCAACAACGACCGGAAGGTCACCGGTGATCTCGAAAAGGACATCCGCGCCGTTCTCGACGAGTTCGCCCGGGACTTCGCCTGATACCGCCAGCCCTGGAAGGACGGGTAGATGCCAAGTCTCAAGGACCTCAAGAACCGGATCGTCAGCGTCAAGAACACGCGGAAGATCACGAAGGCCATGCAGATGGTCGCGGCGGCCAAGCTCCGCCGTGCCCAGGAGGCCGCCGAGGCCGCTCGTCCCTATGCCGAGCGGTTCAACGCCGTGCTCGCGGGTCTTGCCGCCGGTATGGCCGGATCGGACAGCGCACCACGGCTCTTGAAGGGCACCGGCTCCGACCGAGTTCACCTCCTTGTAGTGATGACTTCCGAGCGTGGCCTTTGCGGAGGCTTCAACTCGACGATCGTGCGTCTTGCGAAGGCCCGGATTGCCGAGCTTCAGGGCCAGGGCAAGACGGTCAAGCTGCTGACCGTGGGCAAGAAGGGCCGGGAACAGCTTCGCCGCGAGTACTCCGATCTCTTCGTCGGTCACGTCGACATGGCCGAGGTCAAGCGGGTCGGCTACGTGAACGCGGCAGGCATCGCGAAAGACGTGCTCGCGCGTTACGACGCAGGTGAATTCGACGTGGCGACGATCTTCTACAATCGCTTCCAGTCGGTCATCAGCCAGATCCCGACCGAGAAGCAGATCATACCCGCGACGTTCGAGGGGGACAACAATGCCTCGGCTCTCTACGATTACGAGCCGTCGGAAGAGGCTATCCTTGCAGACCTGCTGCCACGCGGCGTAGCGACCCAGATCTTCACCGCCCTCCTTGAGAACGGCGCCTCCGAGCAGGGCGCGCGGATGTCCGCAATGGACAACGCGACCCGCAATGCCGGCGACATGATCAACCGACTGACGATCCAGTACAACCGGAGCCGTCAGGCCGCGATCACCAAGGAACTCATCGAAATCATTTCGGGCGCCGAGGCGCTCTGACCGAACCGGAGAGAACAGATGGCCAAGTCTGAAGGCAAAGTCACGCAGGTGATCGGCGCCGTCGTCGACGTGCAGTTCGACGGGCACCTCCCCGCTATTCTCAATGCACTCGAGACCGAGAACAACGGCAAACGCCTCGTTCTTGAAGTCGCCCAGCACCTCGGCGAGTCGACCGTCCGCACCATCGCGATGGACGCCACCGAGGGTCTCGTACGCGGCCAGGAAGTGTCCGACACCGGCGGTCCGATCTCGGTGCCGGTCGGCAACGCCACGCTCGGCCGCATCCTGAACGTGATCGGTGAGCCGATCGACGAGAAGGGCGCGGTGGGCGCCACCACGACCCGCGCCATCCACCAGGCCGCGCCGGATTTCGCCGCGCAGTCGACGGAGGCGCTGATCCTCGTCACCGGCATCAAGGTCATCGACCTGCTTGCGCCCTACTCGAAGGGCGGCAAGATCGGCCTGTTC
>CAZOHN010000371.1:0-2388 GCA_964579325.1 uncultured Rhodobacterales bacterium
CCGGCCCTTCCAGCGGGTCGGACAAGGTCTCGCCGTGATAGCGATCGGGATCGGCAAGGATATCGGCAACCTCGACCTCGCCAAGCTCGGGATCGTCGAAGATCACGCTGTCGTAGGAAACCAGCTCGCCGGCATCGTTGGCCGCGACGACGATCCGGGCCTTCTCGAGCGCGATCCCGCGCTTCTCGGCGATCTCGACTGCCGCCGCCTCTTTTGCTGCGGCCTCTTCGGGCTTCAGCCGGCGACGTTCGGCCTCGATCAGCGCCGCGACCTCCCGCGCCTCTTCTGGCGTCGGGTCTGGGCAAACGGCCCGCGTGTCGATCATGGCCCCGTCGTGCGCGATCGCCGCCCGCTCGCTCAGGTCTTGCGCAAGCGGATGCACGACCAGCGGGTTACCCTCGAACACCAGCCGCTCGGGTGAGCCGACCATGATGTCGATGATGGACCGCACGCCGAACCGGCCGCGGCCCATGATCATGCCCCACCCGAGCCCGGCCCGCAACGCCCGTGCCTGAAGCGCCCGCAGAAAGCGAGCGCTGTCGGACACGTCTGCGGCGATCAAGTAGAGGTGGAACCCGCCGCCGGCCTGGAACTTCTCGCCGGTCTCTTTGTTGTAGATGCCCGACGATGTGCTCGGCCTGTAGATGCGGGCGAACTGCTCCAGCCCGCCGAGCAAGTGCCCGATGGCCGCGAACGGGCCACCCAGCTCGTCGATGCGGGCGGCGACCGCATCCGGCATGCCCTTCTTGTCGTTGTCGAGAAGTATCAGCCCCGGCTGGCCTTCGGGATAGCGGAAGGTCTTTGTCGTGCGCCCGTAGACGCCTTTCGCCGGGTCCGCTTCGGCATCTTTCGCGAGCTGGATTTGCTCGGCCTCGGCGATGTGATCGCCAAGGATCATGGCCTCGCTGCCATCCATGCCGTTGATGCGTTCGGCGCATTCGGTGATGTTGGCCACCGTGACCCGCGTCGCGGTGCCTGCCCACATCCGGCATGGCGACCCGTCGGAGATGGGGTTGCCGTCGGCGCCGAGTGTGATGCGCTTGGACAGCAGCCCGCCGCCGGCCTTGCGGGCGACGGTGAACGTCACGCCGCTCATGGCCGCGCCCCCAGGCTCTCCGCCATGGACAGCAGCAGCTCGCGCTCGGATGCCCCGATGAGCTGCGCCATCCGGGCCTTGGTGCGGCGCGTTCTCACCGGGGCAGTAGGCATGTCGATATCTCGTCGATTGCCGGGCCGGAGCCCAGTCGGATGGCTGTTCATAAAAGTGAAAAGCCACCTTCGTGCCTGTCCTGGGACAACGATCTTTAGATTGCCTCCGGCAACGCCTTCCTGGCTCGGGCCAAATCTCTCTGGGACCGCTTGCTGGCACCTGCCACGGTCACACCGAACTCTGCGACAACCTCTGCCTAGGAGAAGCTGTCGATCGTCACACCGATCGCCAAGTTGGCGTCGGCGCCGATCATGCAGCCGGTCCTGAATCGGAATGGCCGTCAGATGCAGGAGGCCGTTTTGCCAGAGCTGGTCCAGGAACGGGGTCGCGTCCGCAGTCATGCGCGGGCCAGAGTGAGCCGTCCGACGATGCGGCTCGGCCGCCCGTCTGTTCCAATGCAACACAGCGCCACGGCGCCCTCCATGTAGTTCGTCGCATTCCATGTCTCGTCAGGCTCGAAGCGCCGGGCCCTGACGCCGCTCATGGAGGGAAGCGGTCGCGGCTTTTCCTGAGGACAGGTCTTGCATGGCCGCGAGGGCCCGGCTCGAGAGCAAGGCACACGGTCATGCTTCAGATCATGACCGTGAGCCCGTTGCCCTATTGATTACTTACTCGGGGCACTCGCGTACTGTCGGGGTCCTCAGCTGAGGTATTCGTGCAGCCCGGCATCGCGCGCGCGGCTCCTCAGGCGGCGCAGTGCGTCGTAATGGCTGGAGCGATGCAGCCCGTTCTGCCGGATGGCTTGACCGGTCGAGCCACTTGCGAGGATGGCGCAGCAACGCTGCAATGCCGCCGGCAACGACGCCATGAAGCGGGCGAGGTCGTGGCGCAGATCGGCTGCGTCGGTAAAGCTCTCCACCGGAGCAGCAGGGTTCTCCGGCTCGACCTGCGGGGTCACCGCGTTCTCGTCGATGGTGCGACCGAGAAGTCCATTACGCTCATGGCGATACGCTGCCGCTTTTGCCGTCATGAAAAAGCTAGCGGCACGATTGCGCACAACCCGGTCGATGTACGTGGGCAAGCTCGCACGCTCCGGTTGATAGGCTGGGAGCCTGCGCCAGAGATCGAGCGAAAGCTCCTGCTCGTAATCCTCGCGGGCCATGCTCGGCATGACCTGCGACCGGGCGAGGCGCTGCGCATGAACGCGAATGGTCGTGGTGGCATAAGGGTGGAAGACG
>CAZOHN010000372.1:0-2385 GCA_964579325.1 uncultured Rhodobacterales bacterium
GGCGTGCTGGACGCGGTTGCCGAGCTGGCCGAGGATGTCGTCGGGCACATCGGCGGGGTTCTGGGTGCAGAAATAGACGCCGACGCCCTTGGAGCGGATGAGGCGGGCGACCTGTTCGACCTTGTCCACGAGCGCCTTGGGCGCGTCGTCGAAGAGAAGGTGCGCCTCGTCGAAGAAGAACACGAGCTTCGGCTTGTCGGGATCGCCCACCTCGGGGAGCGTCTCGAAGAGTTCCGACAGAAGCCACAGCAGGAAGGTGGCGTAGAGGCGTGGCGAGGCCATCAGCTTGTCGGCGGCGAGAATGTTGATGCGGCCACGGCCATCGAGGTCGGTGCGCATCAGGTCGGCGATCTCGAGGGCGGGTTCGCCGAAGAGGTTCGCGCCGCCCTCGTTTTCGAGGACGAGAAGGCGCCGCTGGATCGTGCCGACTGTGGCGGCCGAGACGTTGCCGTAGCGCAGCGTGAGCGTGGCGGCGTTCTCGCCGACCCAGACGAGGAGCGCCTGGAGATCCTTTAGGTCGAGAAGCGGCAAGCCTTCCTCGTCGGAGACGCGGAAGGCAACGTTCATCACCCCTTCCTGCGCCTCGGTCAGTTCCAGAAGCCGCGAGAGCATCAGCGGCCCCATCTCGGCCACGGTGGTGCGGACCGGGTGGCCCTGCTGGCCGAAGAGGTCCCAGAAGGTGACCGGGAAGGCGGTGTAGGCGAGATCGAGGCCGATGATCCCGGCGCGCTTGATGAAGGCGTCGTGCAGCTTGTGGTCGGGTGAACCGGAGGCGCCGAGGCCCGAGATGTCGCCCTTGACGTCGGAGAGGAAGACCGGGACGCCCGCGGCGGAGAAGCCTTCCGCGAGGATCTGGAGCGTGACGGTCTTGCCGGTTCCGGTAGCGCCAGCGATCAGGCCGTGGCGGTTGCCGTATTTCAGCAGCAGGTCTTGAGGCTGCCCGTACTCCAGGCCGCCGCCACCCACGAAGATCGTCCCGACGTCCGCTCCGGCCATAGCCCACTCCCACAACTGCCCGCCCAAAGCGGATGACCCATCCATTCGCCGGGACAATACAACGTTAACCAATATCTGCCAGTATTGACCGTGTCCGGATGCGCAACTGTTGTGCAAACGGACGGACTTCCTCCCTGTCGGACTGGCCGCGCCCCCGGGCGCGGCCTTTTTTGTGGGCAAGATCAAGTTTCTGCGGGGCGCCAACTTCCCAGTTGACGCATGCGGCCAAACATTTTAGCGTCCCGGCCAATAACTAAGTCGGCCAGTCCGACGGGGAGCAAAGACAAGGAAAAAGGGCCTGCCACAGGCCCTTTTTTCATTGGTGGCGGACCCTCGCGCGCGTGATCGGACGTGCGTTCGACAGGGACTGACAGCAGGTGCGGCCCGTGCTAATCCCGCGCGGAACGTCAACAAGCCGAAAACGGACAGGCACACAGATGAGCAGAATTCTCCCCAGCCTCGCGATCCTCGCCCTTTGCGCCGCGCCGGCGCTGGCCCAGGAGACAGCCGCGCCCGCCGAGGGCGAAGCACCCGCCGCCGAGACTCCGGCCGAACCCCAGGATGGTGGCATCGGGATGTCGCTGGGCGAACCCGTCGCACCTGATGGCGGCACTGTCGGCGCGCCCTACGTCAAGGAAGAGCACGGTGACTGGGACATCCGCTGCATCCGCACTGCCTCGGGCAACGATCCCTGCCAAGTCTACCAGCTTCTGGTGGATGCCGAAGGCAACTCGGTGGCAGAGTTCGCGATCTTCCCGCTGATTCCGGCGCAAGGACAGGCCATTGCCGGCGGCTCGATCATCTCTCCGCTCGAGACACTCCTGACCGAGCAGGTGACGGTGGCGATCGACGGCGGCGGCGCGAAACGCTACCCGTTCACTTTCTGTACGGAGGTTGGTTGCTTCGCACGCATCGGCTATACCGCCGAGGACGTGGCGAGCTTCAAGCGTGGGGTGAAGGCGACGGTTGGCATCGTCCCGGCGGTAGCGCCGGACCAAAGGATCGGGCTTGAACTGTCGCTGCGCGGCTTCACTGCGGCCTTCGACTCGCTGGATGCCCAGATGAAGGCCGCTGTCGCACAGTAGAGTGAGCCTCAAGAAGTAGGGGTCGGCAGCCCGTCCCCTACCCCTTAGGCTTTTCGGAGCGCCAACACCGCGTTGAGGCCGCCGAAGGCGAAAGCGTTCGAGAGGACCGCCCTTACCTCCGCCTTCCGCGCCTCGTTCGGCACGATGTCGAGCGCGCATTCGGGGTCGGGTTCCTCGTAGCCGATCGTGGGCGCGATCACACCCTCGTTCAGCGCCATCAGGCAGGCAAGCAGTTCCACCGCGCCCGTTCCGCCGATCAGGTGGCCGTGCATCGACTTGGTCGACGAGATCATCAGCCGGTCGG
>CAZOHN010000373.1:0-2365 GCA_964579325.1 uncultured Rhodobacterales bacterium
CCAACACCGGGCAAGCAGGGCGCCTGCGCCCTGCGCCGTCCCGGGGGCGGGAGGGGCCCCGGCCTCTCGCTCGACCGAGGAACCCGAGCCGCTGAGCCGCCGGGCGTCACCAGCCGTTGAAACCACCGTCGACGTGGTGGACCTGCCCTGTGACGTAGTTCGACTGGTCCGAGCAGAGGAACAGCATCGCATCTGCGATCTCGTCGGGCTGCGCCATGCGGCCGGCCATGATCAGTCCCGACACCCGTTTCTGGAACTCCTCGGAGTGGCCGTTGAACACCGCCCCCGGGGCGATCGTGTTCACCGTCGCCTGCCGGTGCCGCCAGTAGCTCGCGAGCCAGAGCGTCAGCCCGTGAATGCCTGCCTTCGTCACCGTGTAGGCCGAGAACGACCGGAACGGCATCCCCTCGTAGATGTCGTGGTGCGGGGCGTTCAGCGCGTACATCGAGGCGACGTTGATCAGCTTGACCGGCCAGCGCCCGACGATGTCGCGGTCCATCTGGCGGGCGACCATGAAGGCGCCGGTGAGGTTGGTGCGGAGCGTGCGCTCGAAGTCGCTCACCGAGGTACTGGCGAAGTCGGGGAAGGGCTTGCCCGCGCCCATCAGAAGCTCGCCCGTGATCGCGGCGTTGTTCAGCACCACGTTGGCTTGAAGGCCCCGGTCGAGCATGGTCCGGAAGATGCCTTCCACCGCGGCCTCGTCGCTGACGTCGAGTGGCAGGAAGGTGAAGGCGGGGTTGTCTCCGTGTGCCGCCACCAGCGCCTCGGCCCGCGCGCCGGGCAGGTCGGAGGCCACCACCTTTGCGCCTGCGGCCAGCATCCGGCGGACGTAGGTCGCGCCGAGAACGCCGCCCGAGCCGGTGATGAAGATGGTCTTGCCCGCAAGCTGGGTCGGCAGGTCAGCGGCCATTCTCGCGCTCCTTCAGCAGCCATTCCACGAGGCGGAAGTCGAATTCGGTGTCGATGTCGAGGCAGCGCTCGGGCGGCATCAGGAAGGGGATCACCCGGCCCTCGAAGAGCGCTGTCGCCCGCCGCAGGTAGCCGGGATCCACGACGTAGGTGGAGGCGGCGTGTTCGTAGACCGCCGGCGCCTGCTGGCGCGCGACAACGCCGCCGGGCAGCGGCTTGGAGACATGAAGTGCGCCGGTTGCGTCTGGTTCGACGAGGTTGAAATAGGGGTTCTTCCGGGCCTCGCAGCAGGACATCACCATGTCCGGCCGTTCGGTCTCGTAAAGCGCGAGCACGCCGGTGATGTCGGCGGGATCGCGCAGCGGCGAGGTCGCGTCGAGGTCGAGGAAGGCGGTGACGGGGGCAGGCAGGAGCGCCTGGGATGCCTCCAGCGCGTGTTGCCAGACGCCCCATTTGCCCGCCGAGTCGGTGGCCAGGTGGGCGGGCCGCAGGCCGATGGTCAGCGTGCCCTTCGCGACGGCATGGGCATAGATCTCGGGGCTGTCGGTCGAGACCACGACCGCATCGACGGCAGGATGCGCGAGGAGCTGGTCGAGGCTCCAGTCGATCAGCGGCTTGCCGCAGACCTGCCGGAAGTTCTTGCCGGGAACGCCCTTGGAGCCGGCACGGACGCCGATGTGGCCGAGGATCATGAGCGGTCCCCGTCGAGGTTGCCGCCATCGAGGTGGCCGGTGAAGCGGCGCATGGCGTGGGCGGCGGCAACCTCCTCGGCGGAGGCGCGCACGAGGTCGAGCCGGGGGAGGAACTCGACGTCGGAGGGCGTGCGCCCCTGCGCGAGTGCCAGGAAATCGCCCATCAGGGCGAGGAACAGGTCGTTGCGGTCGAGCGCGAAGCTGCGGGTCTCGGCGCCGTCGGTCCAGGCGCCTGTCATCAGGTCGAGGCTGCGGCGGCCGCGGGTGCCGGCGATCTCGGCCCGGCGGATCGGCACCGGCGCGAGGTAGTCCATCGCGACGGTCCCCTGCACTGGCCCGGCGCGGGCGACCTGGGTGGCCATGTCGACGCCGGGAAAGCGGCTGTGGCCGAGGCTCTCGACGTCCGAGAGTGCGCCGGGAAAGAGGCAATGCGCCATGTCGAGTTCGTGGCAGAGGTCGAGGAGCACCCCGCCCCCGTCGGGTCGCGCGGCGTAGCTTCTGGAAAAGCTCCAGTCCTGCCGCCACTGGGTGACGTCGTGGCCGATCTCGAAGGCATAGCGGTAGGCGTCGGAGAGGTCGGACTGGGCGAGGTGGCGCAATCCGGGATGGTAGCGCATCATCAGCCCGACCACGCTGCGCGTCAGGATCGGGGCGGCGGCGGCGTAGATGGCGGAGACGTCGTAGCGGGCGGCGGCGAGCGGCTTCTCGATGTAGAGCGGGATGCCTTGTGCAGCGGCGGCTTCGACGAGGGGGAGGCGGAGCTG
>CAZOHN010000374.1:0-2352 GCA_964579325.1 uncultured Rhodobacterales bacterium
CGTCCCCTTCGGCAAGGCCCGGATCTGGCGCGAGGGCACCGACGTGACCCTCGTCAGCTTCGGGATCGGGGTGTCCCATGCGCTCGACGCCGCGACGGAACTGGCGAAGGAGGGCATCAGCGCGGAGGTCATCGACCTGCGCACCCTGCGCCCGATAGACTACGAGACGCTCATCGCATCGGTGAAGAAGACCAACCGCTGCGTGACCGTCGAGGAAGGCTTCCCCGTCGGCGCGATCGGCAACCACCTTGCCGCCTACATCATGCAGCACGCCTTCGACTGGCTCGACGCGCCGGTGATCTGCTGCACCGGCAAGGACGTGCCGATGCCCTATGCGGCGAACCTGGAAAAGCTCGCGCTGGTGACCGTCAAAGAGGTCGTCGACGCGGTCAAGTCCGTCACCTACCGCTGAGAGGGCACGAGACATGGCAACCGAGATCCTGATGCCTGCGCTGTCTCCGACGATGGAGGAAGGGACGCTGGCCAAGTGGCTGGTCAAGGAAGGCGACACGGTCAAGGCCTGGCAGCTCCTGGCCGAGATCGAGACCGACAAGGCGACGATGGAGTTCGAGGCGGTCGACGAAGGCGTCGTCGGCAAACTGCTCGTCGCCGCCGGCACCGAAGGCGTGAAGGTCAACACCCCTATCGCGGTCCTTCTGGAAGAGGGCGAGACCCTTGGCGCATCATCTGCGCCCAAGGCCGCGTCGCCTGCGCCCGCCGCCGAGAGCAAGGCCGCCCCGGCCTCCGAACCGGTGTCCCGCCCGGCCGCCGCGCCGGCCGACAAGGGCGCACGCGTCTTCGCCACCCCCCTCGCCCGCCGGATCGCGGCCGACAAGGGCATCGACCTTGCATCCATTGCCGGCTCGGGTCCCCATGGCCGGATCGTCAAGGCCGACGTCGAGGGCGCGACCGCGGCACCCAAGGCCGCAGCCGCCGCCCCTTCCGCCGAGTCCCCGGCGCCAAAGGCAGCCACCCCTGCTGCAGCGGCCATGCCGACCGGCCCGTCCACCGAAACCGTCCTCAAGATGTATGCCGACCGCAACTTCGAGGAGGTCAAGCTCGACGGGATGCGCAAGACCATCGCCGCGCGGCTCACCGAGGCCAAGCAGACGATCCCGCACTTCTACCTGCGCCGTGACATCCGGCTCGATGCGCTGATGGCCTTCCGCGCGCAACTCAACGCCGAGCTTGAGGCCCGCAAGGTCAAGCTCAGCGTCAACGACTTCATCATCAAGGCCTGCGCGCTCGCGCTTCAGGAGGTTCCCGCCGCCAACGCGGTCTGGGCGGGCGACCGCATCCTGAAGCTCAAGCCGTCGGACGTAGCCGTGGCCGTCGCCATCGAGGGCGGGCTCTTCACCCCTGTCCTGCGCGACGCACACGCCAAATCGCTCTCGGCCCTTTCCGCCGAGATGAAGGACCTCGCCGCCCGGGCCCGTGACCGCAAGCTCAGCCCCCAAGAATACCAGGGCGGCAGCTTCGCGATCTCGAACCTCGGGATGTTCGGCATCGACAACTTCGACGCGGTGATCAATCCGCCCCACGGCGGCATCCTTGCCGTCGGCGCGGGTGTAAAGAAGCCGGTCGTGCTTGCCGACGGCTCGGTCGGTGTGGCCACGATCATGTCGGTGACGCTCTCGGTCGATCACCGGGTGATCGACGGAGCGCTCGGGGCGGAACTGCTGGAGCGGATCGTCACCCACCTCGAACACCCGCTCGGAATGCTCGCCTGAACCGACCCTCCGACGGAACCGATTGACAGGCCCCCATGCCGCGACCTTACGTTGCGGCATGGGCACATCCCGCACCATCTTCCGCGCGCGCAATCCCTTCCTGCCCCGGGAAGCGGCCGTAGGCGTGCTCGGCCTCGGCGCACTGGCCTATGACGTGATCGACCGCGGCAACGTCATGGGCTGGACCAGCACCATCACCGTCGCCATCGGCTTCCTCCTGGTCTGGGCCGCCCTCGCCTGGGGCATCCGCTGGCTCGATCGTGGCCGCCTGATGCGGGTCGACCTCGACGGCGAGACGCTGACCCTCTTTTCGCCCACCGGCCAACGCCGCAGCGTGGCGCTCTCCCAACTCGCCAACTGGCGATACGACCGGGTCGAGGACACGATGTCGAGAAGCCATCGCAAGACCCTGCCCGCCTTCCTGTGCGACGATCAGGCGACCGGCAAGCCGGTGATCCTGCGCCTCGACCGCGCCACCATCGACCTCCAGACCTTCCTCGCGCTGGCGCCACGGGCTGTCGCCGGCCTTGACGCCGAGCAAAGCCGCCCGAACGCGCTGCCGGTCTCCCTGCGGGACATCTCGTCCGCGCCGGTGCCGATCGGTGCAAGCGGCTTGCGCTAG
>CAZOHN010000375.1:0-2339 GCA_964579325.1 uncultured Rhodobacterales bacterium
TCGCGCATCCACTGCATGCCCATGCGGCCCGCCAGCGGCGCGAAGATCTCCATCGTCTCGCGGGCCTTCTGGGCCTGCTTCTCGGGCGGCAGCGACCGGATCGTGCGCATGTTGTGCAGCCGGTCGGCGAGCTTTACGAGGATCACCCGCAGGTCCTTGGACATCGCCATGAACAGCTTGCGGAAGTTCTCGGCCTGCTTTGTCTCCGACGACGACAGCTGGAGGTTGGTGAGCTTGGTCACCCCGTCCACGAGCTCGGCTATTTCAGAGCCGAACAGCCGCGTGACCTCGGAATAGGTGCTCTTGGTGTCCTCGATCGTGTCATGCAGAAGAGCGGTGACGATCGTGGCGTCGTCAAGTTGCTGCTCGGTCAGGATCGCCGCGACTGAGACAGGATGCGTGAAATAGGCCTCGCCCGAGCGGCGGAGCTGGCCGTGATGCATCCTGTTCGCGTAGGCGTAGGCCTCGCGGATCAGGGCCTCGTTCGTGCGCGGATTGTAGTTGCGGACGAGGGCGATCAGGTCGTCGACGTCGATCATCCCTCACCCGCCACCTGGGCCGAAGCCTCCTCAGCGCAGCTCCTGCGCTTCCATGAGCGCGCGGAGGAGTTTTTCTTCCGACAGGTCGTCGTGCTGGGGACGGTCCATCTCGGCGCTCATCAGAAGCGCCATCGCGTCCTCTTCCGGCTCATCGACCTCGATCTGGGTCTGGTAGCTGGCGATCATCCGCTCGCGCAGGTCGTCCGACGACTGCGTTTCATCGGCGATCTCGCGGAGCGCGACCACCGGGTTCTTGTCGTTGTTGCGGTCGACCGTGATCGGGGAGCCGGCAGCCACTTCGCGGGCGCGGTGCGCTGCAAGCATCACGATCTCGAACCGGTTCGGGACCTTGTCGACAACGTCTTCGACCGTAACGCGGGCCATGGACATCTTCCTTTCAAGAGAGGCAGAGGGCGCGGATACACGGAACAGGGGCGGATTTCAAGGGCCGCCGGACGCAGGGCGCGGCTGCCGGGAATCATCGCTGCGTGACGTTGCGGCACCAGCCTGCAGCCGCAGGCCGCGCAGGTCGCCCGTCGGCCCAATGAGGCCCGCACGGACCCGCCGGGGCCGTTCGAGCGGCCTGCGCGGGGCCGCATAGGCGAGAAGCGGCCAAGAAAAGTGACCACTCAACCAAAAGGCGACAGCGCATTGGAAGGAAACAATGTTTCTCCGAAAACGTTACAAATTGACGCTGCGGAACACCACTCACGGCAAAACACATTGTGACATATAACTGTTTCAAGGCTTGCGGCATCTGCGCAAGACGCTAGTTTTGTTGGACCGGCCGTCAGGCCACCGGCCGCCACAGCCGGGGTCGATTGCAGGCAGGTTTTGAAAGGGACGTTTATGTTCTATCGTGACGAAAGGCTGGCGCTTTTCATCGACGGCTCCAACCTCTACGCAGCAGCCAAGGCTCTGGGCTTCGACATCGATTACAAGCTCCTCCGTCAAGAGTTCATGCGCCGCGGCAAGCTGATCCGGGCGTTCTACTACACCGCCCTGCTGGAGAGCGAGGATTACTCGCCGATCCGGCCGCTCGTCGACTGGTTGCATTACAACGGCTTTGCGATGGTGACGAAGCCGGCAAAGGAATACACCGACAGCCAGGGACGCCGGAAAGTGAAGGGCAACATGGACATCGAGCTTGCGGTCGATGCCATGGAACTGGCGCCTCGGGTCGACCACATCGTGCTGTTCTCCGGGGATGGAGACTTCAAGCCGCTGGTCGAGAGCCTGCAGCGCCAGGGGGTGCGGGTTTCGGTCGTCTCGACGATCCGCAGCCAGCCGCCGATGATCGCCGACGAGCTGCGCCGCCAGGCCGACAACTTCATCGAGCTGGACGAGCTGCGCGAGGTGATCGGGCGTCCGCCGCGCGAGCCGCGCATGGACCGCGACGAGTATCCGAACACGGCCGCGAACACCGTCTCGGCCGCCGGCAAGTGACCCAAGGGTGCCGCGCGGGTCTTTACCGCGTGGCCGCTTCGCCTTAGGTCCGTGGCAAGGAGAGCCCTGCCATGTCCAAACCCCCGCTGACGATCTACCTCGCCGCGCCGCGTGGCTTCTGCGCAGGTGTGGACCGCGCGATCAAGATCGTCGAGATGGCTTTGGAGAAATGGGGCGCCCCGGTCTATGTGCGCCACGAGATCGTGCACAACCGCTTTGTCGTCGACGGGCTGCGCGCCAGGGGCGCGGTGTTCGTCGAGGAACTCGACGAGTGTCCCCCGGACCGGCCGGTAGTGTTTTCGGCGCATGGTGTACCGAAGGCGGTGCCGGAGGAGGCGCAGCGCCGCAACATGC
>CAZOHN010000376.1:0-2334 GCA_964579325.1 uncultured Rhodobacterales bacterium
GCGCGGCCGCGGCACGATCCGGGCGGGCACGAGGTGCTCGATGTCTATGGGCTGGGCCTCCGGGATCATTCCTGGGAGCCCCGCTACTGGCAGGCCATCGACTGGTACCGCTGGCTGCCGATGAGCTTCTCGGAAGAGTTCGCGATGATGGTCTCGACACCCGTCGGGAGGGCGAGTCGCCGCGCGTCGGCGGGGTACTGACGGCCTCGCACGCCGCCAGTCTCCCCCCCCGGTCGATCGCTCAGGCCGTCTTCCGCCGACGCACCAAGAGGCCGAGGGTGCCCAGCACGGCGAGCTGCACGGCCCAGGTACCGGGCTCCGGGACCGGCAGCGGGGTCGGTGTGTCTACGCCGCCTCGCAGCGGAACCAACGCTTCCATCGACCCTCCATCGAACAGCGCCGGCGGCGGCTCACCGACTGCGGCTGCGGTGTGGCAGTCCTGGCAGCGGCGCCCGCCGGTGAGCATCCCGTTGGCGCCGGCGTGATTCTGATCCACTGCCTCGCCGGTGGCCGGGTCGATGTAGACGAGACTTTGGTCCTGGTTCAGCAGGAACGACAGGCTGGTGATTCCGGGCAGGAACAGATTCATGTTGGTGACCGGGAACGTCTCGGTGTCCGAGAAATCCGGCGGCTCGTCTCCGCTGCCTTCGATCAGCACGGCTTCGAGGTCTGCGGATCCGGCACCGATCGACAGCGTCACCGGGAATCCCACGTAGTGGTCCCGGCCCGTGACCATCCCCGTGTGTACCGCGAAGGCGACGTCGTAGACCCGGCCGGGTATCAGGGTCGTATCGTCGTCGTGGCCCGTGTCGAGGAGGCGCTGGATGCTGAAGTCGATGCGACCGAAGAGCGGATCGGCGAGCGAGGGGGTGAAGAACGTCCCGAAGGAGGTGATGTCGCCTCGGCTGCCGGAACTCATGCGCAGCCGTCGCCTCGGGACGGTGTCGCCCTCGGAAGGCGTGTAGCCGCTCATCTCGGCCGTCGCGTAATCGATGCTGCTCGCGACGGGACCTTCGCCCAGCTCCTGTGCATTGTCCGCGCGGAAGAAGCGCAGCGGATCGGTGAAGAGGCCCGAGAACGCGAAGGCGAAGGCCCCGCCGGTCTCGGGATCGAGATTGTCCAGCACGAAGGCCGGGTTCCCGCCGACCAGGCTGTTGGTGGCGAACGGCGAGGTGCCGGCGTCGCTGAAGCGGCCTCCCGACGTGTCGCCGGGCGGAATCGCCGACACGAACTGATCGTCGGCGAGCCCGATCGGATTGCCGCGGTGGCGCCGCGGATGCCACAAGTCGAGCCGGCCCGGAGTTCCCTCCGGGAGGTACTTGGTGAAGCTATCGATCGGGTCCCACTCCGGCATTTCCGTGGCGTTGTTGTGACAGGTCAGGAAGCAGCCGAAGCGGTCGAAGTCGGCCACCGCATTCGGTCCCATCGGATCGTCGATCATGAACGTGGCACGCGACTCGGCGCTGGTGGACGTCGCATCGGTCGGCCCGCGCCGGGGATCCGCGTCGAGCGTCGACTGCGCCTCGCGGCGCGGGAAGCCCTCGCGCCGCCATGCGCCTTCCGTGAAGCGGAGGTAGTCGTGATAGTCGCCCGGATCGCCCTCCCAGCTGATGTGGAAGAACATCGTGTCTTCGTTATAGGCCGTCTGCACCGTGATCGGGAGGATCACGGGCTTTTCGGGGTCGAGGCCGACGAGCTCGGGCGGTTCACCCGCATTCGGATACGCCACCGCTGCGGTCGAAGCCAGGGTCAGGAACGCCGAAACCACTGCGCCGCGAACGAAGTCCACGTGCCCCCTCCTCCTATGAAGAGTCCGCACCCTACGCGCCGCTTCGAACGAGATGCAATCGCCCAGCCGACACCGAGCGAGCCGGAGCACCTGGTGGGCTCGTCGGGTAGCGGACTCGTCGGTCGGGTCGCTTTTCCGGCCGCGGACTCGGGCGGCTCGTGGGGAGCGGCTTCGGAGCCTCGACACCGCGCCGAGGCCCGCGAGCGCGGCCAGTGCCGTGCCCAGCGCGCCGGGCTCCGGGACGGTCAGCGCGACATCGACGAACGGCATCAGATCGTCCGCGATCCCGGCGATCTGGACCTGCAGCGCTCCGTCGAAGACACCGTCGGCCAGCCCGTCCGTCAGGAACTGAACGACGACGACGTCGAAGGAGTCGGGTTCGAGGTCCTCCGCGGCCGCCGGCGTCGGCTCGAGCCACGGAACGTCGGACTCGAGACTCCAATCGAAGGGCACGCCGCCGACGTTCGAGACCGACACCATGGCGGTGCCGTTGGTTCCGGCCGCTTCGGTGCGCTCGACCAGCGCGGGCTGCAGCTCGACGGGCA
>CAZOHN010000377.1:0-2328 GCA_964579325.1 uncultured Rhodobacterales bacterium
TTCTCGCGCCCGCGCACATCCTTCTCGATCCAGCAGCCCTGCATCAGGTCCGCCGCCTGCGGGCTGAGCAGATGATGGTCGATCCGGATACCGTCGTCGCGGTCCCATGCGCCGGCCTGGTAGTCCCAGAACGAGAAATGCCCCGGTCCGGGCGTAACGGTCCGGAACGCTTCCGTCAGGCCGAGATGCATGAGCCGCCGGAACGCCGCCCGGCTTTCGGGCCGGAACAGCGCGTCCGCGCGCCAGGCCTCGGGGCGCTTGGCGTCCTCGACCTGCGGGATCACGTTGTAGTCGCCGCCCAGGACCAGCGGCATCTCGAGTGCCATCAGCGCGCCCACCCGCGCCTGCATCCGCGCCATCCAGCCCAGCTTGTAGTCGAACTTCGGTCCCGGCGCCGGGTTTCCGTTCGGCAGGTAGAGCGCCACGACGCGCACCGCGCGCTCGCCCACCACGGTCGCCTCGATCCAGCGCGCCTGCTCGTCCTCCGGGTCGCCCGGCAACCCGCGCGCGACGTCCTCAAGTGGCAGCCGCGACAGGATCGCCACGCCGTTGAAGCCCTTCTGCCCGTGCGTCTCGACCCGGTATCCCCGCTCCTCGAAAAGCTCGCGCGGAAAACCCTCGTCGACCGACTTGATCTCCTGCAGCAGCGCCACCTCGGGCCGCGCCGCGTCGAGCCAGGCGAGCACCGTCTCGATCCGGGCCTTGACGCCGTTGATGTTCCAGGTCGCGATCTTCATGGCCGATCCTCCACCGGACCCATCTAGCGGCGCCCGGCCCGCCTGCACAAGCCTGCGGGCTTGCAGGACCCGGCCCGATGCGCCACCGATGGGCGCGGAGGATACGCCATGCTCGACGCCCGCCTGCGCCGCCTTATCGACCCGGTGCTCAACCGCTGGGGCGCTGCGCTGGCCTCCCGCGGGATCTCGGCCGACCGGATGACGCTCGTCGGCCTCGCCTGCGGGCTTGCGGCGGCCGCTCTCGTCGCGCTCGGCGCTTCGCTACTCGCGCTGATCCCTCTGGCGCTGTCACGACTCGCCGACGGCCTCGACGGCGCCATCGCCCGCGCCACCCGCCGCACCGATTTCGGCGGTTACCTCGACATCGTCTCCGATTTCGCGTTCTACGGCGCGCTGCCCCTCGGCTTCGTGCTGGCCGACCCGGCCGCGAACGGGGCCGCCGGCGCCTTCCTGATCGCCACCTTCTACGTGAACGGCGCCAGCTTTCTCGGCTTCGCCATCCTCGCCGAAAAGCGCGGCCTCGAAACCCGGGCCCAGGGCCTCAAGTCGCTCTACTATTCGGCGGGTCTCCTCGAAGGCACCGAGACGATCGCGTTCTTCGTCCTGATCTGCCTCTTTCCCGGAGCTTTTCCCATCACCGCCTGGGCCTTCGGCACGCTCTGCCTCGTCACCGGCCTGGCGCGCGTCCTGCTCGCCCGAAAAGTGTTTCCGCCGCAGTAGAACGCGATCTTCTTCCGACCCCAAGTATCCTCGGGGGAGGCCCCGGGCCTGCCCGGGGACCGGGGGCAGACAGCCCCCGCGCCCGAGCCGGAGGGCGTCAGCCCGCAGGCGAGAGAAACGGCGTGGCCCGGAACGGGCCTCCACTGGATCAGCCGCTGGATCACCCTGACGCCCGCCCCGCGATCTCGGTTCCGGCGGCATGACCCGACGACCAGGCCCACTGGAAGTTGTAGCCCCCCAGCCAGCCGGTCACATCCACCACCTCGCCGATGAAGAACAGCCCCGGCACCGCTTTCGCCTCCATCGTCCGGCTGTCCAGCCCTGCGGTATCCACGCCACCCAGCGTCACCTCCGCGGTGCGGTAGCCCTCGGTCCCCGTGGGCTTCAGCCGCCAGCGGGAGAGCCTGTCGGCGAGGGCCACGATGTCGCGTTGGGGCAGGGCGCCGAGCGGGCCGTCCGGGCCGTCACGGGCGATCGCGGAAGCGAGCCGCGCGGGCAGCAGGGTGGACAGCATCGTGCCGACCGTCTTCTTCCCCGCGCAAGACTTCAGCGCCCCCAGTCTCGCCAGGGCATCCTGCCCCGGCAGCAGGTCCACGACGATCTCCTCCCCCTCTCGCCAGTAGCTCGACACCTGCAGCATCGCCGGGCCGGAAAGGCCCCGGTGGGTGAACAGCATCGCCTCCTCGAACGCCGTTCCTCCCGCCTCGGCACGCACCGGCAGGGCTACGCCCGGCAGCCCCTCCCAGGGCGCCAGCTGGTCGGGACCGAAGGTGAAGGGCACTAGCGCCGGGCGCGTCTCGGTCACCGCAAGGCCGAACTGCTCGGCCACCCGGTAGCCGAACCCCGTCGCCCCCATCTTCGGGATCGACTT
>CAZOHN010000378.1:0-2317 GCA_964579325.1 uncultured Rhodobacterales bacterium
GCCCGATCACGCCGCGGATGTCGCCCTTGCCGAACTGCGACTTGTCCTTGGCCGTTTGCACGGTGAATCCGTAGGCGATCCAGTCCACCACCGATCCGCCAAGGCCGGGGATCATGCCTACCATCACCCCGATGGCCGAGCATTTCACCGACAGCCAGATGTTGAGAAACCAGTCGCGGATCCCGTCCAGCCAGCCGAGCCCCAGGGTGCCCGACCGGGAGATCGCCCGGTCCTGCCGCAGCAGCGACACGATCTCGGGAATGGCGAAGATGCCGAGGCCCACGATGACGAGGCTGAAACCCTCGAGCAGGTAGGGCGTGTCATAGGTCGACATGCGCGGCGAGCCACCTGGCCCGCCCAGTCCGACCGTTCCGAGAAGCAGGCCGAGCCCGGCCGCGACGATCCCCTTGAGCGGGATGCGGCCGGCAAGGATCGCCACCATGGACAGGCCCAGCAGCGTGACCCCCAGCATCGCGGGAATGTTGAAGGCCAGGATCAGCGGTCGCGCGACGAAGATCATGACGGTCAGGACCAGCGCCCCCACGAGCCCCCCGAACAGCGACGAGATGAAAGCCGCCGCCAGCGCGCGGCCTGCCTCGCCCCTTTTGGCCAGAGGGAAGCCGTCCAGTACCGTCGCCTGGCTCGCTGCCGATCCAGGGATACCCAGAAGCACGCTCGAGAAGGTGTCGGATGTGGCCACGACCGCGATCAGGCCAACCATCAGGGCGAGACCGGAGACGGGGTCCATGCCAAACATGAACGGCAGCACAAGGCTGAGGCCAGCGATGCCTCCCAGCCCCGGAAAGACGCCTATGACCAAGCCAAGAAGTACGCCCAGTACAAGGAACGCAATCTGTTGCGGCTGCAAGATCAGGGCAAGCGCATCCATCAGCGCCGGGCCTGCCGTTGCGAAAAGCTCCATCACACGGGTCCTTTAGTCAGGGTTCGGTCGGTTCGGCTTTGGAAAGGCCTGGGGAAATCTGCCGCCTGTCCCGACCGACGGGGCGGGCCCGGCATGTCCCGCGACTTGCCGAGCCACTGAGCGGATCACTCTAGAACGACGCCGTAGTCATCTTTCAGCCAGTTGACGACGAATTCCCGCGCCTCTGGTTGGACCTGCGTGCCAAGACGGAAAGCCGCCTGAGCCGCGTCTCCTGTCTGCTGCGGATAGACGCCGAGCTCTCCCGAGGCGATTTCCCAGAAGTCCGGTCGCGCAAAGATCTCCTGCAGAGCCTTCGTGTAGACGTCGACCACTTCCTGCGAGGCGGATCCCGGCACGAAAAGCATCTTGTTTGCCGGGAATCCGGCGGTGAAGAAGGTCACCCACGCGTCCCACTCCAGGCCCTCGGTCTTGCAGACGGGCGTCGCTTCGCAGACTTCCTTGAAGGTCGGGATATCGGGGAAAGTGGGGTCGCGGATTATGTTGCCATCGTCATCCAGCGCACCCCAGGCCATCACCGGCATGGCCATGCCGCTGTCGACCATCGGTTGAACCGATTTGATGTAGGCCGAAGAGGTCTGGTAGTCGATGTTGGCTTCGCCGCGTTCGAACATCAGGCGGCCGTCGCCCCGACCTTCCATCCCCAGAACGGATTCGACGTTCAGCCCAAGCATCTTCCACGCCAGGTTCGGCACCAGATCGAGGCCGGTCGCGCTCTGGACCCCCCAGATGAAATCCTGCCCCTGCAGGCCGGAGGCATCCAGACCGTTCATCAGCTTGGCGGTGTCTGGCGGCAGGTAGGCGACGCCACCCGTTCCCGATACCAGAAGGACATTCCAGTCGTTGTATTCGTAGCGCACGCGCGGATCGCCCAGGAGATAGGGGAACTGGGTCGAGCCGGAGGTGCCGAAGATCAGGGTGCCGTCGGCGGTGTCCTGTTCCTGGAACCAGTTCGCGCCCGTGACCGAACCCGCGCCCGGGCGATACCGCACGACAACCGTCGGGTTGCCCGGCAGATGCTCGGACAGGAACGGCGCCATGAAGTTCGCCCAACGCGCAGTCCCGCCCGATTCCGAGAACGGGATCACGAATTCGACGGTCTTGCCCGTCAGGTTCACTTCCGCCGATGCCGTCCCGGCCAAAGCCGTGGTCGCGGCGAGACAGGCCGCACCGCCGACCCAACGGCGTATGGATCTCTTGATCATGGTCTTTCCTCCTTGATTGGTCAGTCTTTGCATCTGTTCTCCTCCTTCGATGCTTTTCTTCGTTAGCGGGTTGCGTCCCCCATCAGGTCGGCGCCCTCGACACCGTGGCGTTCGAGCGCCTCGGCGAGGAACCCATCCGCACGTGATCGCTCGATGAACTGATCGAGCGGGC
>CAZOHN010000379.1:0-1516 GCA_964579325.1 uncultured Rhodobacterales bacterium
CGTCGTCCTTCACGTCGAGCAGCCGCGCGCCCGGCATGCAGGGAGCGATGCGGGGGATGTCGAGCAGGATGTCCCAGGCCTCCTCGGGCGGGCGGGGGACGTGGAAGCTGGTGCGGATCTGCATCGGGCTTGCCCTTCCTGGATCGGCGGCCGGGGGAGCGTCAGTGTGTTAACTAACAGGTTAGTACAATCCCTCAAGCCGAAAAAGGGGCCGATCCCCGGCGGATGCGGCGAGTGCACGCGGACGCGCCCTCGCCTCGGCACCATCGGGGGACGCGCCCGCGCTGCCACGGGGCCGCGCCGGCGGGCGCGGAGGACCGCCGGCCCCCGGCAACCCGGCCGGTCTTGAGTCAAGTAAGGTCAGGTCAGGTCAGGTCCAGCGTGATCTTGCCGACATGCCCGCGCGCCGCCTGCCGGGCCAGCGCATCGGCGAGCCCGCCCAGCGTAAAGCGCGCCTCGTCGAGCACCGGCTTGAGCCCGTGCGCGTCGATCGCGGCGATGGCTTCCTCGAGGCTGGTGCGCGACCCGGTGGCGATGCCCTGAACGCGCAGGCAGCCGCCGATCAGCTTGCGGATGTCGGCGGGCGCCTCCTTGGCCCCGAGGAAGCTGATCACGCCGACGAACCCGTTGAACGCCATGCTCTGCAGCGTGAGCGGCAGGGTCGAGCCCGCGGTTTCCACCGCGATGTCCACCCCGCCGGTGATCTCGCGCACCGGCCCTGCCCAGTCCGGCGTGGCGGCGTAGTCGATCACCGCGTCGGCGCCGAGGCCGGTCAGCAGCTCGTCCTTGGCGACGGAGGAGGTGAGCGCCACGACCCGCGCCCCGGCGAGCTTCGCGAACTGGAGCGCGAAGAGCGCCACGCCGCCCGTGCCCATGGTCAGCACCCAGCGCCCCGGCCGCGCGCCGCCCTCCTTGAGCGTGGTCCAGGCGGTCAGCGCGGCGATCGGGAGCGTCGCCGCCTCGCGGTCCGACAGTGTCGCCGGCGCGCGCACCGCGTCGTCCTGCGCGACGAGGATCATCTCGCGCGCCACCCCGTCGAAGGGGCCGCCGAGGGTGCGGGCGGTGCGCTGCTCGAGCGTCGCGGGGCCGTTCGTCCAGCCGCGGGTGTAGACCGGCAGCGCCCGGTCGCCGACGGCGAAGCGCGTGACCGCCTCGCCCGCCGCCACCACCTCGCCGCAGCCGTCGGAGAGCGGCACGATGGGCAGCTTCATGTCGGGCTTGTAGCTGCCGTCGACCACGACGACGTCGCGGTAATTCACCGATGCCGCCGTCAGCCGCACGAGAATCTCGGTCGGCCCGGGGACCGGCACCGGGCGCTCGGTCAGCGTGAGATGCTGCGCGCCGAACCGGGGAAGCTCCATGGCGCGATAGGTTTCTGTCATGGGACGTGGCCTTCGTGTCCGGGGTGTCGGATGGAATACCGCGGTCTGGTAGCGTGTCTGGTAGCGAACCGCGGCGCCGGAGCAAAGCCGGTTTTCGCCGGCCCGGGCGGAGCGCCGCCGCGCGGACGGGGAGC
>CAZOHN010000379.1:1526-2296 GCA_964579325.1 uncultured Rhodobacterales bacterium
GCCCCGGTGCGCCCGCGCCGCCCGTCTTCCCCGTCTTGCGCCGTCCGCCCGCGTCAGAGCTGGATCGTGCCGAGCTCGGTCACCCAGGCGCGCTTCGCCCCCTTGACGTCGATGCTCACATGGCCGGGGTCGCGCTTGCCGACCCGCTTCGGCGGCTTGACGCGGACCGCGGCGTTGCCCCCGGTCGCGACCACTTTCGAGAGCCGGTCGAACAGCTCGCCCGGCTTCGTCGAGAGCGCCTTCGCGTTCTCGGTCTTGCCGAGCTCGGCGGCGAGCGCGTCGATCGCCTGCTTCTGCTTCTTCCTGCCGACCTCGGAGGAGGCGGCCTCCCACGCGTCGTCGCCGCTGCTGCCCTGCATGGCGATCATCTCGGCCTCGAGCACGATGGCCTCGGCGAGGCTCTCGGCGCTGACGCCGAGATTGCTGGCGATCCGGTCCTTGACGGTGTCGATCTTCGCCTTCTTGACCCAGGTGTCGGAGGTCCGCGCGATCGCCTTCTCCATGTCCTTGGACGACTTGGCCGGGTCGAGGCCGTGGCCGAGCGCCTCGATCAGCATGCCGTAGGAGTCGGGCCGGATCGTGCGCGGCATGTCGTCGAGGTCGATGGTCTTCTGGAGGATCTTCTTCGCGGCGGCGAGGCGCTTGTCGAGCTCGCGCGTCTGTTGCTCGTCCAGCACGAAGTGATCGGTCGAGAACGGCGTCGCGGGCATCTTGCCGCCCGAGGTGTCGCGCGGCCGCCCGTACTGGGCCGCGTATTCCTTGCGCAGGTT
>CAZOHN010000380.1:0-2276 GCA_964579325.1 uncultured Rhodobacterales bacterium
AAGTCGCCAAACTCCACCTCGATCCTACACCTCGATGGCCACCCGGGAGCAAACCGCTGGCGGCGATGAAACTACACCAGTTCCTCGGACGCCAACCCCTCGAACCCTATCGTGACGGGCAGTCCGGAGCTCCGCAGGATCTCGATAAGGCGCTGGACTGTGTTTCGGCGTGCAACTTTGACCCCCTAGGCAGGCTGATCGGCATCCAGTTTTGACCCCCCTGTTGATCTGTCAGACCGTTCGTTCCGAGGCAGCGGACGGAGGTGGGATGAAGCGGGTAGATACGATCGCGCGGGTCCGTCGGGCCTATCGCTTTCAGGGCTGGTCGATGAAGAAGATCGCCCGGGAACTGCATCTGTCGCGCAATACGGTGCGCAAGATCCTGCGGTCAGGCGAGACGGACTTCACCCATGAGCGAGAGCGACGGCCGATGCCGCGGATCGGGCCGTGGCAGGGCCAGTTGGAGCAGTTCCTGTCGGCCAATGCGGGCAAGCCATCCCTGGAACGACTGACGCTGATCCGGATCTTCGAGGAAGTGCGCGGGCTCGGATGCGAGGGCGGTTATGACGCGGTGCGCCGGTTCGCCAAGGTCTGGTCGCAGAACCGGGGCGCCGCCACGGCCGAGGCCTATGTGCCGCTCTACTATGCGCAGGGCGAGGCCAATCAATTCGACTGGAGCCACGAGGTCATCCTGATGTTAAGCGTGACAGTCACCGTAAAGGTGGCCCATGTCCAGCTTTCCCACAGCCGGATGATGTTCGTGCGGGCCTTCTGTAATCGGGGCGGGCTCGTCAAGTGCGATCGGTCTTGATTCCGTCATGGGGTCATGCTTCTGTCCGCGGTCGGCCCGTTGGGGGCGCCGCACGTTGGCGGTCGAAGGTGAGGCGGACCATGCTAAACGGCTGGCTTGTGTGATTGCGCGCAGAAGCAGCACCAGGCATTCGTGCGGCCTTCGCCTCATCCCCGTCCCTGACGGGACCCTTTCCGAAGCACTGGCGAGTTGTCGCGCCGGCTTCGAGATCAGATCATACAGCGGCTCCCCAATGGAACGGGGCATCGTCGCGCCACATGCGGTGCATCACGACTGCAAGCTTGCGTGCTACCGCGATCTTGGCCATCTTCAGGCTGCTCCTCCTTGCAATCCTCAGACCCCAGCCCCGGATTGATGTCCACTGGCAGGAGCGCGTGAGCATCACGTGCGCTGCCGTGAAGAGTGCCGACCGTGTGAAGGCATCGCCGGATCGGCTGATGCGCCCCCGAACGTCGGTCTCTCCGGATTGATACTGCCGCGGTGTCAGCCCCAGATGAGCGCCGACATCACTCGAGCGCCGGAAGCGTCCCGGGTCGTCGATGATCGACTTGAACGCAAGCGCAGTGACCGGACCCACGCCGGAGACGGTCATGAAGCGTCGGCAGAGCTCGTCGTTCGTCGTCAGGCGCAGAAGCGCCCGGTGTAGCTCGGCGAGTTGCGCCTGCATCTCGGCGCGCCCGCGCAGGAGAGCCGACATGCAGAGAATGAGGTTGGGGTTCCCGTCGACGAGAGCACGCACGCGGGCTTCGAAGTCCCGCGCCGCGACCCGTCCGACCTTCGGGCCAAAAGGTCGCAACAACCCGCGGATCTCGTTCTCGTGGTCGCGCAACTTATTGACGAAGAACTCGCGTGGCATGAGGAGCGTCCGCATCTTCTGGCTCTGGGTCGACTTCACGTGGACCGATCTGAACCAGCCGGAGCGGATGAGCTGGGCCAGCGAACGCGCATCATTGCGATCATTCTTGTTGCGGTCCATGGTCACCATGGCGGCCTTCGCGTGGCGGGCTTCAATGCAGACGGCGGGCAGGCCAGCGCGGATGAGGCCATTGTAGAGCCACTGTGACAGCGGCCCGGCCTCGAAACCGACCCGCTCGAACGTGCCGTCAATCTCGGTCAGCACGTTGCAGATGTCAGCAGGATCCGAGGCGGCCTTTGCCTCCATGATCATCCTGCCGTCCGCGTCGACAACGCAGATGCTGGTCGTCTCAAGCGAGACGTCGAGCCCCGCGAACAAAACTGTGGTCATCGTCTTCCTCCCGGTTATCAAACCACCGGTACGGAGACTACCGGCGCATTCCGGGGACCGAGCCCCGATTACGCCATCTGAACGAGCACATCTTCGCCGGGCTGCGCCATGCACGCCAGTTGATTGCGGCATGGCGCAACGACTACGACCACCACCGCCCGCACACGAGCTTCAACGGGCTCACCCCACAGGAATACTTCAACAGGTCAGAGAAAGACC
>CAZOHN010000381.1:0-2270 GCA_964579325.1 uncultured Rhodobacterales bacterium
CTCGGGGTCGCAGGTCGCGAATTCGCGGCTCCAGTCGATGGAGAGGCCAAGCGGCTTCATCTGCGCGCGCATGTCGGCGATGTTGGAGTAGGTCCAGTCCTTCGGGTGGCCGCCCCGCTCCATCGCGGCGTTCTCGGCGGGCAGGCCGAAGGCATCCCAGCCCATCGGGTGCAGCACGGCGTGGCCCTGCGCCCGCTTGTAGCGCGCCACCACGTCGCCCATCGTGTAGTTGCGCACATGCCCCATGTGGATGCGTCCCGAGGGGTAGGGGAACATCTCGAGGACATAGTACTTGGGCCGCGCCGGGTCGGCCTTGGCGAGGAACACCCCGGCCTCGTCCCAGGCCTGCTGCCACTTCGGTTCGATGCTCGACGGGTCGAGACGCGACATGCGGGGGTCTCCTGAAACGGCAACGCCGGGCGCTTGCGGCCCGGCGTGGGTGATACTTTGGCAGGCCGGGCGGGTCTAGAGCCTCGAGTCCTGGATGCGGAGCTGGCGCGCCCGGGTGAGAATCGCGTCTTCGATCGCGCGCACCGTGTCCGGCGCCACTGCGCCACCGCCGCGCGATTCGAGCGCGAGCTTGAGCGAGCGGGCATCGAGCGCGGGGTCCTGCACATAGACCGTCGCGCGATAGGCGCGGCCGCCGCCGGGGGGCACGCCGTAGCCCGTGACGATCACGCCGGTGAAGGGATCGACCTTCTCGATCGGCAGGAAGTTCAGGATGTCGAGTGCCGCGGTCCAGATGTAGCGGTTGACCTCGACCGTGGTGTTCGGGTCGTCGCGGTTCTCGAACAGGTCCCAGATCGTCGACCGTTCCTCGCGGGCGCGCCGCTGCGCCTGGAGCTGGTCCTGCGTCGGCAACTGGTCCGCCGTCGCACGGTTGGAGCCCCCGAGGCTTCCGCCGCCGAAGCTGTCGCCAGAACCGATTCCGCTGCCGATCCGGCCGCAGGATGCAAGCGCCAGAGCGATGCTCCCGACGAGAAGAAAGCGCGCCGCGCGCGAAGAAATCATTGTGCGGCCCCGCCTTGGCTTGCCCCGGCCTCTGTCTAGCCGAGGGCGGCAGGGGTGACAAGCCGTTTGCCCGCAAGGGCCGGTTGGGGCGGTGTTGCGCTCCTGCACCACGGCACGGCAGTGTAACGGCGCCCCGGCGACTCGGCTTGCAATCGAGGGGCGATGGACGGACATAGGGAACATTCCTGGCCCGGCCTTCCTTGGGTTGGGTGCAATCTTCGAAACACGAGGGAAAACATGAAAAAGCTCCTTCTCGCCACGACGGCCCTGGTGGGCTTCGCCGGCGCAGCCGCTGCCGAGGTTACGATCTCGGGTTCGGCCGAGATGGGTATTGTCGGCGGCGGCGCAGATGCGACCAACGGTTCGGGCGGCGAAACCCAGTTCTTCCAGGACATCGACATCGCGTTCACGCTCTCGGGCGAGACGGACTCGGGCCTGTCGTTCGGCGCGGCGGTCGACCTCGATGAGGCCGAAAAGCTCGGCGACGAGTTCTCGAACCAGGGCGTTGCGATCTTCCTCCGCGGCGCGTTTGGCAACCTGACGATGGGTGACACCGATGGCGCCATCGACTGGGCCATCACGGATGCCGGCAACATCGGCAACCCGGGCTCGATCGACGATGCCGAAACCGCGCACCTCGGCTACAACGGCTCGTTCGGTGACGGTGGCTTCGACAACCAGGTCCTGCGCTACGACAACACGTTCGGCGCCTTCGGCGTTGCCGTGTCGTACGAGCAGGGCGCGACGGGCGCGGCCGGCACGCTGCTCCCGGGCGACTCGGGTGGCTCGCTCGCTCTCGGTGTGAAGTACGCGCTCGATCTCGGTGGCACCACCGTCAACCTCGGCGCCGGTTACATGCAGTCGGAGCTCGTTGGTCACCCGCTCGCCGCGGATGACGATCGCACGATCCTCGCGCTCGGCGCCTCGGCCTCGTTCGGCGGCGGCTTCCAGGCGGGCGTGACCTACCAGGAGTGGGATTACGACGTTGAGGAAGACATCACCCACATCGGCCTGGGCGTCGGCTACGAGTCCGGCCCGTTCTCGATCCACGCCAACTGGGGTCAGTATGATTTCGACGTCTCTGGCGAGGTTGACGGCTACGGTATCGCGGCGGCCTACGACCTTGGCGGTGGTGTGAGCGCCCACGTGGCCTACGCCGACAGCGACGATGGTTCCGCGGACGACTACTCGACCTGGTCGCTCGGCCTGTCGATGTCGTTCTGATCCGAACGGATCCTTCGATACGGAAAGAGCGGGCC
>CAZOHN010000382.1:0-1484 GCA_964579325.1 uncultured Rhodobacterales bacterium
TACGCGGCCTCGATGCGGGCGCGGACCACCAACATCGGCGGGCTCAACCCCGACTACCCGGGCGACCAGTGGCACGCCTCGATCACCCGCATGGTCATCGCCTGCCGTGCCTACGGCTTGCGCGCCATCGACGGGCCGTTCGGCGACTTCTCCGACCCCGAGGGCTACAAGGCCGGCGCGCGCCGCGCCGCCGCGCTGGGCTGCGAGGGCAAGTGGGCGATCCATCCCTCCCAGGTGACGCTGGCGAACGAGGTGTTCAGCCCGCCCGAGCCGGAAGTGACGCGCGCCCGGCGGATCATCGAGGAACTGCGGAAGGCCGAGGCCGAGGGCAAGGGCGCCGCCGCCCTCGACGGCAAGATGATCGACGCCGCCTCCGAGAAGATGGCGCGCAACGTGCTGGTTCTGGCCGAGGCGATCGAAGCCAAGGCCTGACGGTTTCCCTCCGGCCGCCGGCGTCTGCCTCGCCCGCGGCGCCTCCCCTCCTCCTCGCCTCGTCAGGGAATGGGGAAGGGCTGGGGGCGGATCGACTGCAAGTCATGGCGCCGGATCGCACCGGCGCCCCCGACCGCTCACCTCCGTTGGGGGCCGGGTGGAGCCATGTCCGGCGGCGACGCCGGGACCCTTCAGGAGGAGGTGCGAGATGGACATTCACGAATACCAGGCCAAGGACATCCTCGCGCGCTTCGGCGTGCCGGTGCCCAAGGGCGGGCTTGCCTGGAGCCCCGAGCAGGCCGAGTTCCGCGCCCGCGAGATCGGCGGCACTGCATGGGTGGTGAAGGCGCAGGTCCACGCGGGCGGCCGCGGTGCGGCGGGTGGCGTGAAGGTCTGCCGCAGCCTCGACGAAGTGCGCGACTACTCCGCCAGCCTTCTGGGCAAGAACCTCGTCACCAAGCAGACCGACGCCACCGGCAAGCCGGTGTTCCGGCTCTGGGTCGAGGCCGCGACCGACATCGCGCGCGAACTCTACCTCGGCTTCGTGCTCGACCGGAAATCCGAGCGCATCATGATCGTCGCCTCCGCGCACGGCGGCATGGAGATCGAGGACCTCGCCGAGAGCGATCCCGACAGCCTGCGCCGCATGGTGATCGACCCCGCCGTGGGCCTTGCCGAGTACCAGACGCGCGAGCTTGCCTTCGCGCTCGGCCTCACCGGCAAGCAGGTGGGCCAGATGTCGACCATGCTGCGCGCCTGCTACCGCGCCTATCGCGACTTCGATGCGACCATGGTCGAGGTGAACCCCCTCGTCATCACCGGCGCGGGCGACCTCGTGGCGCTGGACGCCAAGATGAGCTTCGACACCAACGCGCTGTTCCGCCGGCCGCAGGTGGCGGAGCTGCGCGACCGCAGCCAGGAGGACCCGCGCGAGAGCACGGCCGGAGACCACGGCCTGAGCTACGTGGGCCTTGATGGCGACATCGGCTGCCTCATCAACGGCGCAGGTCTGGCGATGGCGACGATGGACATGATCAAGCTGGCGGGCGGAG
>CAZOHN010000382.1:1494-2257 GCA_964579325.1 uncultured Rhodobacterales bacterium
TCGACATCGGCGGCGGCGCAAGCCCCGAGCGCGTCGTGAAGGCATTCCAGACGGTGCTGGCCGACCGCAACGTGGCGGTGATCCTCGTCAACATCTTCGCGGGCATCAACCGCTGCGACTGGGTGGCCGAGGGCGTGGTGCAGGCCTACCGCCAGCTGGGGCTCACGCTGCCCGTGGTGGTGCGCCTTGCGGGCACCAACGTCGAGGAAGGCCGGCGGATCATCGACGACTCCGGCCTGCCGCTGATCACCGCAGACACGCTTGCCGACGCCGCCCACAAGGCCGTCGCCGCCCGCGCCAAACTCGCTGCCTGAGGGGAGGGACCCATGGCCATCGTCATCACCAACGACACCAGGATCATCGTTCAGGGCATGTCGGGCCGGATCGGCCAGTTCCATGCCGCCGACATGATCAAGCACGGCACCAACGTCGTGGGCGGCGTCACGCCCGGCAAGGGCGGCGAGACGCTCCTGGACCGGCCGCTGTTCAACACCGTCCGCGAGGCGGTCGAGGCGACCGGGGCGGATGCCTCGATCCTCTTCGTGCCCCCGCCCTTCGCGGCGGATGCCATGATGGAGGCCGCCGACGCGGGGATCAAGACGGCGGTCTGCGTGACCGACGGCATCCCCAGCCAGGACATGATGCGGGTCAAGCGCTTCCTCAAGCGCTATCCCGAGGCGCGCAAGATGCGGCTGATCGGGCCGAACTGCGCGGGCGTCATCAGCCCCGGCATCGGCTTCATGGGCATCATGCCGCCGCACAT
>CAZOHN010000383.1:0-2255 GCA_964579325.1 uncultured Rhodobacterales bacterium
TTGCGGGCGCGGCCCGATGTTCTGGAGATGGAAGATTGACTGCCACGGTACGAGTCGACCTGGCCGAACGGGCCTATGACGTGAGGATCGGACCGGGCCTGATCGCCCGTGCGGGTGCCGAGATCGCACCGCTCCTGCGCCGTCGCCGGGTGGCGATCGTCACCGACGAGACGGTGGCCCGCCTGCATCTTGGCCCCCTGCGAGCCGCGCTTGCGGAGGAGGGCATCGAGAGCGCTGCACTGGAACTGCCGGCGGGGGAAAGCACCAAGGGTTGGGAAGGCCTCGAGCAGACCGTCGAATGGCTTCTCGGCGAGAAGGTCGAACGGCGCGACGTCGTGGTGGCGCTGGGCGGCGGCGTGATCGGCGACCTCGCGGGATTTGCCGCCGCTGTCCTGCGCCGGGGCGTGCGCTTCGTGCAGGTGCCCACGACGCTTCTGGCGCAGGTCGACAGTTCGGTGGGCGGCAAGACCGGGATCAACTCGCCCTGGGGCAAGAACCTGATCGGCGCGTTCCACCAGCCGTCCCTCGTGCTGGCAGACACCGATGTGCTCGATACCCTGCCCGAACGCGACTTCCTCGCGGGCTATGGCGAGGTGGTCAAGTATGGCCTTCTCGGTGATGCGGAGTTCTACGCCTGGCTGGAGGGCAACGGCCAGGCGCTCCGCGCCGGAGACGCCGCCGCGCGCCAGTTCGCGGTGCGCCGGTCGGTCGAAATGAAGGCCGGGATCGTCGCCCGTGACGAGACCGAAGAGGGCGACCGGGCGCTCCTGAACCTCGGCCACACGTTCTGCCACGCGCTCGAGGCGGCCACGCACTACTCCGACCGGCTCCTGCATGGCGAAGGCGTCGCGATCGGGTGCCTGCTGGCGCTCGACCTTTCCGCGCGGCTCGGCCTGTGCCCGCAAGAGGACCCCTCGCGCTTCGCCGCCCATCTTGCGGCGATGGGGGGCAAGCGCGACCTTCGCGACATCTCGGGGCGGCTGCCCGATGCGGACGGACTGCTCGACCTCATGGGGCAAGACAAGAAGGTGGTGGATGGGCGGCTGCGTTTCATCCTGACCCACGGCATCGGCCGCGCCTTCGTGGCCGATGATGTCCCGCGAGAGGTGGTGCGTGCGGTGCTGGCAGATGCGCTGGCGGGGCGGACCTGATGGCGGAGGCAGGGACGTGACGCGCTTTGCCTTCGACCGCTTCGATCCCGCGCCACGCGCAGCGATTGGCCTGCTCATCCTTTCCTCGGACGAGACCGCCGAGCAGGACCTGCGCCGGCTTCTTCCAGTCGAGGGCGTGGCGATCCACACCGCCCGGGTCGAGAACGCGGGCGAGATCACCGCCGACAGCCTCGCCGCCATGGCTGCGACAATCCCGGCGGCGGCACGGCGTCTGCCACCTTCGGCCCGGTTCGACGCGGTCGGCTATGCCTGTACTTCGGGCACCTCGGTCATCGGCGCAGACCGCGTGGCGGCACTGGTGCGCGAGGGCGTGGCTGCGAAGGCGGTCACCGACCCGCTGACCGCGCTCCGGGCGGCTTGTGCAGCACTGGGCATTACGCGGCTTGCGTTCCTGTCGCCCTACGTGGAGGAGGTTTCGGACCGGCTTCGCGCCGCGCTTGCGGCGAGCGGTATCGAGACGCCGGTCTTCGGCAGTTTCGGCGAGGGCCGTGAGGAGGTTGTTGCACGTATCGCCCCGTCCTCGATCCGCGATGCGGCCCTGGCGATTGGTCGCGACGACGCAGTCGAGGCGGTGTTCCTGTCCTGCACCAATCTGCCGGCGCTTGCCGTCATCGACGAGATCGAGGATGTGTTGGGAAAGCCGGTGCTTGCCAGCAACCAGGTGCTGGGCTGGCATCTGTGCCGTCTCGCAGACCTCGGGACAACCGCAACGCCCGCAGGGCGTCTGACCGCGGTCTGATCTGTCAGTCCGTCGAGGTCAGAACGGGATTTCGTCGTCCATGTCGGAGTGGCTGCGCCCGCCGCCACCCGAAGACGGCCCGCCATAGTCTCGGCCGCCGCCCGACCCGCCGCCGCCGCCAGACCCACCGAAGTCGCGCCCGCCGCCGGCATAGTCGCCGCCCGAACGGTCGTCATGGGAGCCGCCGCCTTCGCCGCGGCCGTCGAGCAGTGTCAACTCGCCCCGGAACTGCCGCAGAACGACTTCGGTCGAATACTTCTCCACGCCCGACTGGTCGGTGTACTTCCGCGTCTCGAGCTGGCCCTCGATATAGACCTTGGAGCCCTTCTTCAGGTACTGCTCGG
>CAZOHN010000384.1:0-2243 GCA_964579325.1 uncultured Rhodobacterales bacterium
TGCATGGCGCGGTCGAAATCGACGGCCCAAGGCAGGCTGCAGACCGCGAACTCCTCCACGAGGCAGATACCGCCTGGTGCAACGTGGCTTGCGTGGCCGCTGACCGTCGGGACTGCGAACATCCAGTGTCACGGCCGACGCGTGCTGGAACTTTCGTTCCGCCGGGGTGTGCGATCATGCAGGAACGCGCGACCGTGCGGGAAGTTGCCGCTGCGGCGAGGGTGTCGAAGCGGACGGCGCAGTACGCCTTCGCGCACGGGGTGTCGATCGCCGAGGACGCCAGGCGACGGGTGCTCAAGGGAGCGGCGGCCCTGAACTGCACGCCCGGTAGGCCGGCCCGCAGTGTCGCGACGGGTCCCGCCCATCCGGTCGCGGTCGTCGCGGAAGACCTCGCGAACCCCCAGGAGATTCCTTTCCTGGACGTGTTGTCCGACGGCCTTCAGGCCAATGGGCTGGTCGCGCTGACGATCGACATCAGCACCCGGTTCGACCATGTCCGCGCCGTGCCCGAGACCGACCAGCGCCGCGTCGGCGCAGTGAACCCGTCCGGCGCGGTCTTCCGTGGTGAAACGCCTCGAGCCCGGCGCCTTGTCCCGGGGGGGGCGCCGCCGAGGTTCGTGCTGGCGCGCGACAGCCAGATCGACGAGGTTCCAGCCGCGGACCGCGACACCGGACGCGCGATCACCTGAAGGGCGTGCTGCTGCCGTCGGCCCGATCCCGGAATGGGCTGGAGGCCCGGACGGTTCGGCTGCCCGGACGGTCGCCCGGGGCCGGATTCAACAGGTCGTTCCCGACCAACCGGGACGCCGGGCGGTGGCTCCTGCCGGTGCCGGCGCGGCGGGCCTTTCCCCCCGGTCCCGCCGTCCCGAGGGCGTGCGGGGCGCAGGTTCCGCCGCTTTTCTCGGCAAATCGGCCTCCCGAAGGTTTCGGATCGGGCAGATGAAGGCTACCCTGACACACCGTCGGCACACCGCCGGCGCGCAGGGACCCGCCAGGGGTCCTGCCCGGGGACCCGCCCGGGGACCGCCAGCGGACCCGCCCGGGGATCGCTCGGCCGACCGCCCGTGCGACAAGTCCACGACTGACAGGAAGGAGCCCACCATGACCGATTCCGGCAGTACCGAGATCCTGCCGCCCCCCGAGGGGCCGGCAAACCTGATCGAGACCGACTACCAGATCGGGCAGGACAACGTCCGCCTCTTCGGCCTCGACATCCATAACCCCGTCTTCGCGGTCTCAGGCCTCGTGACGGTGGCCTTTGTCATCATCACCCTCGCTTTCCAGGCCCAGGCCGAACCGTTGTTCCAGAGCCTCCGTGGTTTTCTCACGTCGAGCTTCGACTGGTTCTTCCTGGTCGCGGGCAACATCTTCGTGCTGGTCTGCCTTGGTATTCTGGTCTCGCCGCTCGGCAAGGTGAGGATCGGCGGGGCCGACGCGACGCCCGACTACAGCTACGCGGGCTGGTTCGCGATGCTGTTCGCCGCGGGAATGGGCATCGGGCTGATGTTCTTCGGCGTGCTCGAGCCGGTCTATTATTTCGGCACGCCCTGGGGCGACCAGCCACTGGGCCGCGACATTGGCGTCGTCGACGGGGCGCTGGCCGATCCGGCCACGATCGAGGCCGCCCGCCTTACGGCCATGGCCGCGACGATCTATCACTGGGGGCTGCACCCCTGGGCGATCTACGCCATCGTCGCGCTCTCGCTGGCGCTGTTCACCTACAACAAGGGCCTGCCGCTGACCGTCCGTTCGATCTTCCATCCGATCTTCGGCGAGCGCATCTGGGGCTGGCCGGGGCATGTCATCGACATTCTCGCGGTGTTCGCCACGCTCTTCGGCCTTGCTACCTCGCTGGGGCTTGGTGCGCAGCAGGCCTCGGCCGGGATCGGCTTCGTGTTCGGCATCGAGGGGATCAACGATACCATGACCGTGGCCGTGATCCTGATCGCGCTGATCACGTCGATGGCGCTGGTATCGGTTCTTCGCGGGCTCGATGGCGGGGTCAAGCGGCTGTCCGAGATCAACATGGTCCTGGCGGCGCTGCTGCTGCTGTTCGTGGTCCTCATCGGACCGACCCTGACGCTGGTGACGCAGTTCTTCGGCAACCTCGGCGCCTATGCGACCGAGATCCTGGCCCTGTCGAACCCAGTCGGCCGCAGCGACGATGGCTTCCGCCAGGGCTGGACCGCGTTCTACTGGGCCTGGTGGATCAGCTGGTCGCCGTTCGTGGGCATGTTCATCGC
>CAZOHN010000385.1:0-2239 GCA_964579325.1 uncultured Rhodobacterales bacterium
GGGGCAGACGGCCCCCTCGCCCTTCAGGCTCGCGCTTGCGCGAGCCCGGCCCAACGCCGGGCAAGCAAGGCGCGCCCCGCGCGCCCTGCGCCGTCCCGGGGGCGGGAGGCCCCCGGGGACCCCGCGCGCCGGTCACGCTTGCCAAGACACGCGCAGGCGGTCACGAAGGTGCCCGACCGCTACGGGAACACCGCCGCCATGCCCCTCGACCTCGTGATCTTCGACTGCGACGGCGTTCTGATCGACAGCGAGATCATCAGCGCCGAGATGCTGGTGGCGGAACTGGCCGGCCTTGGCGTGCGGATCGACCTCGACTATGTCGCGCGGCACTTCCTGGGCCGCAGCTATCCCGTCGTGATGCAGCAGATCCGCGCCGAGTTCGGGCTCGACCTGCCCTCCGACTTCGAGGACCGCTACCGCGAGCGGCTCCTGGCGGCGTTCCGAGAGGGGCTGCGGATCATGCCGGGGGTGCGCGAGGTGATCGACAGCCTTGCAACCCCGTTCTGCGTGGCCACTTCCTCGAGCCCCAGGCGGGCGGTCATGTCGCTGGAGATCGTGGGGCTGGGGGATCTTGCCGGGCCGCGGCTCTTCACCTCGACGATGGTGGCCAAGGGCAAGCCCGCGCCCGACCTCTTCCTGCATGCCGCCGCCGAGATGGGGGCGGACCCCGACCGGACGCTGGTGGTCGAGGACAGCCTGAACGGGGTTCGGGCGGGGGTGGCGGCGGGGATGCGGACCTGGCGGTTCACGGGCGGAAGCCACCTCAAGGGCCGCGACCTCGCCGAGCCCGAGGACGCGCGGCCGACGGGGCGGTTTGATTCCTTCGCGGATTTCTGGATGATCGACCCGGGGCTACGGAGGCGGCAAGGGTGAACCGGATCGACGGCGAGAGCACGGTGCTGGACGACGCGGCGCGCGCGGGCTGGCTCTATTACGTGGGCGGGCTGACGCAGGACCAGATCGCGGCCGAGCTGGGCGTCAGCCGGCAGCGCGCGCAGCGGCTGGTCGCACGGGCGATGGCCGAAGGCCTGATCCATGTGCGGCTTGAGCACAAGCTGGCGCCGTGTCTGGCGCTGGAGGCCGCCCTGATCCGGCGCTTCGGGCTGAGCCACGTGCGCGTTGCCCCCTCGCTCGGGCCCGGGGCCGACCCGGCGCGGGCCACGGCCGGGGCGGCGGCGGCGCTGCTCGAGGGCTTTCTCGCGAGGCCGGATCCGCTGGTGATCGCCTTCGGCACCGGGCGCGCGCTGAGCGCGATGGCGGCCGAGCTGACAGCGACCGCGACCGAGCGGCACCGGATCGTTTCGCTGATCGGCAACATCGCGCCCGACGGGTCGGCCTCGTTCTACGAGGTGGTGCTGCGCATCGCTGCCAAGCTGCACGCGCCGCACTACCCGATGCCGGTGCCGCTGATATCGGACACGCCAGAGGAGCGTGACCTGTTCCATGCGCTCGCCCCGGTGCAGGCCGTCGCGCGACTGGCGCGCGAGGCGGATGTGACCTTCGTGGGCGTGGGCCAGATGGGCGACGACGCCCCGCTCTACAAGGACGGCTTTGTCACGCGCGACCAGCTGTGCGCGATGCAGGCGCAGGGCGCGACGGGCGAGATCGTGGGGGGCGTCTACGACGGCGAGGGGCGTTACATCGAGACCTCGCTCACCGGGTGCATCGGCGGGGTCAGGGTGGAGCCCGGGCGGGCCTCCCCGGTCATCGGAATCGCGGCCGGGCCGACCAAGGTGGAGCCGATCCGGGCGGCGCTGACGGGGCGACTCATCAACGGTCTGGTCACCGACGAACCGACCGCCGCCGCGCTCCTGGGCTGATCGGCGCGCCGCAACCCTTTCTGACGTTGCGTAAAATTTCGGCGTTGACAGAACCATGTCTTGGTGTGAACATTTACTCACGCATTGGGCATATGCTCAACGCCAAGGGAGGAATGACATGGCTATGACGATCCGGGCGCTTCTGGGCGCCTGTGCCGTCGGCGCGCTCGCCAGCGCCGCCGCGGCCCAAACCACCATAACCGTCGCGACCGTGAACAACGGCGACATGATCCGCATGCAGGGTCTGATGGACGACTTCAACGCCAAGCACCCCGACATCACGGTGGAGTGGGTGACGCTTGAGGAAAACGTCCTGCGCCAGCGCGTCACCACCGACATCGCCACGCGGGGCGGGCAGTTCGACGTGCTGACGATCGGCACCTACGAGGTTCCGATCTGGGGCGCGCAGGGCTGGCTGG
>CAZOHN010000386.1:0-2213 GCA_964579325.1 uncultured Rhodobacterales bacterium
TGTCATAGCCGGTCTGCGTGGGCAGGTCGAAGGCGACGGAGAGGCCGGTCTGGCCCTTTGAGAGGTTCGACCTGTAGAGCGCGTTCGACGCCGTCGCGGTCGAATGGCCGGCATAGGTGCGGAACAGCCAGGGCTTGTCTTTCTCGGTCATCGGGGCCTCCCGGAATCGCCAATGCGCAATATTGTTGCGCGTTGGAAGCTGATAACGGCAATTTCCTGACCCGTCAATTCGCCGCAGCGCGGCAAAGGGGCGGGACGCCGCGCTGCGGCGTGGGGCAGTTTACCAATTGTCACCAACCTGTCAGCTTGCAGGAATGCTTATGACCGTCGAGCTCCCGCTCTGGCTCTTTCTCCTGATCGTGGCCTTTGCGGGTGTGACCTTCGCGTCGCATTTCCTGTTCCCCTCGGTCCGGTGGTTCTTTCGACGGCGCATGGAGCGGGCGGTCGTGGAACTGAACAAGCGGCTTGCGCGCCCGATCCAGCCGTTCAAGCTCGCCCGACGCTATGACACGATCCAGCGGCTGATCTACGACCGAGAGGTGCTCGAGGCCGTGGCCGAACACGCGGCCGCCGAGAATGTGCCCGAGGCGGTCGCCCACCAGAGGGCAGCGCGCTATGCCCGCGAGATCGTGCCGGCGTTTTCGGCCTTCACCTACTTCGGCTTCGCGATCCGGGCGGCCCGCTGGCTGAGCGAGTTGCTCTACGACGTGAAGGTCACGCAGGTGCACGAGGGGATCGACCGGATCGACCCCGACGCCACGGTTGTCTTCGTGATGAACCACCGCTCGAACATGGATTACGTGCTGGTGACCTACCTCGTCGCCGAGCGGACGGCGCTGAGCTACGCGGTGGGCGAATGGGCGCGGGTCTGGCCGCTCTCGCGCCTGATCCGGTCGATGGGGGCCTACTTCATCCGGCGCAAGAGCCGCAATGCGCTCTACCGCAAGGTTCTGGCCCGATACGTCGCCATCGCAACCGCCGCGGGCGTCACCCAGGCCGTGTTTCCCGAAGGCGGCCTGAGCCTTGACGGACATGTCCAGCAACCCAAGCTGGGCATCCTGTCCTACATTCTCGACGGGTTCGATCCTGCCCGGCGCGACGTCGTCTTTGTCCCGGTCGCCCTGAACTACGACCGGGTTCTGGAGGATCGGATTCTCACGGATGCCGCGCGCGCGCGCGAGCGGCGGTTCCGGGCCAGCCTGCCGGCCATCGCGGGGTTCTTCTTCCGCAACGTCTGGCGACGGCTGCGCGGCCGCTACCGCCGCTTCGGCGTGGCGGCGGTGGGCTTTGGCGAGCCCTTGTCCTTGCGCGACTACATCGCGCAGGTGCCCGAGCAGACCGCCGAGCGGCTGGGGATGCAGCTGATGGCGCTCGTCGCCGCGGCGGTGCCGCCCCTGCCGGTCCCGCTGGTGGCGCGGGCCCTCGTCAGGGCCGGTCGGCCGTTGTCGCGCGCCGAGATCGTGGTTGCGGTCGCGCCGGCTGTGGCACAGGCCGAAGCGGCCGTCGAGCAAGGGCTCGGCATACTTCTGGGGCGTCATCTGGTTACCGAAGCGGATGGTGCCGTGTCGATCGTGGAGGAGGATTCCGACCTGCTGCACTTCTATGCGGCGTCGGTCCTGCATCTCGACGATGCGGTTGCGGCGGGTCCCGCCGAGGATGCTGCGTCCGCAAAGTCATAAAATTACAAAAAGTGCTTATCAGATGTTGCAAAGTTGCGTGACCACCGGTATCGGATGGGGAAATTCACCGCCGATTCTGCAATGCGGCATAGCCCCGGAGGGAGGCCCCGATGGCACTCGACACGAACCCCGGCATCGTCGCCTACGACGCGCCCGAGAAGGACCTTTACGAGGTCGGCGAAATGCCGCCGCTGGGCTACGTGCCCCCGAAGATGTACGCATGGGCGATCCGGCGCGAACGCCACGGCGAGCCCGATACCGCGATGCAGGTCGAGGTGGTCGAAACGCCGGTCATCGACAGCCACGAGGTGCTTGTGCTCGTGATGGCGGCGGGGGTGAACTACAACGGCGTCTGGGCCGCGCTCGGCGTCCCGATCAGCCCCTTCGACGGCCACAAGCAGCCCTACCACATCGCCGGGTCCGACGCCTCGGGGATCGTCTGGAAGGTCGGTGACAAGGTGAAGCGCTGGAAGGTGGGCGACGAGGTCGTGATCCACTGCAACCAGGACGACGGCGACGACGAGGACTGCAACG
>CAZOHN010000387.1:0-2211 GCA_964579325.1 uncultured Rhodobacterales bacterium
GCCAGCATTTGGTTGGCACGGCCACTGCCGGGGTCGAGAGCGACCGCCTGCTCAGACAGCTCTACTGAACGGGTGAGCGCTGCAATTTCCATCTCGTACAACAGAGACCAGGCGCGGTTGATGAGGGCCCAGACCGGGAGGGAGGGGCGGTCCAGCTCCGCTGCAGCGGCACCCTCGGCGAGTTGGATCTGGGTCTGTGTACTTGCGACCACTGCTCGAGTGATCTCGTCCTGAACGTCGAAAACGTCGGCCATCTCCCGGTCGTATTTCTCGGCCCAGACATGGACACCCGTGCGCACATCAATCAGCTGGGCGGTGACGCGAAGGCGCTGTCCGGCGCATCGAACGGACCCCTCGAGGACATAGCGGACCCCGAGCTCTCGCCCGATCTGCTGGACATCCACCGCGCGGCCCTCGTAGGTGAAGGACGAATTCCGGGCGATGACAAAAAACCACTCGATGCGCGAAAGCGCGGTGATGATGTCCTCGGCGATCCCGTGGGCGAAGTATTTCTGCTCCGGGTCGCGGGACATGTTGTCGAAGGGCAGTACGGCGATCGAGGGCTTCTCGGGCAGTACTGGCGCCTCGTCGACCAGCGCAGAAGCGCTGCGCGGCGCGGCATCCGGGGTCCATCGCCAAGCGCGCACCGGGCGATCGAGGTTCTTCAGCGCGAGCGGAACCATCTCCTCGAAGGCGATATCGAGGCGGTCGCGGACCTGCTCGTGGACGCTGTCGGCCAAACAGATGCCGCCTTCGGGTGCAGCACCCTCCAGTCGCGCAGCGACGTTCACGCCATCGCCGTGAATGTCTTCGCCGTCCACCACCACGTCACCGAGGTTGATGCCGATCCGGAACTGGATGCGACGATCAACCGGCGCCTCGACGTTGCGGCGGGCCATGGCTTCCTGGATCTCGGCGGCGGCGCGCACTGCGTCTACGGCCGAGGCGAACTCGACCAGCATGCCGTCGCCCATCAACTTGACGATACGGCCGAGACACCGTGCGATCACCGGGTCCGTCAGCTCACGCCGTAGCGCCTCGAGACGGGATAGAGTTCCGTCCTCGTCCGCCCGCACCAGCCTCGACCACCCCACCACGTCCGCGACGAGGACCGCAGCAAGGTGGCGTTTTGCATTCTGCTGCATTGCGAGCCCTCCGGACAGCCCAGGCGTCGCCTGAGCCACCGCTTTTCTCCCGTTCAACTTACCATCGACGCGAACCTTGGAGAAGTCACGCGCGCCGTGGGCTGTTCGGACGAGACCGCGACGGGTTTCGCGTCAGCGACGGTCGAGCGCCGTTGAAAGCGTCTTTCTGTCGAGCTCGTCTATGTCCGTGTTGTTCGGTTTTCGGGGTGATCCGGCAGTCCACCAACTCCGAAGCCGTCATCTCCTGCATGAGTCCTTCATCCCTTCGGGTAGAAAGACGCCGCTTGCGATTGCACATCGAGCGGCCGTTGTCGGGCGACCGTTGCTGCGGCGGCAGCCAATGTTTCGCCACCGTCGTCGACAGCGAGACGATCGGTGAGGTCATGGGTGGTCCGTGGTGCTGATCTGTTCGTTTAGTGCCTTGATCATCCCGGCCTCGCCGGCGGGCATCAGCTCGGCCAGCCCGGCCAGGCGATACCCGAGCGCTTGCCCAAAACTGAATACCGCATCGAAGTCGAGCCCGACCACTCCGCCGGCGCCAATCCGCAGCTGCCCCGAGCAGCGCAGCAATACGTCCCAGGACTGCCAGCCGGCATCAGCCAGCGGCTCATTGGCGACGTACGGGCAGAACTCACCATCGGCGTCCGGCTCACCACGGGCGCAAGGCCGGCCCTGCCGGGCACAGCCGTCGCAATAGGCCGCACCACCGCCGAAGTGCCACTCGGCCCGGGCCCTCAGCCGTTTTTTTCCTCTTCCAGCAACAAGGCCGGGCCGAGGTACTGACGCTCGAAGGCATCCGCGATCGGCCAGAGGTCCATCAGCGCCTCGATGCCCTCGGGCGTGACGGCAGCCGGCTTGCCCTCGGCGTCGCCCACACCCTCCCAGCCATCCACGGCGAGACGGGCCAGCGTCTTGACGAAGGCGGCAGTCAGGGTGCCGGCAGCCTGCTCGTCGGGCAGAGCATCAGCACCGCGTGCAACCGCAGCCCGGGCGGCCATGACCAGAGCCGTAGTGCAGGGCCGGACGTGCAGGCGCACGCCGTGGCCGAGGTCGAGCCAGTAGGGCT
>CAZOHN010000388.1:0-2126 GCA_964579325.1 uncultured Rhodobacterales bacterium
ACGCGATCGAAGAGATGCGCCACCCGGTCGTCCAGTTCCGCCCCGGCGGCGAGACCGAAGTTGCGGATCGGTTCGGCCACCTGCGCGCCAAGCCGCATGTAGGGGTTGAGCGAGGCGAAGGGGTCCTGGAACACCATCTGCATGTCGCGGCGCGCCCGGCGCAGGCCTTCGGGGCCAAGGCTGCGGATGCTCTGCCCTGCCAGCGTGATCTCGCCCGCGCCGGGCTCCACCAGCCGCAGGATGGAGCGGCCGCAGGTGGACTTGCCCGACCCCGACTCCCCCACCAGCGCAAGCGTCTGGCCCGGCTTGACGTCAAAGCTGACGTCCTCGACGGCGTGGACCTCGGCAACTGTCCTGCGCAGGATGCCGCCCTTGACCGGGAACCGGGTGACAAGGTGGCGCACGGACAGGAGCGGCGTCCCGGAGCCGGGTCCGGACGCCTGCGCTGACGCATCCGAGCGGTGTGGTGTGGCGGCAAGCCCCGCCATCCGTTCCGGCGCACCCTTGCCCCGCATCGAGCCCAGTCGAGGCACGGCGGCAAGAAGGTTGCGCGTGTAGTCGGCGCGCGGAGCCTCGAAGATCTCGGTCACGGGGCCGCTTTCGACGATCCTGCCCCGGTACATGACGACGACCCGGTCGGCCATCTGCGCCACCACTGCCATGTCGTGGGTGATGAAGAGGACGGCCATCCCGGTCTCGCGCTTCAGCCGGTCGATCAGCGCGAGGATCTCGGCCTGGATCGTCACGTCGAGCGCGGTCGTGGGTTCGTCAGCGATCAGAAGGCGCGGCCGGCAGGCCATCGCCATGGCGATCACGACCCGCTGCCGCATTCCGCCCGACAACTCGTGCGGATACTGGTCGAGGCGGCGTTCCGGCTCGGGGATGCGGACTTCGCGCAGAAGCTCGATCGCCCGCGCCCGCGCTGCGTCCTGCGACAGACCTCGGTGCAGCATCAGCCCGTCAGAGAGCTGGCGTCCCACGGTGAAAACCGGGTTCAGCGAGGTCATCGGTTCCTGAAAGACCATGCCGATTTCGCCACCGCGCAGCTCGCGCATCGTCGCGTCATCGGCCGCAGTGACGTCGAGCAAACTGCCGTCTGCCCGCGCGAAGCGGATTGAACCTTCCGCGATCCGGCCGCCACCAAACTCCACGAGCCGCATGATCGACAGCGATGTGACCGACTTGCCCGAACCGGATTCACCCACGACACAGACCGTCTCGCCCGAAGCAATCTCGAAGCTTACGTCCTCGACCCCGGTCACGGTCTTGCCGTCACTCTCGAATTCGACGCGGAGGTTCTCGACGGAAATGATCGGCGCCGTCATCGGCGGGCCCTCGGGTCGAGGACGTCGCGCAACACATCGCCGAGCATGTTGAGGCCAAGCACCGTGATCGCGACCGCGACACCGGGAACAAGCGCCGTCCAGGGTCCGCGGTCGAGATAGTCGCGGCTCGCCTGGATCATCAGCCCCCAGGAGGCCGAGGGTGGCTGCGTGCCGAGGCCGAGGAAGGACAGGCCGGCCTCGGCAAGAATTGCGAAGGCGAGGCTGATCGTCGCCTGCACGATCACCGCAGGCATGATGTTGGGCAGTATGTGGCGCACCATCATCTGCATGTCGCGTGTTCCCCCCGCCCGGGCGGCCTCGACGTAGGGCATCGCCGCGACCCGGAGTGCCTCGCCCCGGATGATCCGGGCAAGGTAGGGTGTGAACGCGATTCCGATGGCGATGATCGTGTTCTGGAGATTGGGCCCAAGGACCGCGCTGATCGTGAGTGCGAGGAGGAGCGCGGGAAAGCTCAGGAGCGCATCGACAAGCCGCATCAGCACGTTGTCGATCCGCCCACCGTAGTAGCCCGACACAAGGCCAAGCGGCAGACCGAGGACGAGGCTCATGGCGACCGCCGAGGCCGCTATGCCGAGCGAGGTCTGCGCGCCGAGAAGGACGCGATACATCAGGTCGCGGCCAAGCTGGTCGGTGCCGAACGGATGCGCCAACGACGGCGGTGCGAGACGGGCGCGCATGTCCATCCGCGTGGCGAACTCCGCCGGGATCAGGAGCGGGGCAATGATCGCCACGAGCACGACCGTGCCCACAAGCACGATGCCGATCAGCCCCTTGGTCGTG
>CAZOHN010000389.1:0-2119 GCA_964579325.1 uncultured Rhodobacterales bacterium
AAGCGCGCGATGAGGGCGCCGAGGGCCTGATGCTCAAGCGCCGCGCCGCCCCCTACGTGGCCGGGCGGCACAAGGGCGACTGGTGGAAATGGAAGGTCGATCCCCTCACCATCGACGCCGTCATGGTCTATGCCCAGGCCGGTCACGGCCGCCGCGCCAGCCTCTACACCCACTATACCTTCGCGGTCCGCGACGGCACCGATTTCGTGCCCTTCACCAAGGCCTATTCCGGCCTGACGGATGCCGAATTCGCCGCGATCACCCGCTGGGTGCGGGCCAACACGCTGGAACGCTACGGCCCCGTCCGACGCGTCCCGCCGGAACTCGTGTTCGAGATCGGATTCGAAGGCATCCAGGCCTCGCCCCGCCACAAGTCCGGCGTCGCGCTGCGCTTTCCCCGGATGCTGCGCTGGCGGCAGGACAAGCCTGCGTCCGAGGTGAACACTCTCGACGACCTCCGCGCGATGCTCGCCGCCTTCCGATGATCCAGCGGAGGCCCCGCGCCAGCGCGGGGCCACGCCTCCCCTCTCGCCTGCGCGCCATGGGCGCGCCGGCTCGGGCGCGGGGGGCCGTCTGCCCCCCGGTCCCCGGAAGGGGCCGGGGACTCCCCCCGAGGATATTTGGGGTCGGAAGAAGCGGCGGGTTGAGAAGGGGCGGAGCCGGGGCTATCTGGCAGGCAAGCGCATAACCGGAGAGCCCCGCATGACCCTGTCCCTGCCCCGCCCCGTCTTCGATGCCAACGCCAGCGCCGCGGGGCGCTTCGGCAACCTGCCCGACTGGGACCTCACCGACCTCTACGCCGCCCCCGACGCCCCCGAGGTCGCCCGCGACCTCGCCTGGCTGGAAAAGGCCTGCGCCGACTTCGCCACCGCCTACGAAGGCAAGCTCGCCACTCTCGACGCCGCCGCCATGCTCGACTGCGTCGCGGCCTACGAGGCGATCGAGCGCACCGCGGGCCGGCTGATGTCCTACGCGGGGCTCCGCTACTACCAGAACACACTCGACCCGACCCGCGCCAAGTTCATGTCCGATGCCCAGGACAAGGTCACCGCCTTCACCACCCCGCTCGTCTTCTTCTCGCTCGAGTTCAACCGCATCGACGATCCCGCCTACGCCGCCCTCTTCACCTCCGGCACCCCCCTCGACCGCTACAAGCCCGTCTTCGACCGCATGCGCGCGATGAAGCCGCACCAGCTCTCCGACGAGCTCGAACGCTTCCTCCACGACCAGTCCACCGTCGGCGCCGCCGCCTGGAACCGCCTCTTCGACGAGACCATGGCCGGCTTGGGCTTCGAGGTGGACGGCGAGGCGCTGAACCTCGAGGGCACCCTCAACCTCCTCACCGACCCCGACCGCAGCAAGCGCGAGGCCGCCGCGCGCGAACTGGCCCGCGTCTTCGAGACCAACATCAAGCTCTTCGCCCGCGTCCACAACACGCTCGCCAAGGACAAGGAGATCTCCGACCGCTGGCGCCACATGCCCAGCCCGATGCACGGCCGCCACCTCTCCAACCACGTCGAGCCGGAAGTCGTCGAAGCCCTCCGCAACGCCGTCGTCGCCGCCTACCCGCGCCTCTCCCACCGCTACTACGCGCTGAAAGCGCGCTGGATGGGCCTCGACACGCTGCAGGTCTGGGACCGCAACGCCCCCCTCCCCATCGAGGCCCCGAAAACCGTCGGCTGGGACGACGCGCGCGACCTCGTCCTCTCCGCCTACGCCGACTTCGCCCCCGAGATGGCCGACCTCGCCAAACCCTTCTTCGAGCGCGGCTGGATCGACGCCGGCGTCAAGCCCGGCAAGGCCCCGGGTGCCTTCGCCCACCCCACCGTCACCGACGTCCACCCCTACGTCATGCTCAACTACCTCGGCAAACCGCGCGACGTCATGACCCTCGCGCATGAGCTCGGCCACGGCGTCCATCAGGTCCTCGCCGCCGCGCAAGGCGAACTCCTCTCCTCGACCCCGCTCACCCTCGCCGAAACGGCTTCCGTCTTCGGCGAGATGCTCACCTTCCGCCGCCTCCTCGACACCGCCGCCACCCCGGCCGAACGCAAGGTCCTCCTCGCCGGCAAGGTCGAGGACATGATCAACACCGTCGTCCGCCAGATCGCCTTCTACG
>CAZOHN010000390.1:0-2114 GCA_964579325.1 uncultured Rhodobacterales bacterium
ATCATGATCTCGGGCACCACGGTGGCGCCGCGCTCGTGCACGTCCACCGTCGCCTCGAAGATCGCCTGCGCCTGCATCTCGTAGATCTCGGGCACGGCGATCCCCAGCCGGACGCCGCGCATCCCCAGCATGGGGTTGTATTCCTCCAGCGCCGCGACGCGCTCTGTCACCTCGGCCAGCGGCAGCGCCATCTGGCGCGCCAGATCCATCAGCCCGGCCTTGTCGGACGGCAGGAATTCGTGCAGCGGCGGGTCGAACAGGCGGATGCAGACCGGCTGGCCGGCCATGATCTCGAACAGCTCGATGAAGTCGCGCCGCTGCATCGGCAGCAGCCGTTCGAGCGCGGCGCGGCGGTCGTCGGCAGTGCGCGCGAAGATCATCTCGCGCATCACGGTCAGGCCGTCGTCGTCGAAGAACATGTGTTCGGTGCGGCACAGCCCGATGCCTTCGGCCTGGAAGGCGAGTGCCATGCGGGCATCGGCTGGCGTGTCGGCGTTGGCGCGCACGCCGATGTCGCGGGCGGCGTCGGCCCAGCCGAGAAGCGCGTGGAACGCATCGTCGAGGGCGGGGCCAAGCATGGTGACCGGGCCCGTCAGGACCTCGCCCGAGGTGCCGTCGAGGGTGATCGTGTCGCCTTCGCGGAACACCCGGCCGTCGGCGGCCTTGAGGACCTTGTTGCGGTTGTCGATGACGAGACCGGAGGCGCCGACGACGCAGGGCAGGCCGAGGCCGCGGGCGATCACGGCGGCATGGCTGGTGACGCCGCCGCGTTCGGTCAGGACCGCGACCGAGGCGTGCATTCCGCGGATGTCCTCGGGCGAGGTCTCGCGGCGCACGAGGATGCAGCCTTCGTCGCGGGCGGCGGAGGCCTGGGCGGCGGCGGCGGTGAACACGATGCGGCCCGTCGCGGCACCGGGGCTCGCGGGGATGCCACGGGCGAAGGCGTCGCGCGGGCCGGAGGGGTCGACCTGGCTGTGCAGGAGTTCCGTCAGCGCGCGCGGTTCGACCCGCAGCACCGCCTCCTCGGGCGAGATGATGCCTTCCTCGGCGAGCGTGACGGCGATCCGCATCGCGGCCCGGGACGACCGCTGGACGCGCACGGCATCGAGGACGCGAAGCTGGCCCGATTCGAGCGTGAACTCGATCTGCATTTCCTCGCGCAGGAAGGTGCGGCAGGTCTTGCCGAAAGCGCGAAGCTGTTCGAATGCCTTCGGGGCCTCTTCCTCCAGCGAGGGGCCGCGCGGGTCGCGGGTCAGGAACATGGCACCTTCGAGTTCCGACAGTGCCTCGCGGCCCTGGGCCTGGGCGCGGTAGCGGCCCTTGATGAGCGGCAGGCCGGTGGTGCCGTCGACGCACTGGATCACGCCCGAACCGCAGACGCCGGGGCCGAGGCCGAGCGCCATGCGCTGCACCACGAGGCCGAGGCCGGCGTCGGGCGGCGCGCCCTTGGCCTGGCGGAGAAGCCGCGCGGTGGTGCCCTCCCAGGCGCGGGCCATCGAGCGCAGGACCTCCGACAACTGGCGGGCGGGGTCCTGGGGGAAGGGCTCGTCGGTCTCGGCCTCGTAGGCGGCGAGCGCGGTCTTGAGCGTTTCGGCCGAGGCCTCGCCGCGGGGCAGCATGTCGACGTCGAGCCGGGCGACGTGGGTGGAGTAGGCGCGCAGGAAGCGCAGGTAGAGCGCGTCGGCCACCGCGTCACCATGGGTGACCTCGAGCGCGGCGTGGCGGGCGTCGGTCATGCCGATGTTGAGGATCGCGCCGGGGCCGCCCCAGTCGGGGTCGGCGGAGGAGGGGCGGACCGAGACGAGCGCGCCTTCGCCGAAGTGGGCAAGGAGGCGCGCAGTGTCGATCATATGGCCCGCTGCGATGGCGCGGACGGTGTCGAACGACAGCGCGACGGTGTCGGGGACGGGCAGTCCGAGTCGGATCAGCCGCTGGAGGCACTTGGCACGGCCCCCGTGTTCGGCCGCCGAGATCGGGGCCGAGGGGGAAATCGCCGTGAAGTCAGGGGCTTCGAAATGTTTCTGCACTGCGGCGCGCTCCTTCGCTGCGCCAGCATACGCCGACTGACATGTCAGGCAAGCGCGACATTCCGCGCAGGAGGGAGTCTGCGCGGG
>CAZOHN010000391.1:0-2089 GCA_964579325.1 uncultured Rhodobacterales bacterium
GGTCCACGCAGGCCAAGCCGGTCGAGGAAAGCCAGAAGATGCGCGAGGAGGTGTTATCGGGCTTCGAGGGCGGCGTCGACTACCAGGGCATGGACAATGGCCCCTGGCTCACCCGCATTCAGGCCGAGATGCAGGCCGGATCGGGCGCCATCACCGTACTTGGTGGGCTGCATGGTGACCTGTCGGGCCTCGAGGACGGGTTGGTAGACCTGTCGGGTGCCGACCTGTCGGGGATCGGCGAGGCTATGCTCGAGCTCGGCAAGCTCGGCACGGGCGAGCAGAAGTACGTGCCCTGGATGCAGGCGACCTACCTGATGGCGGCCAACCGCAAGGCACTCGAGCATTTGCCTGCAGGTGCCGACCTGAACGCACTGACCTATGACCAGCTGATTGAATGGGCAGCGGCGCTCAACTCCGCGACCGGTGGGCCGAAGTTCGGGTTCCCGGCGGGCCCGCAGGGCCTCAAGCACCGCTTCTTCCAGGGCTTCCTTCTGCCGGCTTACACCGGCTCGACTGTTACGGAATTCCGCTCGGTCGAGGCAGAGGCCGCCTGGGATGCGTTCAAGGCGCTCTGGGTCCACACCAATCCCGCCTCGACGAACTACGGCTTCATGCAGGAGCCGCTGCTGACCGAGGAGGTCTGGGTGGCCTTCGACCACGTCGCGCGTCTGGGCGACGCGTTCAACCAGCGCCCCGAGGAGTTCGTCGCATTTCCCGCACCCGCCGGTCCCAAGGGCAGGGCCTTCATGCCGGTTCTCGCGGGTGTGGCCGTGATGGGCACGTCGCCGGACAAGGACCAGTCGATGGCGCTTGTGGACTACATGCTCAAGCCCGAGACGCAGATCGCCACCCTGCGTGCCACCAACTTCTTCCCCGTCAAGGAGGTCGAGCTTCCCGACGACATGCCGTCGTCGGTCAAGGCATTCGGCCCGGCCATCGCGGCCATGACCGGAGCGCCCGATGCGCTGCCTGCACTCCTGCCGATGGGGTTGGGGGAGATGGGCGGACAGTTCAACCAGGTCTACACCGACACTTTCGAGCAGATCGTGCTGGGCGGCCGCCCGGTGCGCGACGCGCTCGACGCGCAGGCCGAGACGCTTCGGGCGCTGATGGTCGAGACCGGGGCGCCGTGCTGGGCGCCGGACGAGCCATCGGACGGGGCTTGCCCGGTCAATTGAAGGCGCCTTGCTGAGCGTCTGACCAGGACAGCCCTCGCCGGGCGCGGCCGACACCGCGCCCGGCCCATCCCCTCGAAGCCAATGCAGGAGCCGCCCGATGCCGCGCGTCTTGCCTTACCTGCTCCTCCTGCCGGCGACGATGTTCCTCGCGGTATTCTTCGTCTACCCGTTCGTCCTCGTGGCAGCCGACAGTGTCACTCGCGGGGGCGAGTGGACGCTCGCAAACTACACCCGCATGGCATCGCACTGGAAATTCTCCACGGCGTTCTGGAACACGCTCCTGCTCGCTGGCCTCGTTGTCCCGATCCAGCTTGCCATGGCGCTGACCATGGCTTCGATCGTGACGAAACTGGAGAAAGGCCGCTCGACGCTTCTCTACGTCTTCGCCATTCCCCTTGGCATCTCTGACCTTGCCGCGGGCCTTATCTGGCTGGCGATCTTCGAGCAATCGGGCTTTCTCAACTCGCTGCTCTCGGCTCTGGGGCTGATCGAGCGGCCGGTGCTGTTCCTGAGCTACCAGAACACCTGGGTGATACTTCTGGCCATCGTGCTGGCCGAGGTCTGGAGGGCGACAGCGATCATGATGGTGATCCTTGTGGCTGGAATGGGCCTGATCCCCAAGGAGTACGGCGAGGCGGCCGAGGTATTCGGAGCCTCTCGCTGGCAACGGTTCACGCGGGTGACGCTGCCGATGTTGAAGCCATCGCTCCAGACCGCTCTGATCCTGCGCGTGATCCTCGCCTTCGAGGTCTTCGCAGTCGTGGTGGCGCTTGGCGGGACACAGTTCCCCGTGCTGATGGGCGAGACCTATCACTGGCAGTTCACCATGCAGGACCGCGGCGTCGCGGCGGCCTTCGCGATGGTGATCCTCGGGATTTCGGTCGCCTTCACGCTGGTGATCCTGAGGCTCC
>CAZOHN010000392.1:0-2074 GCA_964579325.1 uncultured Rhodobacterales bacterium
CGAGACGGTGACCCATGCCCGCAACCTCTGTGACAACGTCCAGTGGTCACCGATGGATGCCACCCGCACCGAGCACGACTACCTTTGCCGCGTGGTGGAGATCGCGATCAAGGCGGGCGCCACCACGATCAACATTCCCGACACGGTGGGCTACACCTACCCCCGCGAAAGCGCCGACCTCATCGCGATGCTGAAGGAAAAGGTGCCTGGCGCGGACGACGTGGTGTTCGCGACCCACTGCCACAACGACCTCGGCATGGCGACGGCCAACGCGCTGGCGGCGGTCGAGGCCGGGGCGCGGCAGATCGAGTGCACGGTGAACGGGCTGGGCGAGCGGGCGGGCAACACCGCGCTCGAGGAAGTCGTGATGGCGATGAAGGTGCGCCACGACATCCTGCCGTTCCGAACCGGCGTCGACAGCACCAAGATCATGCACATCAGCCGCCGCGTCAGCACGGTGTCTGGCTTCCCGGTGCAGTTCAACAAGGCGATCGTCGGCAAGAACGCCTTCGCCCACGAAAGCGGCATCCACCAGGACGGGATGCTCAAGAACGCCGAGACCTTCGAGATCATGCGGCCCGCCGACATCGGCCTGAAGGAAACCAACCTCGTCATGGGCAAGCACTCCGGGCGGGCCGCGCTCCGGGCGAAGCTGGCGGAACTGGGCTACGAGCTGGCCGACAACCAGCTCAACGACGTGTTCGTCCGCTTCAAGGCGCTGGCCGACCGCAAGAAGGAAATCTTCGAGGACGACCTGATCGCGCTGATGAAGGACACCGAGGCCAACACCGCGCAGGACCACCTCCAGGTGAAGTTCCTGCGGGTGGTCTGCGGCACCGAGGCGCCGCAGACGGCCGACCTGATCCTGACGGTCGACGGGGTGGACCACACGGTAACGGCACAGGGCGACGGGCCGGTGGATGCGGCGTTCCGGGCGGTGAAGATGGTGTTCCCGCATCAGGCGCGACTGCAGCTCTACCAGGTCCACGCCGTTACGGAAGGCACTGACGCGCAAGCGACGGTTTCGGTCCGCATGGAGGAAAACGGCAAGATGGTCACTGGACAGGCGGCCGACACCGACACCGTGGTGGCGAGTGTGAAGGCCTATGTGAACGCGCTGAACCGGCTCATCGTGCGGCGGCAGAAATCGGCGCCCGACAGCGACGTGAAATCGGTTTCCTACAAGTCCGCCGGCTGAGTTCGGGCGAACCGGCGAGGTGATTGCCCGTCTGCGCCCGCGGATCATCCCGCGGGCGCAGTGCGTTCCGGCGGCCCGCACGCGTTGCGGGGGCACTGCGATCCTTCCGCTGAGTCGCGCCGCCCTCCCCGCCCGGGGCAGCAGCCTTGCCGGGCAGGGCCGCGACCGCAGGACTCCCAGCCGCGCCCGGATCCGATGTGATATCGGATTTGTGGGATGGAGGGGTCTACAAGGTCGCTCCAACCAGCTAAAATTGTCGCATATGTGCAAGGATTGCACGAACGGCGACATGGCGCCGAGCTCCCGTTGCACACCCCTTTCGCCCGCAGGCGTCAAACCCTATAAGACGGCAGGGCGCCGCGGCCTCGGGGGGAGTCGCGGCCTTTCACTTTTTCGGGGAATGGGGACTTGGGACGAATGCCGTTTGGTGGCTTGTTTTCCTCTGACATGGCGATCGACCTCGGGACGGCGAACACGCTCGTCTACGTGAAAGGTCGCGGGATCATCCTGAACGAGCCCTCGGTGGTGGCCTACCATGTCAAGGACGGCAAGAAGCAGGTGCTGGCCGTGGGCGAGGATGCCAAGCTGATGCTGGGCCGCACGCCCGGCAGCATCGAGGCGATCCGGCCGATGCGCGAAGGCGTGATTGCCGACTTCGACGTGGCCGAGGAGATGATCAAGCACTTCATTCGCAAGGTCCACAAGCGCACGACCTTCTCCAAGCCGAAGGTCATCGTCTGCGTGCCGCACGGCGCGACGCCGGTTGAAAAGCGGGCGATCCGGCAGTCGGTGCTCTCGGCCGGCGCACGCCGCGCGGGCCTGATCGCCGAACCGATCGCAGCCGCCATCGGGGCGGGGATGCCGATCACCGATCCG
>CAZOHN010000393.1:0-2056 GCA_964579325.1 uncultured Rhodobacterales bacterium
GCCTTTCCTGACGATTGGCATCCAGCGTTCGCCGCCTGACAGAAGGTGCCCCAGTGGCAGCATCAGCCCTGAGCGGTCTCGCGCACAAAGCATGACGCGCTCAATCGACGTGGTGGCAAAGTGACCTGCCCGGCCCGCGGATGACAAGTCAGGCGAGCCGAACCTCTGCTTCGCGCTGCTGAGCCACAAGATGAACCGATGAGGCCAATCGCTATTCTGGGTTCTCCAGACACCATCGATGCGCGGCGATGATCTCCGATGACAGAAGATCAGCATCCTCTTGTTGCATGGCGTATCCGATCACGGAAACTCGAATGATCCGGCGTCCTGCCCAGTGGCCATGGCTCGGATAGACCCTTTCCTGCGCATGGACACGGTTCAGAACACGCTGCGTCAGCGCGTCACCGTCAGGTCCCTTTCCGCAGGTGATTGCCACTTGGTTGCTGTGTATGTGGTTGAGGACCGTAAGCCCGGGCTCGACTGAAACCGCGGCGGCGATCGACCGCGCGAGTCTGCAATGCCGCCCTACCATCTCCCGAACGCCTTCGCGACCGAGATGCCGGAGGATCGCGTAGCTCGGAACACCTCGGGCCCGGCGCGAGAGCTCTGGCGTCGAATCCGGCGGCTCCCAATGTGCTGTAAGATCCGGAAGATAAGCCCCCCGCGCGGACATCGCCGAGACAAGTGGACCCCTGTCCCGCACGACGACCACACCGGCATCGTAAGGAGCATTCAGCCACTTGTGCAGATCGACCGCCCAGCTGTCCGCCATGGCGACGCCCGCCAGGCCCGGTGCAAGTTCCGGTACGGCGGCGAGCCAAAGACCGAAGGCCCCGTCGACATGGACCCACCCCTGTCTTTCGTGCACGAGCGGGATCAGGTCCTCGAAGGGGTCGAACGCACCGGTATTGATCTGCCCCGCCTGCAAGATCACGAGCGGCGGCGCCGTGCAGCGCTCGAGGGCATTCCGGAACGCTTCCGGGTCGACCCGTCCCTCGGAGTCTGTGGCGACCCGCACCGCGCGGTCCGCCCCGAGCCCTGCGTAGCGAAGCGCGGCCAAGGGGGCGGAATGGGCGTCGCCTCCGATCAGGATCGGAAATTCGGGCGCGCCGAAAAGTCCCTTCGCCTCGACATCCCAACCCCTCGCCGCCAGAAGTGCGTGTCTCGCGGCCATGACCCCCACCATGTTGGCGACCGACCCGCCCGTGACGATCCCCGCCCCGCTGCTCGATGGAAGGGAAAGCAGATCGATGACCCAATCACAGACAGCACGCTCCATGCCGGTGATCGCGGGTGTCTCGAATGCCGACCCAGCGTTCTGTCCCCATGCGGAGACGAGAAAGTCAGAGGCGACGCCGACAGGGTGAGAACCGCCGCAAACGTAGCCGAAGAAGGTCGTTCCCGACATCTTGTGCAGCCCGCCTTCGGCGCCCTCCAAGATCTGACCGATGACGTCATCTTCGGGCGTGCCAGCTTCCGGGAGCGGTCCGAGAAAGCGACCGACTGCCTCGTCGAGGCTGAGCGTCGGTCTGGCTGGCAAGGATGGCAATCGATCTCGGTAGGTGGTCGCTGCCTTGGCCGCCATATCAAGGGCTCGCCTCTGGCTATCGCTCAGGCCACTCGGTCTCGAGCCCGCGTCGTCCATTGTTCCGTCCCCTGATCGCCTGCTATTTGATTGATAACAGACTTTTCGGGCCAGTCCCGAACTAAGTCCTTCGCTGCAACATCTTGCAACTACTGGACAAGTGACCCAGGCGCAGACTGGAATTCAGATCATCGAATGCCGGCGGGGTCCGCATGGCCGACCAACACGGTCTGCGGACATCTTCGACCATTTGCGGATGGGTCACCGAGCTGGATGCGGCGAATGGCCAGGCAGCGCCCTGCACGTCGGTCACACGGTATCCGCGAATGAAATCTGAGCAACCGAAGCGAACGCCTGCTCTGTCCCGCAAGGCGGCTGGCCCAGTTGGGCGGCCCTCTGCTTCCAGGGCGGTTGGCGCAGCTACTCCGCCGCCACGCCCTCGGCCATCCTTTCCACCCGCACGGCGGAATA
>CAZOHN010000394.1:0-2048 GCA_964579325.1 uncultured Rhodobacterales bacterium
CCGCCGTTGGCGTCAGACGATCGCGGCGATCCAGGCGCGGCTGGGATCGGACGGGGAGGGGGAGCTGTCGCTGTCGGAGTCGGGACCGACGGGGCGCGTGAGTCTACCGAAGGGCGCCGACTGACGGGCGCACAGTCAGGGTCGTGAGACCGTTCACTTCAAGTTTTGGAAGCAATAGTGCTGGGTAGCTCAACGCGCCCGCGGCTGCGATGTCCAAGCTGGCTGTAGGAGTTGCGACTTGTGGTATTGGACTGGACGGTGCGTTGTTCTGCTGGGGCCGGAATGAGACTGGAAATACCCTTGAAAATTGGGTCCTCAGGGGAATTCGTGGGTGGCGCGCTGAATCCGTGGTGCCGGCCCGCAGCGGTCACCTGAGTCGCGCTGAGCAGGGATCGTGCGTCTTCGAAGCGCTGAGGTCGTAGCCACCGCTGGTGCCTGCTCGAGCAGCGCCGTGCCCGTTGCCGCGCGCTGCGGATGTCCGCTCTCGGCCTAGCGCTCGATGAGCGCGCGCCGCCTCGGCGCGGACCGACAGGCGTCGGAGATCGTCGCCATGGTCCACGGGGGTGGCGCCTGTCGTTCCACACCGAGGTCCTATCCGATCGCGAACCACCCGTTGCGCGCCAACCGCCCGGCAGGCTGCGAAGCGCGGGGCGGCCGGCGCAGTGCCGCGTTCGCGTGCGCGGGCGAGCAGAGCTCAGAACTCGCGTGTCGGAGGTGCGTGCATCCTGGCCACCGTCTCGGCATGCTCTCGGTGTGAAACTAAAACAGGCAGAGGAGCAGCCAGGATGCTCCTGAAGACTATCCTCAATCGCGTGCAGAAGCACCGTTCGTTCGTCTACGGACCGGGTCGCCTCATCGAGGACGACGACGGACAGCTCTCCATCGAGATCGACATCTACCCGCGCGCGAACGCCAAGGCGGTCTGTTCGGGCTGTATGCGTCCGAGGCCCGGCTACGACCGCCTCCCGCCACGCCGCTTCGAGTTCGTGCCCCTGTGGGGCATCCTCGTCTTCTTCGTCTACGTGATGCGGCGCGTGAACTGCCCCACCTGTGGCATCGTCGTCGAGGCGGTGCCGTGGGCGGACGGCAAGTCGCCCCTGACCAAGACCTACGCGTGGTTCCTCGCACGGTGGGCCAAGCGCATGAGCTGGGCGGAGACCGCTCGAGCCTTCCAAACCAGCTGGGACAGCGTGTTTCGAGCCGTCAAGTTGGCGGTCGAATGGGGCCAGGCCCATGTCGATCTGTCGGGGATCACGGCGATTGGCGTCGACGAAATCGCCTGGGCCAAAGGCCACCAATACATGACGGTCGTCTACCAGATCGATGCAGGCCGCCGTCGGTTGCTCTGGGTCGGGGAGCATCGCCGCGTCAAGACGCTGCTCCGCTTCTTCCGGTGGTTCGGCAAACAGCGAACCGCCCACCTCCGCTTCATCTGCAGCGACATGTGGAAGCCGTACCTGAAGGTCATCAGGAAGAAGGCGACCGGCGCGGTCCACGTGCTCGACCGGTTCCACATCGCACAGCACCTCAGCAAGGCGATCGACAAGGTCCGCGCAGACGAGACCAGGCAGCTCGCGGCGAACGGCTACGAGCCCGTCCTCAAGCACTCGCGGTGGTCCCTGCTCAAGCGGCCTGAGAACCTCACCGAGAGGCAGGAAGCGAAGCTCCTCGACCTGCTCAAGTACAACCTCCGCAGCGTCCGGGCCTATCTCCTCAAGGAAGATCTCCGAGGCTTCTGGTCCTACGTGTCCCCCCGCTGGGCCGGCGTGTTCCTCGATCGCTGGTGCACCCGCGTCATGCGTTCGCGCATCGAGCCGATGAAGCAGGTCGCCCGGATGCTGCAAGCGCATCGACCGCTCATCCTCAACTGGTTCCGTGCGAAGGGCGCGATCTCCGCGGCCGCCGTCGAGGGAATGAACGGCAAGGCGAAAGTCGCTACGAGAAAGGCGTACGGCTTCCGACGCCCCGAAACCCTCGCTATCGCCCTCTATCATCAACTGGGTGACCTACCAGAGCCGAAGGGACCCCACAGATTTTGCTGAGGAGGC
>CAZOHN010000395.1:0-2040 GCA_964579325.1 uncultured Rhodobacterales bacterium
CCTGACGACCGAGACGCTGGGCCACACACCCGAAGGCAACCCGGTGTTCCTCAAGGACATCTGGCCCACCAACAAGGAAATCGCCGACCTCGTGCACGCCACCGTGACACGCGAGGCGTTCCTGAAGAAATACGCCGATGTTTTCAAGGGCGACGCCAAGTGGCAGTCGGTCGAGACTACCGACAGCCTCACCTACGACTGGCCGCCGACCTCGACCTACATCCAGAACCCGCCCTACTTCCGCGGCATGGGGGCGAAACCGGGGGTCATCACCGACATCCTCGGCGCGCGTCCGCTGGCGATCCTGGGCGACATGGTGACGACCGACCACATCAGCCCTGCGGGTTCGTTCAAGGACACTACCCCCGCGGGCCGCTACCTGGTGGAGCGCCAGATCCCCACGCGCGACTTCAACAGCTACGGCTCGCGCCGCGGCAACCACGAGGTGATGATGCGCGGCACCTTCGCCAATATCCGGATCCGCAACGAGATGCTGGACGGCGTGGAAGGCGGATACACCAAGGGTCCGGACGGCAAGCAGACGGCGATCTTCGACGCCTCGATGGCCTGGCAGGACAAGGGCGTGCCCCTCGTGGTGATCGGCGGCATCGAGTACGGCGCCGGGTCGAGCCGCGACTGGGCGGCCAAGGGTACCGCGCTTTTGGGCGTCAAGGCCGTGATCGCCGAGAGCTTCGAGCGCATCCACCGGTCGAACCTCGTCGGCATGGGGGTGATCCCGTTCGAGTTCACGAACGGGCAGAACCGCAAGACGCTGGGCCTGAAGGGCGACGAGACCTTCGACATCACCGGCCTTGCCGGCGACCTCAAGCCGCTGAGCATGGTGCCCTGCACGATCATTCGCGCCGACGGAACGACAGAGACGATCCAGCTCAAGTGCCGGATCGATACCGTCATCGAGATCGAGTACGTCGAGAACGGCGGCGTCCTGCACTACGTGCTTCGGAACCTCGCCGCGGCCTGATCCCAACGCAGACAGAAGCGGTGAAGGGGACCCCCCGGGTCCCCTTTGCCATAGGCGGAAACCAGCCCAAGAGTGACCCAAGGTCAACTTTGAGCCGTCGCGCCGCGCGCAGCCCGCGTATCGTTAACCAAAGATTAAGAATTTGGCCGCCAAGCGTTTCCAATGCGTAGACACCGTTCTCAATTGCCATCAATGCCTTGGTTTGAACTGCTCTTCTATTCGCTGCTGATCTTCGCGGCGTTCGCCCTCTGAAGAGCCCACAGGCACGGCACACAGTCACCCACACCGGAACTTCCGGTCGACGTGCCTTTAGGTGTCTTCATGGTCTCAGTCCCGGGCCGCCTCGATCGCCGGTCCGATCCGGTTGGCGAAGATCTCGGGCGTGATTGGCCCGGCGAACCGCAGCCGCACCGTCCCGCTTCCGTCGATCACGAAGGTTTCGGGCACGCCGTAGGCGCCCCAGTCGATCGCCGTGCGCCCCGCCGCATCGGCCCCGAGTGCGGCATAGGGGTTACCGAGTTCGTCGAGGAATGCGATCGCCTTGGCCGGGTCGTCCTTGTAGTTGATGCCGTAGATCGGGATACCGCTGGCAGCGATCTCCATCAGCACCGGGTGCTCGATCCGGCAGGGCGCGCACCAGCTTGCCCAGATGTTCACGAGCTTCACACCCGGCTCGCGCAATACCGCATCGTCGAGGAGCGGCGCATCTCCAAGGGCGGTCAGCTGCACCGCTGGAACCGCCTGCCCCTCGCGCGCCGAAGGCAGCGCATCGGGATCGTCGCGGAACATGCCCGCGGCGAACAGCCCCGCAAGCAGTGCAAAGACCGCCGGCGGAATGAGCACGAGCGGTCTAAACGCCATCGATCGTGCCCCGGCGCGCCTCGGCCTCGGCCAGTTGCCGCCGGACTTTCGCGCCCTTGACGAACGAGGCCAAGACAAGAACGGCAATCATCAGGATCGACACGCCATAGGCCGAGAGCACCTCGACCGCATACTTTCCAAGGTCGGGCATCACGCCATCCTCTCCCGCGCGATCAGGGCCTTGAGCCGTCTGGCCC
>CAZOHN010000396.1:0-2000 GCA_964579325.1 uncultured Rhodobacterales bacterium
CGGGTCGCGGCGGCCTGCCTGGCGCCCCCCACCCCCATCCCCTCCCCACGAGGGGGAGGGGAGGCGCTGTGCCGGGCGGTCTTGCCGGTGCTTTCTCCCGTCTTCTCTGCAGGTCGGGCGGCTTTGAGGAGAAGCCATCGGAGGCCTTGCGATCCATTCGGCGAAGCAGGAGAGGCGGGGCACGGGACGGCCTGCCGGGCGCCCCCCACCCCCATCCCCTCCCCACGAGGGGGAGGGAGGCGCTGGGCGGCGCGGGGCGGCTTGCGGGGCACGCCCCCACGCCCACCCAAATCCACTCCCCACGAGAGGGAGGGGAGGTGCTGGGCGAGGCGGTTGCGGCGGTGTTGGCTACCGTCGGCGCCGGGGGCCGGGGACCTTGGAGGAGAAGTCTGGCGGGCGTTTTGCGATCCATTCGGCGAAGCGGGCGAGGCGGGGATGGGCGCGGAGCGCCTCGGGCGTGGCGTAGGCGCGCGCGAGATCGGCCTCGGTCAGCGTTGCGTGCACCTCGCGATGACAGAGGTGGTGCATGAGCACTGTCGGCCCACCCTTGCCGCCCTTGAGGCGCGGCACGAGGTGATGGCGGCTCGCCCGCGCGCCCGGCGGGATCGGGCGGAGGCAGAGCGGGCAGATCGGGTCGGCGGTATCCAAGTGCTTGCCTGACGGGGTTTCCGGTGCCATCAGCATGGCGCGGCGGCGGCGCGTGGCAAGGGGTGTGCGATGGAGATGGAGTCGGAATTCCTGACCATGGTCATGGGCTATGCCGAGCAGGGGCTCGAGCTGGCGCGGGGCTGGCTGATCTCTCCTGCCGCGTGGTCGCAGTTCGCGCTCCTTGCGGGGGCCTATGTGCTGGCCGTGGTGATCTCGCGCATCCTGAAGGCGCGGCTCACGCGGCTCCTCGCCCCCGCGGAAGGGTCGCGGGGGATCGTCGCCATCGCGCGGCGCTGGGTGATCCTGTTCCTGCCGCTCCTGCTGCCGCTCCTGGCCTATGCCTTCACCGCGGGGGGGGAGACTGTCACCCGGTCGCTTTTCGGGTCGGGCGACGTGATCGCCTTCGGCAAGCGGGTGTTCCTGTTCCTCGCCGCACGCACGCTGGTGCGCGAGATCGTCACCGAGCCGTTCCTGCGGCTTCTGGGCAAGTATGTCCTGATCCCGGTTGCGGGACTTTACGCGCTGGGCCTGCTCGACGATGTGTCGGCCTGGCTGAACGCGATGACCGTGAGCCTTGGAAACATCTCGTTCACGGCGATGGCCCTGATCCGGGGGCTGATCGCGGGGAGTCTTCTGTTCTGGTTCGGATCGTGGACCAACCGGCAGTCGGCAAGCTACATAAAGGCGCAGCAGGAACTGCGGCCGGCCACCCGCGAACTTGCGATCAAGGCGGCCGAGGTGGTGATCTTCGGCGTCGCCTTCCTGCTACTGCTCAACATCATGGGCATCGACCTGACGGCAATCGCCGTCATCGGTGGTGCGCTCGGTGTCGGCATCGGGCTTGGGCTCCAGCAGATCGCGGCGAACTTCATCTCGGGCATCATCCTGCTGGTCGAGGGCCAGACCACGGTGGGCGACTATGTGGAGCTCGACGGCGGCGAGCAGGGCACGATCGTGAAGATGACGGCGCGGGCCTGTGTGCTGGAAACCTTCGACGGCAAGTGGATCGTGGTGCCGAACGAGCATTTCATCACCACGCGTGTGGTGAACTACTCGGACCAGGGCAGCGCCAACCGCTACGAGGCGGCCTTCTCGGTGAGCTATGAGACCGACATCAACCGGGTGCCGGATATCATCGAGCGGGCGGTCGCGGCGCTGCCGTTCGTCCTGGCCGAGCCGGACGGGCCGGACGTTGAGCTGAAGGGGTTCGGGGAGTCGTCGGTGGACTTCGCGGTGGAGTACTGGGTGCAGGGGATCGACGACGGCAAGAACAAGTACGGCTCGGTCGTGCTCTTCGCGATCTGGAACGCGCTCAAGGCCGAGGGCATCGAGATGCCGTTCCCGCAGCGGGT
>CAZOHN010000397.1:0-1999 GCA_964579325.1 uncultured Rhodobacterales bacterium
GCGGATCTGGTTCATGAAGATCACCATACAATTCGACCGGCTGATGCTCGCGGTCAGCTTGCGCATCGCCTGGCTCATCAGCCGGGCCTGGGCGCCAACTGTCGCGTCGCCCATGTCGCCCTCAAGTTCCGCCTTGGGCGTGAGTGCCGCGACAGAGTCGACCACGATCAGCGCTACCGCGCCCGAACGGACCAGGGTATCGACGATCTCCAGCGCCTGCTCGCCGGTGTCTGGCTGGCTGATCAGAAGCTCGTCGAGGTTCACGCCCAGCTTGCGGGCATAGAGCGGGTCGAGCGCGTGCTCCGCATCGACGAAGGCGCAGACGCCACCCTTCTTTTGCTCCTCGGCCACCACATGGAGCGTGAGCGTCGTCTTCCCCGAGCTTTCCGGCCCGTAGATCTCGACCACCCTGCCCTTCGGCAGGCCGCCGATTCCGAGGGCGATATCGAGACCGAGCGAGCCGGTCGAGGTCGCCTCGATCTCCATCACCGGATTATTGGCCCCGAGTTTCATGATCGAGCCCTTGCCGAACTGCCTTTCGATCTGGGCGAGGGCGGAGTCGAGCGCTTTCTGCCTGTCCGGGTTCCGCTTGTCCTGCATCTCGTAGATCGCCCCGCCTGCCATTTCCGTCTCCTTATTCCACACCGGTTATCGCGCGGCAATCGCCGCCATTGTTCTGGTTCCGTTCTGCCCACTTATGAGATCGAAACGCGAACATTTCAATCGAATTCTTCGCGATGATCCTTGCGTGTCGGGGGTTAAGGAGTAGTTTACGGCGGCTTCTGTTCCTTCTGGCGGTGTCATCATGCTCGTGTTCTGGCGTCAGCGCCTGGTCGTTCTCGCCACACCGAAAACCGGTTCGACTTCGCTCGAAGCGGCGCTCGGGACGATGGCCGACCTTGCGATCCTTCGGCCACCGGGCCTCCGTCACACCTCCGCCGCGGCGTTCCGGGATGGACTTGCTCCCTTCCTCGAGGCCGAGGCAGGCGGTCCCTTCCGTATCGCGGCGCTCATGCGCGAGCCTCTGGACTGGCTGGCCAGCTGGTATCGCGCGCGGCGTCGCGAGGTCGCCGAGGACGACCTGAATAGCGACGAACCGGGCATGGCAGCACTTTCCGGGCGCGGAGGTGCGGGTCGAGACATGGTGGCGGCGACCGGTGCCGCTAGTTTAGTTGACGAGGATCGACGGGTTCCGCCGTCCCTGGCAAGCTTCGACGCCTTTGTCCGCGCCAATCTTGACGGAGAACCAGGCGGGCCGGCCGACGTCGGGTCCCAGTTCGCCTTCCTCACCGATCCAGGTGGGGGCCTCGCGGTTGACCGGCTGTTCCGCTATGACCGTTTCGAGGAGTTCACGGCCTTTCTCGAGGCCGAACTCGATTGCGACCTGGTTCTGCCCCGCCTCAACAGTTCTCCTGCGCGCGACCTGACGCTGCCTGCCGCCACTCTCGAATTCCTGCGGGTTCGACGGGCGCCCGACTACGCGCTCTTTGCATCGATCTAATCCGGAGCATCGACGGAGCGTCCGGCACGGGACTTGTCGGATCTGATCCGCCCGGGCCGCCGGCTCTGCGCCATGTCCCTCGCAGTCATCCCCGGACGGCATCGCCGCTACCGGATTGTCGATCAGGATCGGCGTTGCCTGAAGAGATTCTGGGGGCGCGGTGGCGCGGAACAATGCCATGGCGCGGCGTCTGCGTCGGGGCTGCGAGACTGCAAGCTGGGTCGGCCGAGTGTATCGACCCAGCAGAATCTGCACGGTTTGGGACACGAGAGCGAGTGCCTCGGCGGGAATATTCGCGTCCGGCGCTTTGGCAGTGTCCCAGTTGGCGGTGTATGAGGTCGCGCGCGGATCCTCTGGCGCAGCGCAACGCGCGGCCGTGGGTGACGCTGGCGGTCACCGACGATCTTCGGAAAAGGTTCGGGTTGCAACACACGGGGCCGAGAACGGAGCATGAGCCATTGTCCGCCATCGGTCCAAGGACAGTGGCGGATGATGACC
>CAZOHN010000398.1:0-1993 GCA_964579325.1 uncultured Rhodobacterales bacterium
TGCCCAAGACCATCGACTTCACGGTCGACTACCTGCGCACCGGCCTGCCGCGCGACGCCTATGCGCGGGCACGGGTGAACCGCTCGGGCCGGCGCTATGCGAGCGTCCATGTCGAGGCCTGGCAGGACAACCGCGCCCGGCTCTTCGCGCAGGGGACCGGGCATTTCCTGATGCCCTCCCGCGATGGCTGAAGCCGCCCCGGGCGCGGCCGCGCCGGCCGAACCGGTGACCCATGCCCGGGTCCTGCGGATCGCGCTGCCCATCGTGCTGTCGAACGCGACCGTGCCGCTTCTGGGCGCGGTCGATACCGGGGTCGTGGGCCAGATGGGCCTCGCCGCGCCGATCGGCGCCGTGGGGATCGGGGCGATCGTTCTGGCGATGTTCTACTGGGTGTTCGGCTTTCTGCGGATGGGCACCACCGGCCTTGTCGCGCAGGCGCGCGGCGCGGGCGACGGGGCGGAGGTCAGCGCGGGGTTGATGCGCGCGCTGATGATCGCGGGCGCCGCCGGGGCCGTGCTGATCGCGGGGCAGGCCGGCCTGTTCTGGGCGGCCTTCAAGGTCGCGCCCGCCAGCGCCGAGGTGGAGGCTCTGGCGCAGCAATACCTTTCGATCCGCATCTGGGGCGCGCCCGCGACCATCGCGCTCTACGCGGTGACCGGCTGGCTCATCGCGGTCGAGCGGACGCGGGGGGTGTTCCTGCTCCAGATCTGGATGAACGGGCTGAACATCGGGCTGGACCTGTGGTTCGTCCTTGGGTTGGGCTGGGGGGTGCAGGGCGTCGCCATTGCCACGCTGATCGCCGAGTGGACCGGGCTGGCCTTCGGCCTCTGGCTCTGCCGGGGCGCGTTCCGGGTGCCCGGCTGGGCCGACCCGGCGCGGCTCCTCGCCGCCGCGCCGCTGCGCCGGATGCTGAGCGTGAACGGCGACATCATGATCCGCTCGGTCCTGCTGCAGGGGGCGTTCACCACGTTCCTGTTCCTCGGTGCGGGGCAGGGCGACGTGACGCTGGCCGCCAACCAGGTGCTGCTGCAATTCCTCGAGATCACCGCCTACGCGCTCGACGGCTTCGCCTTCGCGGCGGAGGCGACGGTGGGCGGCGCGGTGGGGGCGCGGAACCGGGCGAGCGTGCGACATGCGTCCATCCTCGCGTCGCAGTGGGGAGCGGGCGGGGCGCTGCTGCTCGGCCTTCTGTTCTGGATCGCGGGGCCGCAGATCATCGACCTGATGACCACCGCGCCAGAGGTGCGGCAGGCTGCCCGCACCTATCTGCCGTGGCTGGTGCTCGCGCCGCTTCTGGGCATTGCGAGCTGGATGCTTGACGGCATCTTCATCGGGGCGACCTGGACGCGGGAGATGCGCAACGCCATGCTCCAGTCGGTCGCCGTCTATGTCCTTGCCGTCGTCCTGTTCGTGCCTGCCTTCGGCAACCACGGCCTCTGGGGCGCCCTCATGGTGCTTAACGTGACACGCGCGATCACGCTGGGCTACCGCTACCCCCGCCTCGAAGCGTCGGTGGGCCAGTTCGCGACCTGACCGTCCCTGTTCCGTTCCGAGGCGTCTTCCGGAGTTCGTCCGAGACCCGCGCCGGGTCCCCGAGCCTTGCGGGACGGGGTCGGCGAAAGCTCTGCGGAGGGGGGACCTCCGGAGGCCCCGACCGCGGGCGGAAGGATCCGTCGGAGCGGTGAAGATCCGGTTGCGCAACCGTGCGGTGCGTCGCCGGAGGCCCTCCCGCCTCCGGGACGGCGCAGGGGCGTTCCGCCCCTGCTTGCCCGGCGTTGGGCCGGGCTCGCGGGCAGGCCCGCGAGCCTGAAGGGAGGGGGCCGTCTGCCCCCTCTGGACGGGCCGGGGCCCGTCCATTCACCCCCGAGGATACTTGGGGTCGGAAGAAGCGGGCGGACATCCACGGGCGTGCGGCGATGCGCGGGGGCGTGCCGGGGTGCACGGGGGTGTGCGGGGGAGACCCTGGGAGACCGGGCGAGACTGGGGGGCGGGG
>CAZOHN010000399.1:0-1989 GCA_964579325.1 uncultured Rhodobacterales bacterium
GAAGATCATCTTCCCCACATCTTCTACCCTTTACTCTCCGGCAAGATCTGCCCGCCATCCACGACGATCGTCGTCCCCGTGACGTAGCGTGCCTCGTCCGACGCCAGGAACAGCACCGCGTTCGCCACGTCCCTCGGGGTTCCGAGCTCGCCCAGCGGGATCGATGCGGCCATCGCAGCGATATACGCGTCCGAGCGCTCCGCCCGCATTCCCTCGGTCATGATGTTGCCGGGCTCGACGCCGTTCACGGTCACTGCGAAGGCCGCGCCCTCGAGCGCGGCGGCGCGGATCAGCCCGTTGATCCCGGCCTTGCTCGCCGCATAGTGCGCATGCGCCGGCGGCACCACCCGCGGCCCGGTGATCGACGAGGTGAGCACGATCCGCCCGTAGCGCTGGCCGCGCATCACCCGCATCGCCGACCGGCAGGCCAGGAACGAGCCGCGCAGGTTGACCCGCAGCACCCGGTCCCACTCCTCGACGGGAATGTCGACCAGCTCGTTCAGCGGAAAGATGCCGGCATTCTGCACCATGATGTCGAGCCGCCCGAAGGCCTCGACCGCCGCCGCCACCACGGCGTCCACGTCCGCCGGCTCGCCGACGTCGCAATGCCGATAGAGCCCGCCCAGCCGCGCCGCAGTGGCCTGGCCGAGCGCATCCTCCACATCGCCGATCAGCACGCGCGCCCCCTCCTCGGCGAGGCGCTCGGCGATTCCGGCCCCGATTCCCCGCGCGGCACCGAGCACCACTGCGACCCGCCCTGCGACCCTGCCGGCCATCACCAAACCTCCCCGAGCGCCGCCACGATCAACGCCGCATCCCCGTCCCTGAGCGCCAAGGGGGAGACCCAAATCCGCCCCGATGCCAACTCCCCGGGCTCGAGGAACACCTGCGGCCGGCGTGCGCGCAGCGCCCGCTCGATCGCCCGCGCCCGCTCCTGCGACCCGACCTCGAGGCACAAGCGCGGCACCACGCCGTCAACGAGCCGCAGCGGCAGGCCCGGCAGCCCGTCCGCGATCGCCAAGAGCGGCCGAGCCCACCGCTCGGACCTGGCCTCGTCACCCTCCGCCAGGAACCGCTCGAGCGCCACCAGGAGCCCGGCGATCTCCTCCTTGCCCGCCTTGCACGGCCGCCCCACCCCGTTCCTCGGCAAGCCCGGCAGCAACGCCCGGTCGATGAACGCAGCCGGCGGCTGGAACACCTCGAATGCCATGTCCAGATCCAGCATCTGCAACGCTGCCGACATCACCAGATCCCGCCTGCCCGCCAGGATTCCCGAAGCCTGCGGCCCGCCCAAGGCCTTGCCGCCCGAGAAGACCACGAGATCGGCACCCAGCTCGATGAACCGCCGCAAGTTCGCCTGAGGCGGCAACTCCGCCGCCGCATCCACGATCACCGGCACGCCGTGCTCACGCGCGACAGCCACGACGTCCTCGAGCGGCGGCAAAGCGTGCTCGCCTGCCACCCACAACACCGCCGCGGTCCGGGGCCCGATGGCCGCCGCGATCTCCCAAGCCTCCGCATCCCGCTCACCCGCACCCGCGAACCGATCCGGCAAGCCCACCTCGACGATCTGGGCGCCGGCCGTCCTGACCGCATGGTCGTAGGCATTCCGCTGACTGCGCACCATCACCACCTCATCCGCCAACCCACGGGCCCGGGGCAATCGCGCCATCGCCGCCAAATCCAGCCGCGCCAGGCAAGCCGCCGCCGCCAGCAGCAACCCGGCCGCGGCCCCACTCGTCACCAACCCGCTCTCCGCCCCTGTCGCAGCCGCGATCCGTGCTGCCGCCGCCGCCTGCAGCGCCACCATGTCCACGCTCGCGCCGGAAGCCTCGGCCATCGCCGCCAGAACCTCGGGATGCATCATCCCCCCACCCAGCCGCGTGGCCGTCCCCTTGCCATTGACGATCACCGAAACACCAAACCGTTCGTAGATCCCAGGCACGCGACGCCTCCTGTGGATGGTGAAAAGAGAAAAGAGCGGGGAGG
>CAZOHN010000400.1:0-1988 GCA_964579325.1 uncultured Rhodobacterales bacterium
GATGTTGAATCACGCAAGGCTCCAAGCGCCAACCCTTAAGTTAGCGCATATGGGGCAGCGCCCCCGCCCCGGCCTAGGCCAGCGCCGCGCGCAAGGCTTCGGGCGCAGGGGTCTCCACCAGGCCCGGCAACAGCCTCGCCATCGGGCCGGGATCCAGCCTGTGCGGCATGTCCCAGAGATAGCGCATCTCCAGAAGCCCCCTCGCCATCGGCCAGAACGGCCGCGCGATCCGGAGCGGCAGCCAGCTCATCTGCCGTGCTGCGACAGGGCGTCCCGACCCCGCGGCGATTGCCTCCGCCAGTTGCGCTCCGGTCAGGGAATAGCCCGCGAACGGCACCTCGCAGACCGGCGGAAGCGCGCGCCGGATCGCGACGAGCCCCGCCGCCGCCCGCGCCAGATCGGGCAGGAAGGCCCAGGCATGCACGCTGTCGAGTGGACCGGGATAGGCGATCCGCCCTTTCGCCAGCGGCTTCGCGACCACCTGATCCAGCCAGTTGCCAGACCGCTTCGTGTCGATGAAATCCCCGGCCCGCAGCAGGATGACCGGCACACCGGCGTCCCGCATCGCCGCTTCGAGCGCAATGCGGACCCTGCCCAGAGGGTTCGTCGCGCGGTGCGGGGTGTCGATCCTCAACACCTCCGGCGATCCCGGTCCGTAGACATAGACGTTGAGCGGCTGAAGGACCGTCGCGCCCGAGGCGCGCGCCGCCGCCACCACCTGCTCCACGAGGCCCGGCACCTCCGCCTCCCAGCGCGGATAGGGCGGGTTCCACCCGTTGACGATCAGCGCGCAGCCCCGCGCCGCCTCGCCAATTGGCCCCGAGCCGCGGCGGTAGGGCCGGATCTCCCACCCGTCCGCCGCAAGTGCCGCCGCAACCGCCGCCGCGAACCGGCCGCGCGCGCCGAGGATCAGTGCCGTCTCCGCCATCCCCGCTCTCCCCGTTCCGTCCCGACCGGGCCATCATGCCGCAAAACGTTCCTCCCCGCAGCGCGTCCTCACGGCACACCGCGCGCTCCGTTAACCCGCCCGCTGGCCGGGATCTCCAACCCCTTGGCAACGCTCGCTTTCCCCGCGCCGCGGTGCACGGGTTGTGTACGGGCTGTGTGCAGGCTGCGTACGCCCCTCCCGAATGATATCAGTCCCTTGCCGCCCGATTCGCCCGCGGCGTTAACCAGTCCCCGCAAACACCCGACCCCACGCCCGCCCCGACACCCTCTCCCGACACCCGACCCCGCGCCTGCCGCCGCCCGCTTGCCATCCGCCCGGACGCAGGGTAACCCGCCCGGCACGGAAAGCCCGAGGATCACACCATGCCCAACTCCTCCCTTCTCATCCTGCCCGGCGACGGGATCGGCCCCGAGGTCATGACCGAGGTCCGCAAGATCATCGACTGGATGGGGGAGAAGCGCGGGGTGCGCTTCGACGTCGAGGAAGGTCTCGTGGGCGGCTGCTCCTACGACGTCCACGGCACGCCGCTCACCGACGCCGTGATGGAACGGGCCCAGGCCGTCGATGCCGTCCTCCTCGGCGCCGTGGGCGGCCCGAAGTACGACGTCCTGCCCTTCGAGGTAAAGCCCGAGCGCGGATTGCTGAGGCTGCGCAAGGAGATGGACCTCTACGCCAACCTCCGCCCCGCGCAGTGCTTCGATGCCCTCGCCGACTTTTCCTCGCTCAAGAAGGACGTCGTCGCGGGCCTCGACATCATGATCATCCGCGAGCTGACCTCCGGCGTCTACTTCGGCGAACCGCGTGGCATCATCAAGGAAGGCAACGAGCGCGTGGGCATCAACACCCAGCGCTACACCGAAGGCGAGATCGCCCGCGTCGCCCGCTCGGCCTTCGAGCTTGCCCGCAAGCGCGGCAACAAGGTCTGCTCGATGGAGAAGGCCAACGTCATGGAATCCGGCGTTCTGTGGCGGCAGGTGGTGCAGGAGGTGCACGACGCCGAGTATCCGGACGTCGAACTGAGCCACATGTACGCCGACGC
>CAZOHN010000401.1:0-1986 GCA_964579325.1 uncultured Rhodobacterales bacterium
GGCTCATCACCGCCGCCCCGCCGCAGGTATCCATCAGCGCCGAGACCGCGCCGCCCGCGATCACCCAGGTCGCCGGGTCGCCCACGAGGTGCGCGTCCCAGGGCATCGAGATCTCGGCCTTTCCCTCGCCGATGGCGTCGAGGCTCATCGACAGCGCCCTTGCATGCGGGATCGCCTCGATGAACTGGCGCGCCAGCTTCGCCTTGTCTGACCTGCCGCCACCCGCCGTCATGTGCCACCCTGCCCCATCGCCCCGTTATTCCGCCCCCGCCCGCCACCTGCAAGCCCTTGCCCGCATCCGGTGCAAGGACCCGGCAGTTCGCGGACAGTTAAGGATTTGCGCCATTCCCCTCGGAGCTATAGGTTTCCGACAGGGAGATTGCCGATGTCCGACCGCCGCCTCAGCTTCAAGGAGATGTGCGCCGAGTTCGATGTCACGCCGCGGACGCTGCGCTACTACGAGTACATCGAGCTGCTGGCCCCCGAGAAGGACGGCCGGGCGCGGTGGTACGGCCCGCGCGAGATCGGCCGGATGAAACTGATCCTGCGCGGGCGGCGCTTCGGGTTCAGCCTCGAGGAGATCCGGCAGTGGCTGCTGATCTACGAAAAGCACGGGACCGAGGCGCAGATGCGCGAATGGGTGCGGCTTGCGGACCGGCAACTGGGGGTGCTGGACGAACAGCGCCGCCAGCTCGATGCGACAATCGCCGACCTGCGTCGCCTGCGCGATCACGCCGGCACAACCCAGGATTGAGGGTTGCAGCGCCTACCGCCAAAGTCGAATCCCCTTGTTTTACGGGGAACTACGATGGAAATTTCCCCCGTCTCCGCTGCCATGCAGCGGACAGAATGTTGCGCTTTCCCGCACGTCACCTTGCATGACGTTTCGTCAGCCCGTTCGTGACGCAACGTCCAACTTACGCAGACGTCAATCCTGCTTGTAATGTGATCGGACCCTCAGCATCTCACGGCCTTCGCTCGACCGAGAAAGGGCAACGGGATGATGACCAGCGACAAGACGACCGACACCACCACCGAAACGACCATGACGATCCGCGAGATGTGCGAGGCCTTTGACGTGACGCCGCGCACGCTGCGGTTCTACGAGGCCAAGGAGCTCCTGCAGCCGATCCGCATCGGCACCCGCCGCCTGTTCACCCGCCGCGACCGCGCGCGGCTGAAGCTGATCCTGCGCGGCAAGCGCTTCGGTTTCAGCCTCGAGGACATTCGGCAACTGCTGGATCTCTACAGCATGAACGACGGCGAACTGGTGCAGCTGCGCAAGACCTATGAACTGGCTGTTAACCGGCTCGATGAGATGACGAAGCAGCGTGACGAGCTGAACCAGGCGATCGCGGAGCTTCAGGTGCAGATCGACTGGGGCGCGCAGATGCTCGCCCAGATGGACAAGACGGGCGCCGCCGCCTGAGACGGCGCCTCCGAACAGGGAGACGACCATGCCGAGCTATACCGCCCCCGTGAAGGACATGCAGTTCGTGCTGCACGAGGTCCTGAAGGTCGCCGAGGCCACCACGCCCGGCTACGCCGACCTCGAAGCCTCCTTCACCGCGGCGGTGCTCGACGAGGCAGGCAAGCTCGCCTCCGAGGTCCTGGCCCCGCTCAATGCGGTGGGCGACCTCGAGGGGTGCCGGCTTGAGAACGGGGTGGTCTACACGCCCACGGGCTTCAAGGCCGCCTTCGAGGCGGTCAAGGACGGCGGCTGGAACGGGCTGGACCTGCCCGAGGAATTCGGCGGTCAGGGCCTGCCCTACCTGATGGGCACCGCGGTGGGCGAGATCATGGTCTCGGCCAACATGGCGTTCAACATGTATCAGGGCCTGACGCACGGCGCGATCGGCGCGATCCTCGCGCACGGGACCGACGAGCAGAAGGCCACCTACCTGCCGAAGATGGTCAGCCTCGACTGGACAGGCACGATGAACCTGACCGAGCCGCATGCCGGCACCGACCTCGGCATCATGCGCA
>CAZOHN010000402.1:0-1975 GCA_964579325.1 uncultured Rhodobacterales bacterium
CAAGATGTCGTCCCACAGCTGCTCGCATTCGCGCTCGGTCCAGCTGTAGGTGCGCTGGTAGATCGGGATGATGAACTGCGGGGACTTCTTGAGGAACTCCAGCAGCTTCGCTTCGGTTGCCTTCATCGCTGCGGACCTCCTGAGTGGCGTGTGGATGCTGCAGTGGGTCCGGAGTCTTCAAGCCACCGGTCGATCGCGTCCTTCTTGAACCGCCAGTGCTTCCCCACCTTCTGTCCGGGGACTTTGCCCTCTTGGGCGAGCTTGTAGAGCGAGGACTTGGCGATCTGGAGGTACGCCGCGAGCTGGTCGACGGTCATGACGTCGGGCGGCGGGGAGGTCTTCGGCTTGGCGTCGCCGCGGCTGGGCATGCCGGGATCGTATCAGTTCGTGTTAGTTGGTGCTGCGGGTCAGGAACGAGGCCCGGTGGTGCGGGGGTGGACCTCGTTGGGGAACCTGCCGGCGGGCTGGGTCAGCCGCCGTTGCCGCCGCTCTTGCCCTCCTGGTGGATCCAGGTGTGGGCCATGTCGGCGATCTTCGCGACGATGGGCAGGTCGTCGCGGCCGAAGCTGTCGGACGTCTTCCACTCCTCGCCGTCCTTGTAGAGGCGGCTGAGGGTGACGTTGTGGCGGAGTCCGTTCTGGGTCTCGTTGGCCCAGATCGCCGCCTTGATGGCGCCGAGCCGGATCTCGTGGACCGGCTTGGTCTTTCCGTTGCCGTTTTCGTTCTTGCTCATGGTGTGTTCTCCTTTGGTTGGTTGAACTACTGCTTTCGATGCTGGTCGAGCCGCGGTCTCAGACCGCCAGGGCGAGCAACGAGCTCGCCTTCTCGTCGACCTCGGTCCGGTCGCCCGCGTTGGGCATGCGGCCGGCCAATCTGGTGAGGGCGTCGACGACCGCGAAGATCGTCAGCCGCCCCTGCGCCTCGGCGATGCCCAGCGCGTCCTTCGCAAGCGTGCGCTGGATGCCGTGCTTCTGGAGCATTTTGAGGGCTTCGTCCTGGTCGTCGCCGATGCGCTCGCGCATCGCCTTGCGGATGACCTCGACGAAGCCGTCGCGTCGTGCATCGCGTTTCTCGACGAGGGCGTGGATGCGCCGCCGGATCTCCGGGAGCGCCTCCTCGACGCTCGCGGTGTGCTTGCGGCTGTACTCGACGACCTCGGTCGCGTCCCAGACGATGTGGTTCTGGCAGACCGCCTGGAACCAGAACGTCTTGACGCCGAGCGACCGCTTGCCGACCTCGGAGTTCCAGAGGAAGAAGCCGGGCGCGAAGGCCTCGCCGTCGATCTCTGTCCATCCGGTCGGGTCGATCAGGAAGACGAACATGTCCTGCTCGCCGCGGTAGAGGCCGGTCGCGTTCCCGAGCCCCGTCTGCGGGGGCTCGAAGTCGGTCGCGAACTCCTTGACGATGGCCAGCAGGTCGATGTCGTGGACGCGTGTGTAGCTGGGCGGGTGGATGGCCCGCACCGTGCGGTCGCGGCTGAGCACCTGCAGCGGCTTGCCGCCGCGGGGCAGGGTCTCCGTGAGCGCGTGCGACGCGGTCCTCGGCGAGAGCCGGTTGATGGTGTCCTTGGAGACGTTGGCCAGCCTGCACAGCTGGCCGAAGCTCCAGTCCGTCATGTCGTGCTGCACGCCGTCGAGCGCCAGCCGGAGCCGTGTGTCGTGGCCGTCCGGGACGAACCCGTCGGGCTGGACCCACTGCGTCCGCGACTCGGATCGGGACAGGGCGCACGCGTCCCAGAGGGACTGCATGCTCTCGTGCGACTCGTCGGCGCTGCGCGCGAAGAGTTGCCTGCTCGCGTCTGTGAGCGTCTGTGTCATCTGATGTCCTTTCGGTGTTGGGAAACCTGAGTGAATGAACCTTGGTGTTGCACCACCGGGCTCTCGGCGGACAGCGCGCATGCACAGCCGCCCGGCGGGAGCCGGTGCTCGCTTCTTCCCGAGCCAGTTGGTTCAAAGAGCGGGCGCGGTGCGCCCAG
>CAZOHN010000403.1:0-1970 GCA_964579325.1 uncultured Rhodobacterales bacterium
GCTCGGCCTCGCGCACCTTCTGCAGGATCACCTGCTTGGCCGACTGCGCCGCGATTCGCCCGAGGTCCACGGGCGGAACCTCGTCGATGATCTCGTCGCCGACCTTCGGGTCGGCGAGGTAGGGTCTGGCCTGTTCGACCGTCAACTGCGCCTGGTAGTTCTCGACGGCGTCATCCTCGACCACCGTGCGCACGCGGGTGAAGTTCGCCTTGCCGGTCTTCCGGTCGATCTTGACCCGGATGTCCATCTCGCTGCCGTAGCGGCTCTTGGCGGCCCGCGCGAGGCTCTCCTCCATCGCCTCGACGACGAGGCCGGGGTCGATCATCTTCTCGCGGGCGACGGCCTCGGCTGTCTGCAGAAGCTCGAGCTGGTTGGCAGATGTGATCGCCATGGCTTACTCCTCCTTCTCCGCGGTGTCTTCCGCGTCGAGTTCCTCTTCGATTGCGTCGAACTGGCTCTCGTCGATGAGGCCAGCATCCTTCTTCTGCCGCAGCGCTTCGCGGATCAGGTCATCGGTCAGCACGAGCTTGGCATCCGAAAGCCAGTCGAACTGCAGCCCGATCACGACCGGCGCCCCTTCGGGTCCCTCGATCTCGATCAGCACCTCGCCGTCCTCGGTGCCTGCCAGCAGGCCCTTGAAGCGCTTGCGGCCGTCGATCAGCTCGGTCGTCTCGATCTTGGCCTCGAAACCGGCCCAGGCGTCGAAATCCTTGAACCGGGTCAGTGGCCGGTCGATGCCGGGCGAGGAGACCTCAAGCGTATAGGCGTCCGACAGCGGATCCTCGACGTCGAGCACAGCCGAGACGGCGGTGGAGATCTTTGCGCAGTCGGCGACCTCGATCCCGCCCTCGGGCCGGTCGGCCATGATCTGCAACGTCTTGCGCTGTCCGCCCATCAGGCGCACGCGCACCAATTCGAACCCTAGCCCGCGGATCGCAGGTTCCACGATGTCCGCGAGGCGCCGGTCGATTGCGGCTTTGGCGATGAGGTCGGTCACGTTGCTTGGGTCCAGAAACGAAAAAGCGGGCCGAGCGGCCCGCAATACTCTGCCGGTGGAGGTTCGGGGGTGGAGGCCGAACCGCCGCTGTTGAGGCGCATATACGCGGCACGATCCGAGTCTGCAAGGGCGCTGCCGAGCGAGTTGTCGCCCAGGTCACCCCGGGGCCGATCAGGGTGGCCTTCCGCCACTGTCTGCAGGGAGCGGCCAGGCAGCGCCCTGACGGTCTGGCCGGAGAGCCGGCGGGGAGTTTGAGCGGGCGCGTGCATGCGTGCAGCACGGTTGACCGGCGGTTGCTGTCCGCGCGTTGTCACAATTCCTCCTTTCCCGCTCCTCCGCCTGCCTTGCGGGCCTCCGAACCCCCTCCTATATAGCCCCCAGTCAAGCCGGCCGGGCCGCCATCCCGGCCAATCCATGGGATCGGGATCACGGTGCCGCCTCAGGGCCTGTTCCCACATCATCGCCGAAGGAAAAGGATCGCCACATGGCCAAAGTCATCGGTATCGACCTCGGAACCACCAACTCCTGCGTCGCCATCATGGACGGCTCGCAGCCGCGCGTGATCGAGAACTCCGAAGGTGCACGCACGACCCCCTCGATCGTCGGCTTCACCGAAAGCGAGCGTCTCGTCGGCCAGCCCGCCAAGCGGCAGGCCGTGACCAACCCGGAGAACACCGTCTTCGCCGTCAAGCGGCTGATCGGGCGGCGTCTGGGTGACGCGGAAGTCGAGAAGGACAAGAAGCTCGTCCCCTACAACATCGTCGACGGCGGCAACGGGGACGCCTGGGTCGAGGTCCGCGGCGAGAAGTATTCGCCCAGCCAGATCAGCGCCTTCATCCTGCAGAAGATGAAGGAAACCGCCGAAGCCTACCTCGGCGAGACGGTCACGCAGGCCGTCATCACCGTGCCCGCCTACTTCAACGACGCCCAGCGCCAGGCCACCAAGGACGCGGGCAAGATCGCGGGCCTCGAA
>CAZOHN010000404.1:0-1958 GCA_964579325.1 uncultured Rhodobacterales bacterium
CCTCCGCTACCACCGATCCCCCCGACGCCCGGATGCGCATGGTGGGATACAGGGTCGGGGCTTCCATCAGTTCGGACAGGCGGCCTTCGAGGCGCAGGGTCATGCCCGGCTGGCCGGGGGTGACGACCACGCGGGTGATCAGGCGGCGGATGCGGTCGGCGGCGTCCTCGAGGTCGGGGGAAATGCCCTGCGCGAACAGGCCCTCCAGCTCGCCGACATGGGCCTCGTACTGCCGCAGCGCGCCGGGGTGCAGGCCCACGACGTTGTCCGCCTCGGGCGCGACGGCGAGGTCCGTCTCGATCTCCTTCTGGCGGGCGGACAGCTCGCGCATGCGGGCGCCGATCAGTTCGGTCGGCAGGCGCTCGGCCGCGTAGTCGTCCCAGGCGCGGTCCAGCAGGCGCTTCGTCTCGGCCAGCTTCGCCTCGAGCCCCGCCCGCAGCCGCCGCTTGTCCGCTGACGCACGGTCGCGCTCGCGCTGATAGGTCTCGGCGAATTCGCGCAACAGGTGCGGCGCCTTCAGGTGCTGCTTGAGCCCGCCGAGGACCGCCGCCTCGATCTCGTCCATGTAGAAGACGCGGGCGTTGTCGCAGGTCCCGGATTCGCGCCGGGTGCTGCAGTGAACCCGGACCCGTCCGTGATCGCGGTCCTTCACCGACAGACCGCCGCCGCAACAGCCGCACTTCAGGAGCCCCGACAAGAGGTAGCGCGCCTTGCGGCTTCGCTGCGGCGCCTCGTGGCTACGGTCGGACTTGCGCACCTGCGCCGCGTCGAAGAGCGCGCGGTCGACGATGGCAAGCGCGGGCACCTCCTTGCGCTTCCACTCCTCCTGCGGATTGGGGCGCGACACGCGTTTGCCGGTGTCGGGATCCTTGACCATCCGGATGCGGTTCCAGACCAGCACGCCCGCGTAGAGTTCGTTGACGAGGATACCGTGGTGCCGCGTCTTGTTGCCGTTGATCGTGGAGGCCGCCCACCGCGTCCCGCGCGGCGCGGCGATGCCTTCGCCATTCAGGTCGCGGGCGATCTCGCGCGGCGTGCGACCGGCGACGTACTCGGCGAACACGCGCCGGACCACCTCGGCTTCGGCCGGGACGATCTCGAGCTCCCCGGGCTTGCCCGGCACCGGCCGGTAGCCGTAGGCCCGCCCCCCCGGATGACGCCCGTCGCGCAGGACTCCGTCCATCCCGCGCCGCACCTTGTTGGCAAGGTCGGCGAGGTAGAGCGAGCCCAGAAGCCCCCGGACCCCGATCTGCACCTGGTCGGCCGTCCCCTCGTGCACGGCGCGGAGCTCGATCCCGGCAAAGGTCAGCCGCTTCCAGATGCCGGCGAGATCCTCCTGGTCGCGCGACAGCCGGTCGAGCGATTCCACGAGGATCACGTCGAGACTGCCCGTGCGGGCGGCGTGGAGCATCTCCATCAGCCCTTCGCGGCCGTAGACCGAGGCGCCCGAGCGCGCCCGGTCGCCGAAGGTCGCCACGATCTGCAGGCCCTGTCGCTCGGCATGGCTGCGGCACAGGTGGATCTGGTCCTCGATCGAGCGGTCGTTCTGCAGCTCAGTCGAGAAGCGGGCGTAGATCGCGGTCCTCTTCATCGGCGGGGGCCTCCCTGTGGGCCGCCACATCCCGGGCGACGGCGCTGCGATGATCCGCCCGCGCCGCCGCTCTGGCAAGCGCCCGGATGATCGCCGTCAGGTCATCGTCGAGAGGGCTGGCCGGGCGAGCGGGTGTCCGCCGAGATCGGGGCCCGGAGGTCCGGTCCGTGCGTGTCGTCGGTGCTGAGGGATCCCGCGCCATGCGGGAACGATACGACCGACGGCGGGCCACGGAAGACCTCGCGTGTCGGAGTAGCGCGAAGACCGGCCCCGTCGCGCGGCCGTCGTGTCAGAGCCAGGGGGTCCTTCGGTTCCCGTGACGGGTTTGGAGGCGAGGGAGAGGCCCTGCGCTGCCCGTTTCGGGAGA
>CAZOHN010000405.1:0-1949 GCA_964579325.1 uncultured Rhodobacterales bacterium
GGGGCAGAGGGGCTCGAACCCCCGACCTACGGTTTTGGAGACCGTCGCTCTACCAGCTGAGCTATACCCCTAAGGCCGGCACCGCAGTTACGGCAGGCGGCCCCGCGTTGCAAGGGGGATCGAGCGACGGTTGAGCGGCGGCCCCGGGTTTGCTAGGCCAGCGCGATGGACCCAAGCCCCCCGCGCGACCTTTCCACCGGCTTCCCCCTCGCGCCCGACCCCGCCTTCGCCGGGGCCCCCTGGCAGCGCGTCCTGTGGCGCCGGATGGGCGCGGCACGCCCGATCCCCACCATGCTCGGCTCCGAGGAACGCAAGCTCTACTTCTGGCTCGGCGCCGAGGCCCCCGGCGGCGACGGCGCGATCGTCGACCTCGGCTGCTTCGCCGGCGGTTCCACCGCGCGGCTGGCGGCCGGCGCCGCCTGGGCCGGCCGCCCGACCCCGGTCCATGCCTACGACCGGTTCCTCGTCAACCCCGAGGGCAAGGCGCGGTTTCTCTACCCCGCCGGCGTGCCCCCCTTCGAGGGCGAGGACCTGCTGCCTGTCGCCCGGGCGTTGCTGGCGCCCTGGGCCGACCGGGTGACGCTGCATGCCGGCGACATCGAGGACAACGGCTGGGACGGCGGCCCGATCTCGGTCCTCGTGATCGACGCGGGCAAGACCGCGCGCTCCACCGACCGGATCGCGGCCGACTTCTTCCCGTCACTCGTCCCGGGCGCGCTTGTCGTTCACCAGGACTTCCTGCACCGCAACCAGCCCTGGCTCGCCGTTCAGATGGAACTCATGGCTGAATGGTTCGACCCCATAGCCTTCGTGCCGCGCGACACGGTGGTGTTCCGGCTGCGCTCGACCCCGACGGCGTCGGCTCTCGCCGCGATGGCGACCGATGTGCTGGGGGATGCCGACATGTCGGCGGCGCTGGCGGCCGCCGAGGCTCGCTATGCAGGCTGGGGTCTGGACGGGCGGATCGCAGCGCTGCGGCAGGCGATGACCGAGAACCCCTCCGTCCGCGAGGCCTGGCGCTTCCGCCGTCCGTGAATGCCGAACGGCCGCCCCCGGAAGGACGGCCGCCAGATCGCAGACTTCGGCTTGGGGCAGCGTCAGCCGTTCTTCACGATCGACATGATGCGACCGCGCAGTTCACGGGTGCTGTCAACCGAGAACAGTACATTCTCGATGTCGCGGACCTGGGCGTCGCTCAGCGCCGAGGCATCGACCGAGGGGGCAACGGTGGACAGCTGCGCTTCGAACAGGCTCGAGGTCATGGCCGAGGCGGTGCCGGACACGGCGGCGAGGGCGGCGGCGGCGAGGATGATGCGCTTCATTGTGTGGTTCCTTTGTTTTTGGGGTGGCCGATCGGCCGGGTTTGAAGTTGTCTCGGGGCTGTTCTGCTCCGGTGAACCCAACATGGACCCGGCAGGGGCGTTTGAAAAATCACGCTAGAATCACGGGGTCTCGCGTCGATGTGCATGTAACGTTACCGCTCGTCAGAGGTCGTGCGGCGGCCTGCGGCGCATCGCCCTTCAATCGTTCGGCCCCGGCACGTTACAGCCGCTCACTCCCGGTCCAACGGCCCGTGATCTCCTCCGTTCGTGATCGTCCTGCGACGCCGCTGTGCAATGGCGCACAGGCCAGAAACGGGGCTTTTGAGGGGTCTTGGGGCCTATTCCCGCGCCTCGATCCCGGGGATTTGCCTGCTTCGACGCCGCGAATCGCGCATCGGGCAGGCCCTGTTAAGAACCACCCCCGGTCCATCGCTTGCGCGAGTCCCGTCCCGTCACTGGCGCAGGCAGCCTGGGGCTCGGCCTGTCCGTCACGGTCGGCAAAAGAAGACGGGCCGCCCCTCTGGGCGGCCCGCTGCATCGTTAACTCGTCCGGGCAGCTGGCCCGAAACGCGGTTACTTCAGGATTTTCGACACCACTCCGGCGCCGACGGTGCGGCCGCCTTCGCG
>CAZOHN010000406.1:0-1943 GCA_964579325.1 uncultured Rhodobacterales bacterium
GGGCCGCCCCGCGCCCCGACAGGACCGCGATCAGATCGATGGTCTCGGCGATCAGCGCGCGCGGCACGGTCACCACGGCCTCCTGGATCAGCTGCTCCATCCGGCGCAGCGCGCCGAGGGCGGAGCCCGCATGGATCGTCCCGATCCCGCCCGGATGGCCGGTGCCCCAGGCTTTCAACAGGTCCAGCGCTTCGGCCCCGCGCACCTCACCGATGGGGATCCGGTCGGGGCGCAGGCGGAGCGAAGAGCGCACGAGGTCCGACAGCGTCGCGACCCCATCCTTCGTCCGCAGGGCGACGAGGTTCGGCGCGGCGCATTGCAGCTCGCGGGTGTCCTCGATGAGGACGACACGGTCGGAGGTCTGCGCCACCTCGGCCAGCAGCGCATTGGTCAGCGTGGTCTTGCCGGTCGAGGTCCCGCCCGCGATGAGGATATTGGCCCGGGCAGCAACGCCCGCGCGCAGTGTCTCAGCTTGCGCCGCACTCATGATCCCGGCCGACACATAATCGGCCAGCGTGAACACCGCGACGGCGGGCTTGCGGATCGCGAAACAGGGCGCTGTGACAACAGGCGGAAGAAGTCCCTCGAAACGCTCGCCGGTCCCGGGCAGTTCGGCCGAGACCCGGGGTCGTGCGGCATGGACCTCCGTGCCGACATGATGGGCCACCAGCCGCACGATCCGCTCGCCATCGGCGGGCGAGAGCGTGGCACCGGTATCGGAAAGACCCTCGGAAAGCCGGTCGATCCAGAGCCGCCCGTCGGGGTTGAGCATGACCTCAAGGGTCATGGGGTCTTCGAGAAACCGCGCGATGGCGGGGCCGAGCGCGGTGCGCAGCATCCGCGCCCCCCGCTCGCTCGCCTGCGGCCCTCTGTCGACCTCTGCCATGCTGTCCCCGTTCCTGTTCCGGCCTGCCGAGGGGCAGCCCTGGATCGGGGTCCATCAAGAGAACTGGAAACCCGCCTTGCTCAACAGCGGTTCAAGGGGCGTAGGGTTCTGGCGTGCAATGACAGGCGAAAGGGGTGGGTGTGAACCAGGCGGTTTTCTCCTTCCGACGCTACGAGGATGCCTCCTTGCGTTATACCGGTATCGAAAGCCACGATGGGCTGACCCACTATGGGCTGTATGACACTGTGGTAGCCCGCGAGTAAGGTCGCGGAAAAGGCATTGAAGTGAGCATCAACCTTGTCATTGCAGTTACTGACTGGGAGTGGTTCCAGATGCTCCGGCAGAAGTCCAATCTGGCCGAGGTGAACTTCTGGGCACCTTCTGCAGCCAGTTTCCGTGCCTTGACCCCGGGGGAGCTGTTTCTTTTCAAGCTGCACTCGCCGAGAAACCACATCGTTGGCGGTGGTGTCTTCGCCTATTCGAACAACTTGCCGTGCTCACTCGCTTGGGCTGCGTTTGGGGAAGCCAATGGAGCACGATCCGCCCAAGAGATGCGTACGCGGATTGCAAAGTACAGAAAAGCTGACCCAGCCGATCGGAGTGACTTTACGATCGGCTGCAGGATTCTAACACAGCCGTTCTTCCTTGACGAGGCGGACTGGATATCGGTGCCGCCGAGCTGGTCGCCGAACATCGTATCGTTCAAGACCTACAGTACGGCGGAACACGAGGGGCTGTCCCTATGGAATGCGATCGACAATCTGCGGAGCCGGGCGAGCAATCCTGGGCTCGCTGACCCCGGCGCCCGCTATGGAGAACCGCATTTGGTCAGGCCGAGGCTTGGCCAAGGGACGTTTAGGGTGCTCGTCACGGACATATACCATCGACGCTGCGCGATCACGCAGGAGAAAACGTTGCCAGCCCTAGAGGCCGCGCATATTCGCCCCTATGCCGAGGGCGGCGCACACGAGGCGAAGAATGGTCTCCTACTGCGCCGCGACATTCATAGCCTGTTTGACGCAGGCTATGTCACCGTGACGCCCGAGCTCCGCTTCGA
>CAZOHN010000407.1:0-1930 GCA_964579325.1 uncultured Rhodobacterales bacterium
CGTGAAGATCAACGACAAGCACATCGAGGTGATCGTGCGGCAGATGCTGCAGAAGATCGAGATCCTCGAGTCGGGCGACACCACGCTTCTGAAGGGCGAGCACCTCGACAAGGCCGAGTTCGAGGAGGAGAACGCCAAGATCATGGCGCGCGGCGGCCGCCCTGCCTCGGGCGAGCCGGTGCTGCTGGGCATCACCAAGGCCTCGCTCCAGACGCGGTCGTTCATCTCGGCGGCTTCGTTCCAGGAGACCACCCGGGTGCTGACCGAGGCGGCAGTGATGGGCAAGCGCGACAAGCTCGTGGGTCTGAAGGAGAACGTGATCGTCGGCCGGCTGATCCCGGCGGGCACGGGCGGGGCCACCACGCGCGTGCGACGGATCGCCTCCGACCGCGACCAGGCCGTGATCGACGCGCGCCGGGCCGAGGCTGAGCAGGCGGCCGCGCTCGCCGCGCCGTTCGAGGACGTGATGGGCGGCGAAGTCGAGGACTTCCTGGTGGAGACTCCGGAAAGCCGGGACTGACACAAGCCCCGACCTGATGCAGACAGGCCCGCCCGGTTCACGCCGGGCGGGCTTTTCCGTGTCGCGCGGGTGTCTGGCGGCTGCGTCGGTCCGCTGGTAATCCCTCGCGGAAAGGGAGCGTTCCGATCTTGGCAGCGATGTCCGATAATTCCCGTGCCGCACTTCTGATGATGGCGGGGCAGGCGGCCTTCGTTGTGAACGATGCCTGCATGAAGGCGCTGTCGGACGAACTGCCGCTCTTTCAGGCCATCTTCCTGCGCGGTGTGGCGACCTCGGTCTGCCTGGTTCTGCTGGCGCGCGCGATGGGGGCCTTGCGGCTGGACCTGTCGCGGCGGGACTGGACCTTCGTGGGGCTGCGCACGGTGGGCGAGATCGCCGCGGCCTACTTCTTCATCTCGGCGCTGTTCAACATGCCGCTCGCCAATGCCACCGCGATCCTGCAGGCGCTGCCGCTCGCGCTGACGCTGGCGGGGGCGGTGTTCCTGCGCGAGCCGGTCGGGTGGCGGCGGCTGCTGGCGATCCTGGTGGGGCTGATCGGCGTGATGCTGATCATCCGGCCCGGCCCGGACGGCTTCAACGTCTACTCCTTCTACGCCCTCGCCTCGGCCGCCTGCGTCACGTTGCGCGACCTCTCGACCCGGCAACTGAGCCGGGAGGTCCCGTCGCTGACCGTGGCTGTGGCGGCAGCCGTGGCGGTGACGCTCTTTGCCGGCGTCGGGGCGATCTGGGACGAGTGGCGGCACGTCAGCCAGACGGCTGCACTTCAGCTTTCCGGCGCGGTGGTCTTCGTGTTCCTGGGCTACCTGATGTCGGTGATGGTGATGCGGGCAGGCGACCTGGGGTTCGTCGCGCCGTTCCGCTATACCGCGATGGTCTGGGCGCTGCTGCTGGGCTACACGATCTTCGGCGACTGGCCCGATCCGCTGACCTTCCTCGGTGCCGCGGTGGTGGCCGCGACAGGGATTTTCACTCTCTACCGCGAGCGCCAACTGGCCCGAAAGCGGCCTGCGGGGGCGTGACCGGCGGTGGTGGAGGGGGCGGCGCCGGTGGCTGTTGACACCCCCTGCGACTCCCCCTATACCCCGCGCACTCGATAGGCGGGAGGGCACCCTCCCGGCCGGGTATCCGAATTGAAGTGGTCATGATCCGGGCCATCTGCCCCGATCCTCTGAAATTCCACCGCGTCGTTCCCGCGAACGAGGGGACGCATGCGGTTTTGGCGTTTCGCGGACGCGCGGTGCGCCGAGAACGAAACGGTCGTAACACGGGGAACGTGAATGCCGACGATCCAACAGCTGATCCGCAACCCGCGGCAGCCCAAGGTGACGCGCTCGAAGTCGCAGCACCTCCAGTCCTGCCCGCAGAAGCGCGGCGTCTGCACGCGCGTCTACACGACGACGCCGAAGAAGC
>CAZOHN010000408.1:0-1930 GCA_964579325.1 uncultured Rhodobacterales bacterium
CCCCTGCCGCTGCCCGCCCGAGAGCGTCTCGACCGCCTGGTTGATGTTCTGGATCGTCATCAGGCCGAGCTCGTTCAGCTTCGCCCGCGCGAACTTCTCCATCGCCGGCTTGTCGAGCTGGCGGAACAGGCTGCCCATGATCCCGGGCTTCCGGATCTCGCGTCCCATGAACATGTTGTCGGCGATGCTGAGCGCCGGCGACATCGCGAGCGTCTGGTAGACGCACTCGATCCCCGCCCCCCGCGCCTCCAGCGGCGATGTGAACCTTATCGGCTTGCCCTCGAGCCAGATCTCGCCCTCGTCGGGCACCACGGCCCCCGAAATCGCCTTGATCAGCGTCGACTTGCCGGCGCCGTTGTCGCCGATCACCGCGAGGATCTCGCCCGGCATCAGGTCGAAGTCGCAATGGTCGAGCGCGGTGACCTTGCCGTAGCGCTTGACGAGGTTGCGGCCCTTGAGGATCGGTTCCCCTTGCGTCTGCGTCGTCATGACGAAGCCTTTCTGATCCACTGGTCCACGGCGACGGCGAAGATGATGAGCACGCCGATCAGGAAGAAGGTCCATTGCGGGTCGGTGCCGACGAGGCGCAGGCCCATCTCGAAGACGCCCACGATCAGCGCGCCGAAGAACATCCCCACGATGCTCCCCCGCCCGCCGAAGAGCGAGATGCCCCCGATCACCACGGCGGTGATCGACTGGATATTGCCCAGCTGGCCGGTCGAGGCGGTGGGCGAGACCGAGCCGAACCGGCCGATCATCACCCATCCCGCGATGGCACAGAACAGCCCCGCCAGCGCATAGACCTGGATCAGCACCCGGCTCGTCTGCACGCCCGACAGCTCCGCGGCCTCGGGGTCGTCGCCGACCGCATAGATGTGCCGCCCCCAGGCCGTCGAGCGCAGCACATAGGCCATGACCGCGACCAGCGCGATCATCAGGAACACCGCGTAGAGCACCTTCACCCCGCCCGGCTGGATCGCCTGGCCCCAGAACTGGAGCGACGGCGCCTCGGCGGCGATATCCTGGCTGCGGATCGTCTCGTTGGCCGAGAAGATGAAGTTCGATGCCAGAAGGATCTGCCAGGTGCCCAGCGTCACGATGAACGCCGGCAACCTGACCTTCGCGATCAGGAACCCGTTGATCGCCCCCATCAGCGTCCCGGCCGCAAGGCCGACCACGATGGCAAGCTCGGCCGGAAGGCCGTAGCGGAAGGTGAACTGCCCCATGATGACCGAGCAGAACACCGCAATCGCACCGACGCTGAGGTCGATGCCCTTGGTCAGCACGACGATGGCCTGGGCACAGCCCAGGATGCCCACGATCGCGATCTGCTGCAGGATGGTCGAAATCGTCGTCGCCCGGAAGAAGTTGGGCGACAGGAAGGCAAACACCGCGACGGCGACCACCAGGACGATCATCGGCACCGCCGATGGGGTCTGGTGTAGCCAGTGGTGTACGGTCTTGAGGAGCGTCCGGTCCTCGTGGAACTCGGCCACCCTCTCGGAGGCGCCCGCCAGGCCCTCCTCGAAGGTCTTCGCCTGCTGCGCGTCGGCCGCCATGCGGTATCCCCCCATCCCTGGTCCCGGCCCGAGCCCGGGCACTTCTTGTGACAGGGGCGGCGCGAACGCCGCCCCTGCCCGTAATGGTCGGTCAGAGACCTCGTGAAATCAACCGTGGATGGGGCTCAGCCCCAGCACAGCTCCATCCCCTTCGCGGTGTCGATCGACTCGACCCCGTCGACCGGCTTGTCGGTGACGAGCGCCACACCGGTGTCGAAGAAGTCCTTGCCCTCGGTGGTCGCCGGGAGGCTGCCGTCGGCGGCAAACTTGGCGATCGCCTCGATGCCGAGCGAGGCCATCAGGAGCGGGTACTGCTGCGAGGTCGCACCGATGACGCCGTCCTTCACGTTCTGGACGCCCGGGCAGCCGCC
>CAZOHN010000409.1:0-1926 GCA_964579325.1 uncultured Rhodobacterales bacterium
CGGGCAAGCAGGGCGCCTGCGCCCTGCGCCGTCCCGGGGGCGGGAGGGCATCGGGGGCCCCCGCAACACACTGTGGCTCCAAGGCCCAGACCCGCCTCGCCTTTTGACAGCCCGCACGGAAGGCGCGACACTGCGACTCGCACAACCAACAGGGAACCCACCGCCATGCTTGCACGCCTCCTCGCCGGAACCGCGACGCTCGCGCTCACCGCCGGCACGGCCGCGGCCGACTACACGCTGCACATCCTGCACATCAACGACCTGCACAGCCGCATCGAATCGATCAACGCCTTCGACAGCACCTGCGACGCCGAAACCGAGGCCAAGGGCGAATGCTTCGGCGGCGTCGCCCGCGTCGCCACCAAGATCAACGAACTCCGCGACAGCCTCACCGCCGCGGGCGAGAACGTCATCGTCCTCGACGCCGGCGACCAGTTCCAGGGCTCGCTGATGTACACCACCTACAAGGGCGCCGTCGAAGCCGAGATGATGGAGAAGATCGGCTTCGACGCCATGGCCGTCGGCAACCACGAATTCGACGACGGCCCCGAGGGCTTCGCGGAATTCCTCGCCACCGTCACCTTCCCCGTGATCTCCGGCAACATCGACGTCAGCCAGTCCAACGTGCTGGCCGGCCGGGTCCGGAACCACACCGTGCTCGAGGTCGGCGGCGAGAAGATCGGCATCGTCTCGGCGCTCGCCACCGACACCGTCGACACCTCCTCGCCGGGTCCCTCCGTGATCTTCTCCGACGAGATCGAAAGCCTCGCGGCCGACGTCGCGGCCCTCGAGGCCGAGGGGGTCACCAAGATCATCGCGCTGACACACGTGGGCCTCCCCCGCGACCTCGAGATCGCCGCCGCCGTGCCGGGCCTCGACGCCATCGTCGGCGGCCATAGCCACACCTACCTCTCCGCCTCCGATCCCAAGCGCCACGGCGCCTACCCCACCTGGGTCAGCCAGGAGAGCGGCGCGCTCGTCCCGATCGTGCAGGCCTACGCCTATTCCAAGTACCTCGGCCACCTCACGCTCACCTTCGATGACGCGGGCACCCTCGTCCACGCCGGCGGCGACACCATCCTGCTCGACGCCTCGGTCACCCCCGACCCCGAGATCCTCGCCCGCGTCGCCGAGCTCGCCGGCCCGATCGAGGAGCTGAAGGCCACCGTGATCGGCGCCGCCGCCACCGACATCGACGGGGCGCGGGAATCCTGCCGTGCGGTCGAATGCCAGATGGGCAACCTCGTGGCCGACGCCATGCTCGAGCGCGTGAAGGACCAGGGCATCACCATCTCCATCGCCAACGGCGGCGGCCTGCGCGCCTCCATCGGCGCGGGCGAGGTCACCATGGGCGACGTGCTCACCGTGCTGCCGTTCCAGAACACGCTCGCCACCTTCGAGACCGACGGCGCCACCATACTTTCCGCCCTTGAAAACGGCGTGAGCCAGGTCGCCGACGGCGCGGGCCGCTTCCCGCAGGTCGCCGGCCTGAAATACACCTTCAAGGCCTCCGCCGAGCCCGGCGCCCGCATCTCCGACGTCATGGTGAACGAGGCCGGCACCTGGGTCCCCCTCGACCCGGCCAAGACCTACGGCGTGGTGACCAACAACTACGTGCGCAACGGCGGCGACGGCTACCGCATGTTCGTCGGCGCCCAGAAGGCCTATGACTTCGGCCCCGGCCTCGAACAGGTCGTCGCCGACTACATCGCCGCCCAGGGCGGCACCTACACGCCCTACCTCGACGGCCGGATCACCAAGATCGAGTGACCCGCCACAGGGCAGCGCAACGGAAAGGCCGGGGGAAAGACCGGGGGAAACCCCGGCCTTTTCCGGCTCGCGGGTTGAGAGGTCGACCCTGACCCTGACCCTGACCAGCCATTCATGCTGCGCTGGCAGCAACACACTTGACCAACCGCAGACCCA
>CAZOHN010000410.1:0-1311 GCA_964579325.1 uncultured Rhodobacterales bacterium
CCGTGGTGGTCGGCGGCCAGATCGTCATTCGCCCGATGATGTATCTGGCTCTCAGCTACGACCACCGGATCGTCGACGGCAAAGGGGCGGTGACGTTCCTCGTGCGGGTGAAGGAAGCGCTGGAAGACCCGCGGCGGCTGTTGATGGATTTGTGAGGGGGCGGCGGGGTGAACCCCGCCCTACCCACCCGTAGGGCGGGGTTCGCCCCGCCGTGTCACACTTGATGGATTTGTAAGCCTTGCCTCGCCCCGACCCTGAAACCCTGCGCCAAGACCTCGTGCGCCTCGTCGCCGGCCTCGACTTCTACCGCGACTGGCGGATCGCGACCGCGCGGGCCTTGGGCGGCCCCGATCATGTGCCGGATCCGAATGAACTTGTCTTGCCCGGACAGTTCTGGCTCGACGGGTTCGACGTAAACCCACGGCGGGGCGCCTTCTGGCTGCGCGAGGTCCGCACCTGGTATGCCGTGACCGCTGATGAGTTGGGTCAGGTGCTCAACACAGGGAACCAGCAGGAGAGGGCTGCGACAACCGCATTCCTCGACCGCTTCCGTGCAACCCTCGGCTTTGACTTTTTTGCAGAAGCCGGGGCGCTGCACGTTCTTGCGAAAAGGGTGCTGACCCGCGGCCGCATCGTCAATGACCGTGAACACGAAGCCTTGACCGAGATCGTGACGAACACGTCCCAATCGATCCTTGGGACTGAAGACAGGCGGACGCTCGACTCCCTTCTCGCCGCATACGAGAAATCCCCATGACCCCCCAACCTACCATCCCCGCCCTTTCCGGCGAGGTCGCCTCCCCTCCCCCTTGTGGGGAGGGGATGGGGGTGGGGGGCGCCACGTCCCGAAGGCCCGCCCCATGACCCCCGAACTCACCGTCCTCGCCCTCGCCGCGCTCCTGCAGGCCGTGCAATTCGCCCTCATGTCGATCCCCGCCAATCGCGAGCTTGGCACCCGCGCCACCATGGGCCCGCGCGACGAGGACATCCGCGCGCAGCTCTCGCCCCGCACCGGCCGCCTCATGCGCGCGCTCAACAACCACTTCGAGGCGCTGATCCTCTTCACCATCGCGGTCGTCGTCGTCACGCTCTCGAACCAGTCCACCCAATTCACCGCTGCCTGCGCCTGGGTCTACCTCGCCGCCCGCGTCCTCTACATCCCCGCCTACGCCCTCGGCCTCAGCCCCTGGCGGTCCCTCATCTGGAGCGTCGGCTTCTTCGCCACGCTCGCCATGATCCTCTCGGCACTCCTCTGAGCGCCGCCAACGACAAGGAGCCACCAATGGCAACCTACGACCTCATCGTGATCGG
>CAZOHN010000410.1:1321-1920 GCA_964579325.1 uncultured Rhodobacterales bacterium
CGTGGCCGAGGGCCGCGAGACGCTGGGCGGCACCTGTCTCAACGTCGGCTGCATCCCCTCCAAGGCGCTCCTCCACGCCTCCCACCAACTCCACGAGGTCCACGAGAACTTCGAGAAGATGGGCCTGATGGGGGCCAAGCCCAAGGTCGACTGGGCGAAGATGCTTGCCTACAAGGACGATGTGATCGGCCAGAACACCAAGGGCATCGAGTTCCTCTTCAAGAAGAACAAGATCGACTGGCTGAAAGGCTGGGCTTCCATCCCCGCCGTCGGCAAGGTTCAGGTGAACGATACGGTTCACGAGGCGAAGAACACCGTCATCGCCTCCGGTTCCGAGGCCGCAAGCCTCCCCGGCGTCACCGTCGACGAGAAGGTCATCGTCACCTCCACCGGCGCGCTGACCCTGCCGAAGATCCCCAAGTCCATGGTCGTCATCGGCGGCGGCGTGATAGGCCTCGAACTGGGCAGCGTCTACGCCCGCCTCGGCACCGCCGTGACCGTCATCGAATACCTCGACGAGATCACGCCGGGCATGGACGCCGAGGTCGCCCGCACCTTCCGCCGCATCCTCGGCAAGCAGGGCCTGAGCTTCACCCTCG
>CAZOHN010000411.1:0-1915 GCA_964579325.1 uncultured Rhodobacterales bacterium
AAGCTGATCCCCGTCGTCATCCTGAACGCGCTCGCGGGCAAGCCGATCCCGGTCTACGGGCAAGGTCTGAACGTCCGCGACTGGCTCTATGTCGAGGACCACGCCGACGCACTGCTCACGGTGGTGCAGAAGGGCACGGTCGGCCGCAGCTACAACATCGGCGGCGAGAACGAGGCCCGCAACATCGACCTCGTCCGCACGATCTGCCGCATCCTCGATGCCAAACGGCCCAAGGACGCCCCGCACGACCGGCTCATCACCTTCGTCGCCGACCGCCCCGGCCACGACCTGCGCTACGCCATCGATCCCTCGCGCATCCGCGAGGAGCTCGGCTGGCGCCCCTCGGTCACGCTGGAACAGGGGCTCGAGAAGACCGTGCACTGGTATCTCGAGAACGAGGATTGGTGGCGCCCGCTCCAGTCGCGCGCCGGAGTGGGCCAGCGGCTCGGGACGAAGGCCTGATGCTCACGGCGCACCTGCCGTCGGGTTACATCGCCGGGAGGCTCGCGCCCCGCGGGATCCCGGCGGCGATGCCGGTCGCGCTCGTCGCATCCGTCCTGCCCGACCTCGACATGATCTGGTTCCATTTCGTCGACCACGGGGCGATCCACCACCACCGCTACTGGGTCCACATCCCCGCCTTCTGGGCCGCTGTTGCCGCCCTCGCCCTGCCGCTGCTGGCCCGGCGCGGCCTGCTCTCGACCGGGCTCCTCTTCTTCGCGGTCATCGCCGTGCACCTCGTCCTCGACAGCATCGGCGGCGGGATCATGTGGGGGGCGCCCTTCGATACCCGCCTCCACGCCCTCGTCGAGGTCCCGGCCGACAACGGGCACTGGATCGCGTCGTTCATCCTGCACTGGACCTTCCTCGCCGAGCTCGTGATCTGGGTCTGGGCCATCGCCCTGTGGCGCCGGCAACCGAAGGAGGCACTGGCATGAGGCTGCTCGTCATCGGCCGCACAGGCCAGGTCGCGACCGAACTCGTCCGCCGCGCGCCCCCAGGCACGACCGTGACCGCGCTCTCGCGGGCCGAGGCCGATCTCCTCGACCCGTCCGGCTGCGCCGCAGCCGTCGCGCGGGCCGAGGCCGATGCGGTCGTGAACGCCGCCGCCTGGACCGCCGTGGACAAGGCCGAGGCAGAGGAAGCCGCCGCGCATCTCGTGAACGCCGAGGCCCCCGCCGCAATGGCCCGCGCCGCCGCGTCGAAGGGCATCCCGATTGTCCAGATCTCGACCGACTACGTGTTCGACGGCTCCGGCACCCGTCCCTGGGCCCCCGACGACCCGACCGGACCGCTCGGCGCCTACGGCCGCACCAAGCTCGCGGGCGAAGAGGGGGTGCGTGCCGCGGGCGGCCCCCATGCGATCCTGCGGACCTCCTGGGTCTTCTCCGCGCATGGTGCGAACTTCGTGAAAACCATGCTGCGCCTGTCCGAGACCCGCGACCACCTCACCGTCGTCGCCGACCAGATCGGCGGCCCGACCCCCGCCGCCGCCATCGCGGACGCCTGCCTCGCCATCGCCGCAGCGCTCGCGACCGACGCCGCCAGGACCGGCACCTACCACTTCTCCGGTGCCCCCGATGTCAGCTGGGCCGATTTTGCCCGTGAGGTGTTCCGGCTGGCGAGCCGCGCCGTTTCGATCGAGGACATCCCGACCACCGCCTACCCGACCCCGGCCCGCCGCCCCGCCAACTCGCGCCTCGACTGCACCGCGACCGAACAAGCCTTTGGCATCGCCCGCCCGGACTGGCGCAAGGGCCTTGGCGACGTCCTGCACGATCTCGGCGCGCTGGCCTGATCCACCCGCACCCCGCCCCTGCTTCTTCCGACCCCAAATATCCCGGGGGTGCGGGGGCAGCGCCCCATATGCGCTAACTTAAGCCCTGAGCCATTTGCGGTATTCTCTGTCTGGTTG
>CAZOHN010000412.1:0-1912 GCA_964579325.1 uncultured Rhodobacterales bacterium
AAGGCGTCGGCGTCCATCACCTCGGACCACATGTAGCTGTAGTAGCCCGAGGAATAGCCGTCGCCCGAGAACACATGCGCGAAATGCGGCGTGGCGTGGCGCATCGGGATCGCGTGCGGCGCGTCGAGGCCGGCGAGGATCTCGGCCTGCATGGCCATGGGGTCGGCGGGCGCCGCGCCTTCGTGGAAGGCGAGGTCGACGAGCGCGGAGGAGACGTATTCGACCGTGGCGTGCCCCATGTCGGCATTCTTGGCCGCCAGCATCCGGTCCAGCAGGTCCTGCGGCATCGGCGCGCCGGTCTCAGCGTGGCGAGCATGCTCGGCCAGCACCTCGGGCACCTCGAGCCAGTGCTCGTAGAGCTGGCTGGGGAGTTCGACGAAATCACGCGCGACGTTGGTGCCCGCGATCATCGGGTAGGTCACGTCCGAGAGCATCTGGTGCAGGGCGTGGCCGAACTCGTGGAACAGCGTCCGGGCATCGTCGTAGGACAGCAGGCAGGGTTGGCCGGCGGGTGGCTTGGCGAAGTTGCAGACGTTGACGACGATGGGGCGGACGTCTTCGCCCAGCTTGCGCTGGCTGCGCATGGTCGAGCACCAGGCCCCAGACCGCTTGGAGCCGCGCGCATAGAAGTCGCCTACGAAGACCGCCATGTGCCGGCCGTCGCGGGTGACCTCCCAGGCGCGGGCATCGGGGTGGTAGAGAGGCACGTCGAGCGGACGGAACGCGAGGCCGAAGAGCCGCGAGGCGCAGGCGAAGGCCGCCCCGATCATGGCATCGAGGTTGAGGAAGGGCTTCACCTCCGCCTCGTCGATGTCGTAGCGCGCCTTGCGCCGCCGCTCGGCGTAGTAGCGCCAGTCCCAGGGCTCGAGGTCGCCGTTGATGCCGTCGGCGCGCATCATCCCGGTGAGTTCGGCGGCATCCGCCAGCGCCCGCGCCTTGGCCGGCTCCCAGACCGCCATCAGCAACTCGCGCACCCGCCCGGGCGTCTTGGCCATCTCGGGTTCCAGCTTGAAGGCCGCGAAGGACGGGTAACCAAGAAGCCGGGCGCGTTCCTCGCGCAGCCTCAGCGTCTCGGCGGCGATGCCGCGGTTGTCGGTCTTGCCGCCGTTCTCGCCCCGCGCGCCCCAGGCGCGGAAGGCGGTCTCGCGGAGGTCACGACGGGGCGAGTATTGCAGGAAGGGCACGACGATGGAGCGCGACAGCGTGAGGACCGGCCCCGCCACCCCGCGCTCGGCCCCTGCGGCGCGCATCGCGGCGGTGAGATCGGCTGGCAGGCCCTCGAGGTCGGCCTCGGTCAGCATCAGCGACCAGTCGCGCTCGTCAGCCAGAAGGTTCTGCGAGAATTGCGTGCCGAGGACGGCAAGGCGGTTCTTGACCTCCTTCAGCCGCTCCGCCTCCTGCCCTTCGAGGTCGGCTCCGGCCCGGCGGAACATCCGCGCATAGAGGTCGAGGACGCGGGCTTCCTCGGGCGCAAGGTCGAGCGTCGCGGCGGCCTCGGAGAGCTTCTTCACCCGCGCCCAGAGGGCGGGGTTCATCAGCACCTCGGAGGAGAACGCCGACATCTTCGGTGCGAGGTCGCGCTGGAGGGCTTCGCGGGCCGGGTTCGAATCCGCCCCGGCGAGGTTGTAGAAGACCCCTGCCACCCGGTCGAGCGTGGCCTCTGCCAATTCGAGCGCAGCGACAGTGTTCGAGAAGGACGGCGCCTCGGGGTTCGTCGCGATGGCCTGCACCGCCCCCCGCGCCTCGGTCAGGGCGGCGTCGAAGGCGGGACCGAAGTCGTCGTCGGTGATGGCGGCGAAAGGGGGAAGCTGGAAGGGCGTGTCCCAGGGGGCGAGAAGAGGGTTCTGCATGGCGGGGCTCCTTTGACCCATAGCTAGGCGCGGGCGGCGGGAGGGTCCAGTGGCTCCGGGCG
>CAZOHN010000413.1:0-1903 GCA_964579325.1 uncultured Rhodobacterales bacterium
CGCGAGAGATCGACGCCTATGGCGGGCTGGTCAACCGGATGCCGGCCTATGCACTGATCTTCATGCTGTTCACCATGGCCAACGTCGGCCTGCCGGGCACGTCCGGTTTCGTGGGCGAGTTCCTGACGCTGATGGGCATCTTCCAGGTCAACACCTGGGTCGCGGTCGTGGCGACATCGGGGGTGATCCTTTCGGCAGCCTATGCGCTGTGGCTCTATCGCCGCGTGGTGTTGGGTGACCTGATCAAGGAAAGCCTCCGGTCGATCTCGGACATGACGCGACGCGAGAAGGCGATCTTCGCCCCTCTCGTGGTGATGACGATCCTGCTCGGCGTCTACCCGAGTCTCGTGACCGACATCATCGGCCCGTCGGTGACCGCGCTGGTCGAAAGCCACCGGGTGGCCCTGAATGATGCGGGCGGCCTGATCCGCCTCGCGCAGAACTGAGGAGACTGGTGAGATGTCCGCCGATCTGTCCGTGATCCTTCCGGAAATCGCGCTCGCCGTCTTCGCGATGGCGGCGCTCATGTGGGGGGCCTACGGAGGCAAGGACCGGGCCGCCTCGACGATCCTGTGGGCGACCGTCGCGGTTTTCCTTGCGCTCGCGTTCTGGATTGGCTCGACCGGCGAGGGCGCGCGCACGGCCTTCGGCGGGTCGATCGTCGACGATGCCTTCGCCCGCTTCGCGAAGGTCACAATTCTCATCTCGGCAGCTGCGGTGCTGCTGATGTCGGAAGGCTACATGCAGCGTCGCGACCTGCTGCGGTTCGAGTATCCGATCCTGATCACCCTCGCCGTGGTGGGCATGACGGTCATGGTCTCGGCAGGCGACCTGATCGCGCTCTACATGGGGCTCGAACTTCAGTCGCTTGCGCTTTACGTCGTGGCCTCGCTGCGCCGCGACAGCGCAAAGTCGACCGAGGCGGGGCTGAAGTATTTCGTGCTGGGCGCGCTGTCGTCGGGCATCCTGCTCTATGGCGCATCGCTGACCTACGGCTATGCCGGCACCACGACCTTCGCGGGCATCGTCGAAGCGACGAAGGGGGCGGAGCACCTCCCCGTCGGCCTGCTTCTGGGCCTTGCCTTCATGTTCACGGGCTTTGCCTTCAAGGTCTCGGCGGTGCCGTTCCACATGTGGACGCCCGACGTCTACGAAGGCGCGCCGACACCTGTGACGGCCTTTTTCGCGACCGCGCCGAAGGTTGCAGGCATGGCGCTGTTCGCACGCGTGGCGCATGACGCCTTCGGCGGGTCGGCAGCCGAATGGGGCCAGATCGTCGCCTTTCTCTCGGTCGCCTCGATGTTCCTGGGTGCCGTTGCGGCCATCGGGCAGCGCAACATCAAGCGGCTGATGGCCTATTCCTCGATCGCCCACATGGGATTTGCGCTGATGGGCCTCGCCTCGGGTACAGCGCTCGGCGTGCAGTCGATGCTGATCTACATGGCGATCTACGTCACCATGAACATCGGGACCTTCGCCTTCATCCTGTCGATGGAGAAGGACGGCCGCCCTGTCGTCGAGATCGGCGCACTCAACATGTACGCCAGCCGCGAACCGGCAAAGGCGCTCGCCATGCTGGTGCTCCTGTTCAGCCTCGCCGGCGTCCCGCCGCTCTTGGGCTTCTTCGGCAAGTTTGCCGTCCTTCAGGCGGCTGTGCAGGCCGACATGGCCTGGCTTGCAGTTGCCGGCGTGGTCGCCAGCGTGATCGGAGCCTTCTATTACCTGCGGATCGTCTACTTCATGTACTTCGGGTCCGAGGGCGACCCCCTCGACCCGGTGCGCGCACCGATCCTCTCGGGGATGCTGATGCTCTCGGCCTTCATCATGGTTGCGGGTATCGTCAATCTCTTCGGCATCGAGGGCTTGGCGGCCTACGCCGCGGAAACCCTTGTCCGCTGAGGTC
>CAZOHN010000414.1:0-1893 GCA_964579325.1 uncultured Rhodobacterales bacterium
AACCAGCCCGCGCTGGCCAGGCGTCGTCGGCTTGTACGACTTGAGTGCCATGCTTCCTGTCTTCCGTCTGCTTTATGGACTTGAGGTCCGGTTAGAAAATGGTCCGGCCCCCGTTTCCGGGGGCCGAGTCGCGGCTCTCTATCAGAGCCCCGTCTGCACGTCTATCGTGTTGCCCTCTTCGAGCGTCACGTAGGCTTTCTTCACGTCCGAGCGGGTGCCGAGGCGGCCGCGGAAGCGTTTGGTCTTGCCCTTGGTGACGGTCGTGTTGACGGCCTTCACCTTCACGCCGAACAGCGTCTCGACCGCTTCCTTGATCTGCGGCTTGTTCGCGTCCATCCGCACCTCGAAGACCACCGCTCCGGCGTCGGAGGCCATGGTCGCCTTCTCGGTGATGATCGGCTTGACGATCACGTCGTAATGTTCCGGTTTCGCGCTCATTTCAGCCGCGCCTCCAGGGCTTCGACACCGGCCTTCGTGATCACCAGCGTGTCACGGCGCAGGATGTCATAGACGTTGGCGCCCATCGTCGGCAGGACATCGAGCGTGTCGATGTTGGCCGCCGCGAGGGCGAAGTTCGCGTTGATCTCCGAGCCGTCGATCAGAAGCGTGCGCTTCCAGCCCAGATCCTTCATCGCCTTGGCGAGATGCGCCGTCTTCGCCTCGGTCATCACCGCGGCGTCGAGGATCACCAGCTCGCCCGCGGCCGCCTTGGCCGAAAGCGCGTGCTTGAGACCCAGCGCACGGACCTTCTTGGGAAGGTCGAACGCGTGGCTGCGCGGCACCGGGCCCTTGTAGACGCCGCCCTTGCGGAAGATCGGGGCCTTGCGGCTGCCGTGACGGGCGCCACCGGTGCCCTTCTGGCGATAGATCTTCTTGGTCGAGTAGCTCACGTCCGACTTGCCGAGTGTGGCGTGGGTGCCGGCCTGCGCCTTGGCACGCTGCCAGCGCACGACACGGTGCAGAAGGTCCGCGCGCGGCGTCAGCCCGAAGATCTCGTCGGGAAGCTCGACCGAGCCGGCCTTCTTGGCCTCGAGGGTGATGACATCAGCCTTCATTTTTCTCGTTCCCTTCCGGAGCCTCGCCCGACGCATCGCCGGTTTCAGCCGCTGCCTTGGCTTCCGCCTCGGCCGCCTCGATCGCCGCCTGCTCGGCCTCGGCCGCGGCCTTGCGCGCCGCTTCCTCTTCCGCCGCCGCTGCTGCGGCCGCAGCTTCCGCCGCAGCCCGTGCCGTCTCGGCAGCCGACTTCAGCGCTGCGGGACGGATCGCGTTCTCGGGCTCGGCCTTCTTGACCGCGTCCTTGATCGTGACCCAGCCGCCCTTCACACCGGGGACTGCGCCCTTGACCATGATCAGGCCGCGCTCGCTGTCGGTGCGGACAACCTGCAGGTTCTGCGTGGTCACCCGGACGTCGCCCATGTGGCCCGCCATCTTCTTGCCCTTGAAGATCTTGCCGGGGTCCTGGGCCATCGAGGTCGAGCCGTGCGAGCGGTGGCTGACCGACACACCGTGCGACGCCCGGAGGCCGCCGAAGTTGTGCCGCTTCATCACGCCCGCGAAGCCCTTGCCGGTCGAGGTGCCGGCGACGTCGACGTACTGGCCTTCGAAGTAGTGGTCGGCCGTGATCTCCTCGCCCACCCCGATGAGGTTCTCGGGGCTGACACGGAACTCCACGATCTTCCGCTTCGGCGCGACGTTCGACTTGGCGAAGTGCCCGCGCATCGGCGCCGACGTCCGCTTGGCCTTGGCCGCACCCGCGCCAAGCTGGACGGCGGTGTAGCCGTCACGCTCGACGGTGCGCTGCGCGACGACCTGAACGCCGTCGAGCTGAAGCACGGTCACCGGGACCTGCTTGCCGTCTTCCAGAAACAGCCGGGTCATGCCCAGCTTCTTTGC
>CAZOHN010000415.1:0-1845 GCA_964579325.1 uncultured Rhodobacterales bacterium
CGCCGCCGGAGAGGAGCATCGCTGGGGCGACTACGCGGTCGGCGAGAAGATCGACCACGTCGATGGCGTGACGGTAGAGGAAGCCGAGCACATGATGGCCACGCGGCTGTGGCAGAACACCGCGCGCGTGCATTTCGACAAGACCTACCGCGAGGACGGTCGGCTTCTGGTTTATGGCGGCCACGTCATCAGCCTGGCCCGGGCGCTGTCGTTCAATGGCCTCGCCAATGCGCAGATGATCGTCGCGCTGAACGGCGGCGCACACGCCAACCCCTGCTTCGCGGGCGATACGGTGAAGGCCTGGTCCGAGGTGCTCGACAAGGCGGAAACCACCGCGCCGGGCGTGGGTGCGCTGCGGTTGCGGCTGGTCGCGGTGAAGGCCGGGGCGGCCCCCTTCGCGCTGAAGGACGGCGAGGGCAAGTATCTCCCCGAGGTGCTGCTCGACCTCGACTATTGGGCGCTCGTGCCGATCTGAGTCGCGGGGGCGCGGGGCCGTGGCATTGCCGGCCGGTGGCGCGGGAGTATACGTGATCACAGTCTGGAGGGGTGTGATCACGAAATGCCGGTTTACCGCTAACCGGGCAAAGTTTTCTCTATCCTTGGCCCCCTTGCGACGTGACGACAGCTTGAAATGAGCTATTGATAGGTCCAAAGCGGCCTCGAACGCCGCAGTCAGGGAACCGGACATGGCCCAGATGAAACGCGCAGAGCGTCCCCTCTCGCCGCACCTGCAGATCTATCGGCCGCAACTGACGTCGATCACCTCGATCCTGACGCGGATCACGGGGAACGCGCTGATCGTGGCGGCACTGCTCGGCGTGTGGTGGCTGCTCGCGGCCGCCACGAGCCCCGCCTACTTCGCTTTTGCCGACGCGGTGGTGCGGTCGTGGTTCGGAAAGCTCGTGTTCTTCCTGTCGCTGCTGGCCGTGTGGTATCACTACTTCGCCGGCTTGCGGCACCTCTACTTCGATGCCGGCAAGGGCCTCGATGTTGCAACCGCCGAGAAACTCGGCATCGGCTGTATCGCAGGTTCGGTCATCATGACCGTGATCACACTTCTCATCGTCTGACGGGAGCGACGCCATGCGCTATCTCACCGATCGCAAGCGCGCCGAAGGCAAGGGCGCCGCGCACCACGGCACCCACCACCATTGGTCGATGCAGGTCTCCTCGGTCGGCCTCGCCTTCCTTGTTCCGGCCTTCATCTTCGTCTTCGGCAGGGCGCTCGGCGGCAGCCACGAGGATGTTCTGCGCATCTTCTCGAACCCCATCGCCGCAGTCCTCACCGCTCTCACGCTCATCGTCGGCGCACGCCATTTCGCGATGGGCGCGACCATGATGATCGAGGACTACGCCCGCGGCACCGCGCGCAAGGTTTTCGTGATCCTCGCCATCCTCCTTTCGTGGATGATCGCGGCGACCGGCCTTTTCGCCATCGCCCGCATCGCCCTCTGACCGCACCGCAAGGCAACCCGACATGGCAGCTTACGAGATCGAGCATCACGAGTATGACGTTGTGGTGGTGGGGGCCGGCGGCTCGGGCCTGCGGGCGACGCTGGGCATGGCCGAGCAGGGCCTGCGCACCGCCTGTGTGACCAAGGTGTTCCCGACCCGCAGCCACACGGTCGCGGCGCAGGGCGGCATCGCGGCCTCGCTTGGCAACATGGGCCCCGACCACTGGCAGTGGCACATGTACGACACGGTGAAGGGCAGCGACTGGCTGGGCGACACCGATGCGATGGAATACCTCGCCCGCGAAGCGCCCAAGGCCGTCTACGAGCTCGAGCACTACGGGGTGCCGTTCTCTCGCACCGAGGAAGGCCGCATCTACCAGCGGCCCTTCGG
>CAZOHN010000416.1:0-1836 GCA_964579325.1 uncultured Rhodobacterales bacterium
GCAGTTTCTCCGAGCCGTAGTCGATCACCATGACCGTGACGAAGATGATGACGAAGAGAGCCGAAAGGTCGGTGTATTCCTGAAGGCTCATGGCGGTGCGGAACTCCTGCCCCAGCCCGCCCGCGCCGACATAGCCGATGATCGAGGAGGCGCGCACGTTGATCTCGAAGCGCAGCAGCGTGTAGCTGATGATGTTCGGCATCACCTGCGGTACCGCGCCGTAGCGGATCTGGTCGAACCAGGTGCCGCCGGCGGCCTTGACGCCCTCCAGCGGGCGCATGTCGATGTTCTCGTTGACCTCGGAGTAGAGCTTGCCCAGCGCGCCGGTCGCGTGAAGCCCGATGGCGAGCACGCCGGCCAGCGGGCCGATCGAGAAGCAGAACACGAAGATCAGCGCCCAGACCAGTTCAGGCACGGTGCGCGCAATCTCGAGATAGCGTCGGCTGATCCAGAGGATGGCGGGATGCGGCGACAGGTTGCGCGCGGCCGGGAAGGACAGCAGGAAGCCCCCGATGACGCCCACCACGGTGGCCATGAAGGCGATGAGGATCGTCTCGACCAGGAGAAGGAGCCACGTCTTCCACCGCCAGAACCATTCGGCAAGGTCGGCGCCGAGGCTCTCCCAGCGCAGGATGGGGATGGTTTTCTCGATGTAGTCGCCGAGTTTCGGCAGGCCGACCGGGATGATCCAGCGCCATTCGCGCGATCCGTCCGGCATCGTCACCTGAGCGACCTTGAAGAAGTCTCCGAGCCAGGCGGTGAAGAGAAACAGCGCCAGGAAGATGGCGCTGCCGATGGCCCACGTGCGGCGGGCGACGCGGCGCTGTCGGGCGAAGTCGGCTTCGAACGCGGCAATGGAGGCCGGGCTCTGCGCAGGCACATCGCGGAAATCGGCGGTTACGGTCATGCGGGTCCCGTCAGGCGGCGGGGGGCGGGTCCTGACGGCCCGCCCCGTTGAACAGCGGAAGTCGTGTCAGCCGCGACGCTGTTCCTTCAGCCATGCGCGCATGTCGATGATCCACTGGTAGCGGTCGTGATCGACACGCACGTAGCCCACTGTCGGGTTCTCGTCGGCCGGATCACGCGAGGTGTAGAAGTCCCAGCCTTCGGGATCGGCCATCGGGAAGGCCTCGACCGCGGCGGCGACCTCTTCGATCATCTCGGGCGGCAGGTTGCCACGCGCGGTGAAGGGGCCGGAGGTGATCTCGGGCGATTTCCAGATCGAGCAGACCTGGCCGGGCTCTATCATGCCCTTCAGTTCCATGCGCTGGAAGACGCCGGCCAGGTCGGTGTCCTGCCAGGTCGCGGCCGCCTCGAAGGTGCCGTTCACCACCCCGGTGACGCCCGCTTCATGGCTGCCCGAGAACGGGATGGCGCCGAAGTAGGTGGTCGGGTCGATGCCTTCCTGGACCAGGTTGTAGTAGGGAACGGCGTAACCCGAGGTCGAATCCGGGTCTGCGAAGGCAAGCGTCTTGCCCGCGAGCTTCTCGAGCGAGTCGAGGCCGCTATCGCAACGGGTGACAATGATCGAGTAGTAGCCGGTGGAGCCGTCCTTGTTCTGCGAGGTCAGCAGCGGCACGATGTTGCCATCGTTGGCAGTGTAGGCCGCGGCATAGGACGACGAGCCGTGGAACGCGAATTCGATCTGGTCGGCGGCCATCGCCTGGATCACGCCGTCATAGCTGCCGGCGAGGAAGATCTCGACCTTCACGCCCAGCGTGTTTTCCAGATGGGCCTTGAGCGGCGCGGTGCGGGTCAGGCGGTCCTGCTCGTTCTCGCCCGACAGGAAGCCGATGTTGACGGTCTGGTAGTCGGCCTTCCAGCCCTCCGCGAGCG
>CAZOHN010000417.1:0-1817 GCA_964579325.1 uncultured Rhodobacterales bacterium
CTCCTTCATCGGCTGCAGTCTCTCGATTTCGACATGACAGAAGCCAGGCTGCCGCACCCTGCGGGCAGCATCCAAGAAGGAGTGATCACGATGGCCAATGGCACCGTGAAATGGTTCAACGCAACCAAGGGTTTCGGCTTCATCGAGCCCGAAGGCGGCCGCAAGGACGTGTTCGTCCACATCTCGGCGCTCGAGCGCTCGGGCATGACCAGCCTCAACGATGGCGCGAAGGTGACCTTCGACATCGAATCCGGCCGTGACGGCCGCGAGAGCGCGGTCAACCTGCAGCTCGTCTGAGACAGGTCCGGACCCCAGCGGTCCGGCATGTGAATTCGGGTGGTCCGTCGCGTTCCGCGAGGGTCCACCCCCACCAGCCGACGCCTCGCGCCAGTCGCCCGCGTCCACCCGCCCTCCGCGAGGGCAACCCTCACACCTCCGCGATCACCTCGCCCAGCATCTCGCCGGTCATCCGTGAGCCGTCCTCGCTGTGCAGTTTGCCGCGCACCACCTGGATCGTCGCCAGCGCCTCGTCGCGGGTCCGCTTGTCGGGCCATTCCGAGATCGCCGCCGTCGTCCGGTCGCTGGTGCGGATCACCGTGACGCGCGTGGCGCCCAGTTCCTTCAGCGCGGGCAGGCGTTTCTCCCGCAGGTTCCGCAGGCTGACGTCCTGCGCGATGCCGTCGGGCACCTCCCATGTGGTGATCGTGACAAAGGACATGGCTTCCTCCCGTTCCCAACCAACCGATGCCGCATCATAGCACGGGAACGGCCCCCGACCGACACCCTGACCGACCCCTTGCCACCGACCGCCGCCACGGGCCACACTTCCCCGACAGGAGGCCGCCCATGACGCTCGACGCCCCGCCGGTGCAGTATCTCAACCTCGACCCCGCCCTCTACGTCCGGCCCGAGATCTGGGAGGAGGAGCGGCGGCGGATCTTCTTCCGGACCTGGCAGTTCATGGGCCCGGCCTCGGCGGTGGCCGAACCGGGGCGCTACCTCGCCATCGACATCGCGGGGCTGCCGGTCTTCGCGATCCGGGGCCGCGACGGCACGCTGCGCGGCTTCCGCAACGTCTGCCGCCACCGCGGCGCCAAGCTTCTGGCCGAGGGCACCGGCGACTGCGGCCTGATCGTCTGCCCCTACCACAGGTGGAGTTATGCCGACACCGGGCGGCTGGTGCAGGCGCCGTGGTATGGCCGCGACCCCGCCATCGTGCCCGAGGACTGGCCGCTCGACCCGGTGTGCCTCGCCGAATGGCGCGGCCTCCTCTTCGTCGCGGTCGATCCCGAGACCTCGCTCGAGGACCAGCTGGGCGACCTGCCGGGGGAACTCGCCGACGAACCGCTGGAGACCTACGCGGCGACCGACACCGCCAGTGTCAGCTTCGATGCCAACTGGAAGGTCTATACCGACAACTTCGTCGAGGGCTACCACATCCCCGGCACCCACCCCGCCTTCTATGCCGCGATCGACTTCGAGGCCTTCGAGACCACCGCCCACCGAGGCTTCGTGCGGATGACCGCGCCGCCGCGCGAGGGGCTGTTCTACCGGGGCAAGTGGCTCTGGATGTGGCCGAACTGGACACTGTCGCTGTTCGACGGCGGCATGAACGTAAGCCGGATCAACGCCCCGGGCGTGGCGCGGACTGACCAGCACTACCACTTCTTCTTCGCCGACATCTCGCCCGAGGGGACCGAAGCGAGGGCAAGGTCGGTGAACGGCACGCTCGCCGTCGTTCGAGAGGACACGCAGGTCTGCGTCGAGACGCACCGGAACTATGCCGCCGGGGCCTATACGCCCGGCCCCCTCTCGGG
>CAZOHN010000418.1:0-1796 GCA_964579325.1 uncultured Rhodobacterales bacterium
CGGCAAGATCTTCGTGCTCGACGTGGAGCAGGCGCTGCGCGTCCGCACCGGCGAACTCAACGACGACGCGCTGTGATCTGCACGCGACGCGAAATCCTCGAAAGGGCAAACGGATGAAACTCAATCGAATCCTCCCGCTCGCGGTGGCGCTCGCCGCGATGCCGGTGCTGGGCCTCGCGCAGGAAGCCACCGAGGCCGCAGAGGCCGTGGAAGAGGCGGCGGCTGGCGCCCCCGACGTGCCCGAGCACGTCGTCTTCATTCTCAACTCGCTGCTGTTCCTCGTGGGCGGCTTCCTCGTGATGTTCATGGCGGCGGGCTTCGCCATGCTCGAGGCGGGCCTGGTGCGCTCGAAGAACGTGACCATGCAGCTTACCAAGAACGTCGCGCTCTTCTCGCTGGCAGCGGTGTTCTACTACCTCATCGGCTATGGCCTGATGTATCCCGGCGCGCCCGAGGACGGCGTGTTCCCGGAGGCATGGATGATTGCGGGCTGGCTCGGCGCCATCGCCCCTGCCGCGCTGGAGGCGGTTGGGGTCGATGCTGACGGGGTTGGCGACATCTCGTACGCCACCGTCGGGTCCGACTTCTTCTTCCAGCTGATGTTCTGCGCCGCCACCGCCTCGATCGTCTCGGGTGCGCTGGCCGAGCGGATCAAGCTCTGGCCGTTCCTGATCTTCACCATCGTTCTCACCGGCCTGATCTACCCGATCCAGGCCTCGTGGAAGTGGGGTGGCGGCTGGCTGAACGAGATGGGCTTCCTCGACTTCGCGGGTTCGACCGTGGTGCACTCGGTCGGCGGCTGGGCCGCGCTTACCGGCGCGATCATCCTCGGCCCGCGCCTGGGCAAGTACGGCAAGGACGGGCGCGTGCACCCGATCCTCGGCTCGAACCTCGCCCTTGCCACGCTCGGCACCTTCATCCTGTGGCTCGGCTGGTTCGGCTTCAACGGCGGCTCGCAGCTGGCGATGGGCTCGATCGGTGACATCGCCGATGTGAGCCGGATCTTCGCCAACACGAACGCTGCGGCAGCCGGCGGCGCGATCACGGCGCTGATCCTGACCCAGCTCCTCTACAAGAAGCCCGACCTCACGATGATCCTGAACGGCGCGCTCGCGGGCCTCGTCTCGATCACCGCCGAACCGCTGACGCCGGGCCTCGGCGCGGCGACCCTGATCGGCGCGGTCGGCGGCGTGATCGTGGTCTTCGCGGTGCCGTTCCTCGACAAGCTGAAGATCGACGACGTGGTCGGCGCGATCCCGGTGCACCTGTTCGCGGGTATCTGGGGCACCATCGCGGTGGTCTTCACCAACGGCGATGCCTCGCTGGTCACGCAGATCATCTCGATCGTGGCGGTCGGTGCCTTCGTGGTCGTCACTTCGGCGGTGATGTGGATCGTGCTCAAGGGCGCGATGGGCCTGCGCCCCTCGCAGGAGGACGAGATCAAGGGGCTCGATGCCACCGAGATGGGCATGGAAGCCTATCCCGACTTCACCAAGGCCTGATCCCTCCCGCCAGGCTCGTGAGGAGGCCCGGACCCCGGTCCGGGCCTTCTTCACTCCGGCCGCCGCACCGCACCGCAGCGCATGTGCGTCCTGCCCGAAAATCAGGCGGACCGTGGCCCAGAGTGCCCACGTGACATGCATATGCCCGAAAGCTGTGCGTTGACGACCGTCGGCACCCTTGCCTTGGCCGGCAGACATGCGAGGCCGGAGGCGGAAGCGGCACAACGCGGGGGCGGACATGAAACTCATCATAGCAGCGATCAAGCCGTTCAAGCTCGAGGAGGTGCGCGAGGC
>CAZOHN010000419.1:0-1789 GCA_964579325.1 uncultured Rhodobacterales bacterium
CGCCGGTAGCCAAAGCGCCGCCGCTCTGCCGCGACGGCCTTCATCGCCGCACGGGCTTCACTGTCGTCCGGACGCACGCTCCGATACCGTACGCTTGATCGGTCCACGGCCAAGGCCCTGCACGCCCTTCGCTGGCTCACCCCGAGGACCGCCACGACATGCGCCACCGCCTCCCGCTTCACACCGGGCGATAATTTCTTTTGCCGCCACGTCCTTCAGGATCGCATTGTCGAGCATTGCCTCGGCGAGCAGCTTCTTGAGCTTGCCGTTCTCCTCCTCGAGCGCCCTCAGCCGCCGTGCGTCCGAGACCTCCAGCCCGCCATACCTGGCCTTCCACTTGTAGAACGTCACGGAGCTCGCGCCATGCTTCCGGCACACATCGGCCGACGCCATGCCGGCTTCCTGTTCCTTCAGGATGCCGATGATCTGCTTCTGTATTCGGTGGGTCCGGGTCAAGCGTCATGGTCGATGCAGGTTCTTTGCTTCTGTTCGCGGTCGGCGCAATGGCCGCCCGCATGATGGTGTCCGTGGGTCCGGGCGGTTCAGAGCTCTTCGGCGTGCTCGCGTGAGCGGCAACGACAGATCATGCGAACTCGCCCGGACCGCGCCCTGCATCGAGCGCTCAGCCTCCGGGAGGGCGGTAGCTCAGGCAGCCGTCCAGCGGAAGTCCGTCTCGTCGACCCACATGCGGTGCAGGATGACGGCCATGCGCCGTGCCAAGGCAACCTTCGCACGTCGGGCGCCCTGGCGATCCGCAACCCGCAGGGCCCATGCCTTCATCGCCGACCACCGCGTGTTCGGCCGCAGAATGACGTTCGCCGCCTCGAAGAGCGCGGTCCGCGTCTCGCTGTCTCCAACCTTGGTGATGCGGCCGACACGATCCGTCTCGCCGGACTGATAGCGGCGCGGAGTCAGTCCGAGATAGGCGCCCACGGCCCTCGACCTACGGAAACGGGTTGGGTCGTCGACTGTGGCTCTGTAGGTCAGCGCCGTAACCGGACCGATCCCGGGCATGGTCATGAGCCGTCGACAGACAGCATCAGAACGAACCGCGCGCAGGACCAGCCGGTGCAGCTCGGCAAGCTCGAGACGAAGCCGGTCGTGGGCTCGCAGCAGAGGCTCCACGATCGTCGCAAGGACCGGATCGGCCTCGACCAAAGTGCGCACTCGTTCGCCGAATCTTCTCCGCGTCACGGCACCGACCTTGAGCCCGAAGGGTCGAAGCAGACCTCGCAGCGCCTGTTCTGTTGCAGCGACGGATCGAACCATCACCTTCCTCGCCGCCGCCAACGTCCGGAGTCTCTGGCTGCCGGTCGACTTCAGGTGGACGACCTTGAACCAGCCGCTCCGCACGATCTGAGCCAGCCCACGGGCATCGTTGCGATCCGTCTTCACCGTCATGGCGGACAGCGCAGCCTTGACGTGACGGGTCTCGAGGCACACCACCGGCAAGCCGACCTCCAGAAGGCGCCCGGCAATCCATTCAGATGTCGGCCCAGCTTCTAGCCCGATCCGCGAGACGCGATCTATCCGGGTCCGCAGCGCATCCAGCACTGCTTCCGGCTCCCCAGCAACCCGTGTCTCCCAAACGACGAGGCCTTCCTCGTCGACGACACAGATGGAGACTGTCTCCAGGGAAACGTCCAGTCCAACGAAAAAGCCCATGCTGTCCTCCTGAGATGAAACTGCCGGCCCACCTCAGGTCGCAGGCGCTCGTAGCGCAACCTGTCCGTCGTCAGCGAACCGAATACCCCATCTCCTCGCTGAATCTCGATCGCTTCATCGCCCG
>CAZOHN010000420.1:0-1784 GCA_964579325.1 uncultured Rhodobacterales bacterium
CGGAACTGCCGCCCGTCCTCGCGGGTCGGGTAGTCGGCCAGAAGGTCGGTCCGCGGCGTGTAGATCGGCTCGCGGTGGACCGGGATCGGGTCGGGCAGGTTCCAGGCAACCGCCCGGGCCTTGCCGTTACCGAAGGGCACGCAGCCATGCGCCAGCGCGACCCGCTGGATCCCTCCCGAGAGGTCGATCGACCACGAGACCTTTGCGACGTTCTCGGGGTCGTTTCCGCCGATCCGCTGGATCGTCGCCAGTTCGTCCGCCGTGAGGTCGGCATCCCAACCGAGTGTCTGGAGCACGCCATAGGTGAACTCCGGATAGCCATCGGTGAGGTCGCCGCCCGTGGGGGCGCTACCCTCGGCCAGCAGTGTCACGCCTTCGCGGTCAAGCCCGAAGCGGGGCCGGAAGGCGCCACCCCCATCCATGACCCGCACATTCGGGTTGTAGAGGATGTGCGTGCCAGGATGGCGCAACTCGGGAGAGCCCCAGCAGGGCCAGGGCAGGCCGTAGAAGTCGCCCTTCACCTCCTCGGGAGCATCGGGCAGCGCCCGCAGCGTCACCAGATCGAACTGGTCCTGGTTGGCCATGTGGGCCTTGAGCCTCTCGGGCGACTGCCCGGTATAGCCGGTGGACCAGCCGCCCCGATTGATTTCGCGCAGGACCGACTCTGGCGTGGGCTCCATCGAATACTTGCCCTGAACCATCTCGTAGTTCTTGAACATCTCGTCCGCAAAGCCGAGACGCTCGGACAGCCGGTAGATGACGGCGTAGTCGGTGTCGCTCTCGAAGATCGGATCGACGACCTTCTCGCCCCACTGGATCGACCGGTTCGAGGCCGTGCGCGAGCCCGCACACTCAAACTGGGTGCAGATCGGCAGGAGATAGGTGTTGTCGGTCCGGTCGTGCAGCGCGGCGAAGGTGGTCGGGTGCGGGTCCGCGACGACGAGAAGGTCGAGCGCGTTCATCCCAGCCTGCGCGTCCTTCATCCGAGGAACGGTGTTGCCGCCGTGGCCGAAGACCAGCATGGCCTTGATGTTGTCGCGCTGGTCGACATCCTCGCTGTCCAGAAGCGTCGCGTCGAACCAGCGGGTCGAGGGGATGCCCGAGACGGCCATGTTTTCCTCGGCCGTGCGCGGGTCACGCCCGCCTTTCGCCGGTACCGCGTCGAAGCGGCCGACGAAGTAGTCGTAGGGCACGTCCCAGACGCGCGACCAGTGCTTCCATGCGCCCGCGGCGAGGCCGTAGTAGCAAGGCAGGTTCGCGATATCGAGACCGAAGTCCGTGGCGCCCTGCACGTTGCAGTGGCCGCGGAAGATGTTGGCCCCGGTGCCGTCAGCGCCGACGTTGCCGGTGGCGAGCAGCAGGTTGCAGTAGGCGCGGACGTTGGCGGTGCCGACGGTGTGCTGCGTGCCGCCCATGCACCAGATGAAGGTCGAGGGCCTCTGGGTCGCGAAGGTCTCAGCTACGCGGCGCAATTGCTCACCGGGGATGCCGGTGATCCGCTCGACTTCCTCGGGCGTGTACTTCGCGACCTCGGCCTGGACCTGGTCCATCCCGTAGACGCGCGCGTCGAGATAGGCCTGGTCCTGCCAGCCGTTCTCGAAGATGTGCCACATGATGCCCCAGACGACGGCGATATCGGTGCCGGGGCGCATCCGCACGTAGTCGGTCGCATGCGCCGCCGTCCGCGTCAGACGCGGGTCGATGACGATGACATTGGCGCGGTTCTGCTCCTTGCCCTCGAGGATGTGCTGAAGCGAGACGGGGTGCGCCTCGGCCGCGTTCGA
>CAZOHN010000421.1:0-1776 GCA_964579325.1 uncultured Rhodobacterales bacterium
GCTTCTCGCCCGCGCCGACTTCATCACGCTGCACACGCCACTGACCGACAAGACCCGCAACATCCTCAGCCGCGAGAACCTCGCGCGGACGAAGAAGGGCGTGCGCATCATCAACTGCGCCCGTGGTGGCCTGATCGACGAGGACGCGCTGGCGGACCTGCTGAAGTCCGGTCACATCGCCGGCGCCGCGCTTGACGTCTTCGCGGTCGAACCGGCGCTCGACAGCCCGCTCTTCGGCCTGCCCAACGTCGTCTGCACGCCCCACCTCGGCGCCTCCACCACCGAGGCCCAGGAGAACGTCGCCCTCCAGGTGGCCGAGCAGATGGCCGACTACCTGCTCACGGGCGCCGTCATGAATGCGCTCAACATGCCCTCTGTCACCGCCGAGGAAGCTGCGATCATGGGGCCCTGGCTGCAACTTGCCGGGCACCTCGGGGCCTTTGTCGGCCAGATGACCGACGAGCCGATCCGCGCGATCAACGTGCTCTACGACGGCCGCGTGGCCGAAATGAACCTCGCCGCGCTCAATTGCGCGGTGATTGCTGGCGTGATGAAGGCCACCAACCCCGACGTGAACATGGTTTCCGCCCCGGTCATCGCGAAGGAGCGCGGCGTTCAGGTCTCGACCACACGGCAAGACAAGACCGGCGTGTTCGACGCCTACGTCAAGGTCACCGTGGTGACCGACGAACGCGAACGCTCGATTGCCGGGACCGTGTTCTCCGACGGCAAGCCGCGCTTCATCCAGATCAAGGGCATCAACGTCGATGCCGAGATCGGGCGTCACATGCTCTATACGACCAACGAGGATGTTCCCGGCATCATCGGTGCGCTCGGCCGCACGATGGGCGAGAACGGGGTGAACATCGCCAACTTCACGCTGGGCCGCTCGGCCCGGGGCCGCGAGGCAATAGCGATCCTCTACGTCGACGATCCGATCCCCGATCCGGTCATCGCGCAGCTGATGGGCACGGGCCTGTTCCAGCAGGTCAAGCCGCTGGTGTTCGACGTCGCGCAGGCGGGGGCGTGACCGCGATGCTGACCTACGCCATCGGCGACATCCACGGCCACATCGCCAAGCTTCGGGCGGCGCACGACCTCATCGCCGCCGACCGGGCGCGCGAGGGCGATGCGGAGGCGCCGGTGGTCCACGTCGGCGACCTCACCGACCGCGGCCCCGACAGCCGCGGCGTGATCCAGCACCTGATCGACGGGATCGCGGCGGGCGAGCCCTGGGTGGTGCTCAAGGGCAACCACGACCGGCTGTTCCTCAACTTCCTCGACGATCCCGACTGGCGCGATCCGGCATTGCGCCCCGGCCTCGACTGGCTCGCCTCGCCGCTGGGTGGGGTAGCCACGCTCGTCTCCTATGGCGTCACCCCTGCCGGCCGACCCGATGCCGAGGTCTCGGTCGAGGCGCGACAGGCCGTGCCGGCGGCGCACCGCGCCTTCCTGCACGGGCTTCAGCTCTGGGCCGAACAGGGCGAGGCGCTCTTTGTCCACGCCGGCATCCGGCCTGGTGTTCCAATGTCGGCGCAGACCGAGCAGGACCTCGTCTGGATCCGCGACCCGTTCCTGAACGACACGTCCGATCACGGCCCTCTTGTGGTCCACGGCCACACCACCATCGAAGCCGCCACGCACTACGGCAACCGCCTCAATCTCGACAGCGGTGCGGCCTATGGCGGGCCGCTCTCGACCGTGGCGATCGAAGGCCGGAAGGCCTGGCTCCTGACGCCGCAAGGGCGCGTGAGGCTCCGACCCGAAATAGACTAG
>CAZOHN010000422.1:0-1762 GCA_964579325.1 uncultured Rhodobacterales bacterium
CGAAGACCGCGAAAAGCTCGACGGGCTCTATGAATGCGTGATGTGCGCCTGCTGCTCCACCTCCTGCCCAAGCTACTGGTGGAACGGTGACCGCTACCTTGGCCCGGCGGCGCTGCTGCATGCCTATCGCTGGATCATCGACAGCCGCGACGAGGCGACGGGCGAGCGGCTGGATGCGCTCGAGGACCCGTTCAAGCTCTACCGCTGCCACACGATCATGAACTGCGCGAAGACCTGCCCGAAGGGGCTGAACCCGGCCAAGGCCATCGCCGAGATCAAGAAGATGATGGTCGAGCGGGTGGTGTGACCCCCGCTTCTCTCCGGTCAGCCGACGGTCAGCGGTCCGCGCCCTTCGCCATTGCCCGGTAGGTCGGCGCATTGGGGCAGAAGCCGGCGCGGTCTGCCCGAGGGCCGTCCGGCATGGCGAACTCCCGGCGGCAGGCGGCGTCATCGTCGCAGCAGGCGCAGGTGCGGGTGATGTCGAGGCGCAGCTCACGGTCCGCCACAAGCCTCTGGCGGTCAACCCCGAAGGCCTCGGCCATGCCTTCCATCCGCGCCACGCGGCCCTCGTCCATCCTCGCGATAGCGCCGAATTCGCGCCGGTTCAGGCCGAGGTCGCGCAGACCTTCGGCGGGGAAGGCTGCGATCTCGGCCTCGCGCTGCAGCCGCGCGCGCCACTCCCGAACGGCCTTGCCAGGGCTCCACATTCCAGTCACTCCCATCGGATCCTGCCGATCCGTTTGCCACGAACGCGGCGTCCCGACTTTGATGCGTGTCAAAAACCCGCGTAGGCGATTGACTTTCGGTCCGATCCGCACGACATGACGCACTCGGATCTCCCGCCGCGTGAGCGGGGGCGGCGTGTGCCGCACAGATCCAGAGGGCGGGCCGCGATAGGTCCGCCGCGACCAGGTTCCCACGATCACGCAGGGGGGCAGACGGCTGACCGGCCATGGGGGCAATCCGGCCCTTGGCGAGGTTCCGCCGCCACTCATGCGCTTTGTCCGGCCGCACGATCCGTGCGGACCGTGGCGCACCCGTTTCATGCCGCTGCCCCAAGGGGCCGGCCCAAGGAAAGACTACCCATGACCGACTTCCAATCCCTCGGCCTCATCCGGCGCCTGCTCGACCGGCTTGCCGAACAGGGCCTCGACACTCCGACGCCGATCCAGGCGCAGGCGATCCCGCACGTCCTCAACGGCCGCGACGTCATCGGCCTTGCCCAGACCGGCACCGGCAAGACCGCCGCCTTCGGCCTGCCGCTGGTGCAGACGCTGGAAAAGGGCCGCCCGGCCCCGAAACAGGTCCGCGCCCTTGTGCTCGCCCCCACCCGCGAGCTTGCCAAGCAGATCGAATCTGTCCTGCGCGGATTCACCGAAGGAACCCCCGCAAAGATATCGGTCGTCACCGGCGGCCCCTCGATCAATGTCCAGGCCGAGCGGCTTTCGCGCGGAACCGACATTCTCGTGGCGACCCCGGGCCGCCTGATCGACCTGATCGAGCGCAGCGCGGTCGACCTGTCGCAGACCCGGTTCCTCGTCCTCGACGAGGCCGACCAGATGCTCGACATGGGCTTCATCCACGCCCTGCGCCGCATCGCCCGGCACCTGCCGAAGCAACGCCAGACGATGCTGTTCTCGGCCACGATGCCCAAGGCGATGGAGGAGATCGCGCAGGCCTACCTGACCGACCCGGTGAAGGTCGCCGTGAACCCGCCCGGACGCGCCGCCGACAAGGTGGACCAGGCGGTCCACTTCGTCAG
>CAZOHN010000423.1:0-1755 GCA_964579325.1 uncultured Rhodobacterales bacterium
AAGACCCGCCGTCTGGGTCTGTCGATCAAGGCCCGCGAAATCGCGGAAGAAAAAGAAGCCGTCGAACAGTATGGCTCCTCCGACTCGGGCGCCTCGCTCGGCGACATCCTCGGTGCGGCGCTGCGCGGCGACAAGTAAGCCGCGCACCCGCGCAACTCATCAGGCCCCGCCGGAACCGGCGGGGCCTTCTTCGTCGAAGCCCTCGCCCCCGCGCGCGGCGATTGCGTTTGATGTGATCCCGCGAAACCGGACCACCTGGAGCTGGAGTGTTCCGCGTGACCTGTCCTTGGCCGGGAGAAGTGGACGACGATGAAGGCATCGAAATTCCCGGACGCCCAGGAGGCGTTCATCCTGAAGCAGGGCGCGGTTGGGATGCCCGCTGCAGAGATCTGCCGCAGGGCCGGTAAACGTCGGGCGACCTGTTTCAACTGGAAGCGGCGGTACGACGGGTTGCTTCCAACCGAGATGCGACGACCGTGGCAGCTCGAGGACGAGAACAGCGGGCTGCGGAAGGTGGTCGCAGACCTGACGCGCGGAAAGGAGATGCTGCAGGACTCGATCCGCCGAAAGCTCCGAGGCCTGTCCGGAAGCGCCCGCGCGCCGACCGGGTCAGACTCACCTCCAGGAAAGGATCGGGGAGGCCTGCGAGGCCCGTGTTCGATACGGGTACCGCCGTGCCCACGCGCTGCTGTGCGGGGAGGGCTGGATGACCAGTCAGATGAAGGCGCGCAGGGTCTGCTGCGCGTTGGGCGTGTGGCTGCGGAACAGGACACCCGAACAAGGGGTCATGGCCACTCCGGGAGGGCCGCCGGCAGGCCGTGGAGACGAATGGGACCGGGGCGATGGTCTTCGTGAAAGACCAGCTCGCGACCGGGCGGTAGATCCGGGTTCTGACGTTGGTCGATACCGCCTCCCGCTTCTCGCCGGCGATCGGTCCACGGTTCAGGCTCCCCGGCCGAGAACGTGGTGGACACCCTGGAAAGGGTCTGCGCTCGGGTCGGCTATCCGCGGACGATCCGCATCGACCAGGGTTCCGCGCTCGGCTCCCGCGACCTCGACCTCTGGGCCTACGCCAACGACGTCACGCCGAACGCTTCCGGCCCGGCAAGCCCACCGACAACGCATCCAGGCTCCGTCGGGGGGGGGCTGATCCACTGGATCAATCCCCTTTCCCTCCTCGCGTTCAATGGCCGGGTCCGGGCGGAATGCCCGAGCGCGAGCAGGGTCCTGACCCTTGCTGATGCCCGTGAATGGATGGGGGATTGGCCCAGATACCGCACCGAGGACCGACCCCGCGGCGCGATCGGCTGCAGGGCCCCCCTCGCGCTAGCCAATCCCGGCAGCCGAACCGGCCAGGTGCGCCGATGAAGCCGGGGAGCTCGAGCCCGGGGCGATCCAATCCTGGGACTTGCGTCAGAGGCCCGCCGGCTCTGGTCTCAGCCGGATGAGTGTCTGGGGACAGAGCAGAGCAGCCTGGGCCGATGTCACAGGCTGGAGCAGACGGAGGTACGAAGTCCTTTCCGGCCTTCCGCTCGCTCCAGGCATTCTCGGGGCGGGGGAGCCGAGGGGTCGGGGCAGACAGCGCCCGCCCCACGGCCAATCCGCCGCCGCGCGATCAGGCGTGGATGGCGCCGTCGCCGCAGGCCAGTGCTGCCTCGCGCACCGCTTCCGAGAAGGTCGGGTGGGCGTGGCAGGTGCGGGCGAGGTCCTCGGCGGAGGCGCCGAATTCCATCGCGACGCAGACCTCGTGGATCA
>CAZOHN010000424.1:0-1746 GCA_964579325.1 uncultured Rhodobacterales bacterium
GCCCGCGTGGTGGAATGGTAGACACAGGGGACTTAAAATCCCCAGGCCGCGAGGCCGTGCCGGTTCGAGCCCGGCCGCGGGTACCACTCAGCAGATGCGCGAAACGAAACGGGGCGCCAGTGGCGCCCCGTTCGGCGATCCTCGCGGACCGCGTCTGCACAATGGTATCAGGCCTTGGCGGCGCGGCTGCGCACCACACCGAAGCCCGCGATGCCAGCCAGCAGCAGCAACGCCGAGGCGGGGAGCGGAACCGGCGGCGGGGGCGGATTCACGGGATCGCCGGCGGTGAGAACGCCATACTCGAAGGCGATGCCGGTGGCCTTCAACACGAAGCTGTCGAACGCCGAGCCCGAGGTGATCTTCACGTAGGCCTGGCCAACGCGCGAGCCCTGACCATTCAGGCTGTAGCCCGGGATAGTGTTGTAGGGGACGTTGCCGTTGACCGAGTCGACCAGAATGCCGTTGTTGTAGAACTCGACGACGTTGTGGACGTCGGCCGATCCCCAGAGCAGCGAGATCGAGTTGAACAGCCCCGACAGGGTGAAGGTCGCGATGCCGTGGGAGATCGAGCTGTACTGTCCAGTGGCCTCTTCGGAGGTGCCTTCCCAGACGGTGCGGCGGCACGAACCCGTCGCGGCGCAGCCGCCCACGAGGTTGCTGCCGACGACATTCTGCTGGTGGCCGGCGTTGCCGGTTCCGGTGGGCGCGAAGGAGGTGGAGAGCGTCGAGTCGAAGGGCGTCGGCAGCGCGCCGAGGCTGGTGACGGTCGCAGCCTGCGCTACGCCAGCGAGGGCGGCGAAGGCGGTCGCTGCCAGAGTGACTTTCATGTTCATCTGTACTTTCCTCGTCAAGTACTGGTTACCGGCGTGGTCATACCTCTTAATACCCAATTAACCAATGGGAAAACCCGTCGCCTTTTCCCCAATTGTCGGAACGTGTGTCGCCACTGCACAGACATTGTTTCAGCAACGGCATCATTAGGCCGAATCAGGTTCGGATCCCGGCAAAACGCAGCTGCCACTCCTCCCGCTCCTCGTCGGAGATCTTCTTGAAAAGGACGTCGGGCACGGCGAAGGCATGGCCCGGCGGAAGCGCGGAGAGGGCCTCGGCGATGTCGCCGGGCCAGCGCGCATGGGGGTTGCCGAGGGCCGCGAGCATTGTCTCCGCGGCATCGGGGATGAACGGACGTGACAGGACGGCGTAGAGCCGCACGAGGTTGAGGCCGAGGCGAGTCATTGCCGCCGCGCGCTCGGGGTCTTCCTTGACGACGGTCCAGGGCGCGGCGGATTGCAGGTATTCGTTGCCCGCGACCCAGATCGCGCGAAGCTCCGACGCGGCCTTGCGGACCTCCATCGCCTCCATGTGGCCCTCATAGGCGCGCACCCGGGTTTCGAGTTCGGCGATCAGCGCCTTGGCCCGCTCGCCGGTTTCGCCACCGGCGGGCACGGCATCGCCGAACTTCGAGCGGCAGAACTTGGTGACGCGGGACACGAAGTTGCCCAGCACGTCGGCGAGGTCCTTGTTCACGCTCGCCTGGAAGTTCTCCCAGCTGAACTCGCTGTCTGAGTTTTCCGGCGCGTGGGACAGGAGCCACCAGCGCCAGTAATCGGCCGGAAGGATCGACAGCGCCTGATCCATGAACACGCCACGGCCCTGGCTGGTGGAGAACTGGCCACCATCATAGTTCAGGTAGTTGAAGGACTTGATGTAATCCACCAGTTTCCACGGTTCGCCCGAACCCATGAT
>CAZOHN010000425.1:0-1743 GCA_964579325.1 uncultured Rhodobacterales bacterium
CGCGCGCGCGCCGAAGACCTTCCAGACATTGCGGCAGACGAGCTTGGGCTCGGGGTTGGCAGAGGGCATCGGGTCCGGTTCCGAAGGGACCGGGGCCGCCATCGCGGCGGCCCCGCGCGGCATCACTGGCCGATCCATCCCTTCCACGTCGCCTCGTTCGCGGCCATCCAGTCGGCCACCACGGCCTCGATCGTGCCGCCATCGAGGTCGACGGCGGTGATCATCGCGCCCATCGCATCGTTGTCGATGCTGAACGCCTTCACCGCCTCGTAGGCGCCCGGCCACTTGTCCTTCATGCCCGCCCAGCCGACCTTCCAGATGTCGCCGAACGGCTTGCCGCAGTCATAGGCCATGTCCGGGTTCAGACCCCAGGCGGGGTCGGTGTAGCACTCGGCGGTATAGGTCGGGAACTCGACCCACTCGCCCTCGTACTTCGCCGGCGCCCAGTGCGGGGCATAGACCCACAGGAGGATCGGCGCCTGCCGCTGGATCGCGCTTTCAAGCTCTGCGAACAGAGCCGCATCGGTGCCGGCGTGGATCACCTCGAACGGCAGGTCGAGCGCTTCGACCCGCTCGTCGTCGAACCCGCCCCAGGTCACCGGGCCGCCCAGATAGCGCCCCTTTGGTGCGGTCTCGGCGGTGGAGAAGGCCTCGGCGCAGGCGGGGTCCTTCAGCGCTTCCCAGTTGGGCAGGCCGGGGCACTGCTCCTTCATGTAGGCAGGATACCACCACTCCTCCTTGGCCTGCATGCCCGTGGGTCCGAAGTTCTCGACGTTGCCGGTGGCGATCGCGGCATCCATCGCGTCACGGCCGGTGGTTTCCCACATTTCCATCGCGAGATGGAGGTCGCCCGACGCCAGCCCCGGGAACTGGGCGAGGTAGTCGGCCTGCACGTACTCGACGTTGTATCCGCCCGCCTTCAGAACCTCGCCCATGATCTGCGTGGTGATGAGTTGCCCGGTCCAGTCATGAAGCGTGAGCTTGATCGGGTCGGACGATTCCTGCGCCGCCGCTCCGAAGCCCGCCAAGGCCAGAACCGTTGCACCCAGAAGCGCGCGCGTGGCCGTGATGGTCGTCTTCTTCATCTTGTGCCCCCCCTGTCAGGCATTTTCATTCCCGGCAGGCTGACGCGCCCGGCCTGAGTCTGTCAATTGCGCCGTGTGGGATTTTGTGTATTCCCTGACCGTATCTGACCGTTTCGCCCGTTAAGCGGGCGCCGGAGGACAGCATGTCGAAGCGCCACGGCGAAATCCTGCGCATCCTCGACGGTGAGGGCATGATGAGCGTCGCCACGCTGGCCGACCGGTTGGGCGTATCTGCCGAAACGGTCCGCCGCGATCTGCGGCCGCTGGCCGCGCGCGGTGCCATCGTGAAGATGCACGGCGCGGTGGGCCTCGCGGGAAGCGGTGGTGAAGCCCCCTTCGAGCGTCGGATGCGCGAGAACGCCGAGGCCAAACAGGCGGTGGCGCGCGCGCTGGCAGCGACGGTCCGAGATGGTGACAGCCTGATGATCGACACCGGGACGACCACCAGTTTTCTTGCCCGCGCACTGGTGCGGCACGAGCGCCTGACCGTCGTGACCAACTCGACCGACGCCGCCCGCGTCCTGTCGTCCCGGTCCGGCAATCGGGTCTTCCTCACCGGAGGCGAGATGCGCGGCGATTCCGGCGCGATGCTCGGCTCCGAGGCGGTGGCCTTCGTCGGGCGTTTCTCGGCCACCCTCGCGGTGATTTCAGCGGGCGG
>CAZOHN010000426.1:0-1731 GCA_964579325.1 uncultured Rhodobacterales bacterium
ATCTCGCCCGGCTCGGCCGCGCCCGGGCGCAGCTTCTCGATCACCGCGGCATAGTTGCCCGAGGGTACGAAACAGATGTCCTGGCTGTCGGGCTTGTCGGCCACCGGCAGTCCGTGTTTGGCCGCAAGCGCGCGGGTTTCCGCCTTGGACGCGAGGTGGCCCAGCGGGAAGCGCAGGAACGCCAGTTGCTCGCGCGTGGTCGAGAACAGGAAGTACGACTGGTCGCGCGCCGGGTCGGCGGCGCTGTGGAGCTCCGGGCCGTGAGGGCCGACCCTGCGCTGGATGTAGTGTCCCGTCGCCATGCAATCGGCATCGAGGTCCTTCGCCGTGGCGAGGAGGTCCTTGAACTTGACCCGTTCGTTGCAGCGGATGCAGGGTACGGGCGTGGCGCCGGCGAGGTAGCTGTCGGCGAATTCCTCGATCACCGCTTCGCGAAAGACGTTCTCGTAGTCGAGGACATAGTGGGGAAACTTCATCGCCTCCGCGACCCGTCGGGCATCGTGGATGTCGCGGCCCGCGCAGCAAGCGCCCTTCTTGGCCAGCGCGGCGCCATGGTCGTAGAGTTGCAGCGTGACGCCCACGACATCGTAGCCCTCGGCGGCGAGTTCCGCCGCGACGACCGATGAATCCACGCCGCCCGACATTGCAACGACTACCCGCGTCTCGGCGGGCGGCTTGGCAAAGCCGAGGCTGTTCAAGGGGGCGGCCTTGTCGAGGGGCATCACGCGTCTCCGGGAAAGCAGACCCGAATATAGGAAAATGCCGAATACTCTCAAGGGTGCGTTTCATTCACCGTTAAACCGCCGAAGGCATGGTCAACCCCGAACCATGAGGGGTGAACCATGTTTCTCAAGCGCGTTGATGGCCCGCGGACGGTCACGCTTTCCGATGGCTCGGTGATGACCCGCGCCGACCTCCCGTCGCCCGATACCCGGCGCTGGGTCGCCAGCCGCAAGGCGGCGGTAGTAAAGGGGGTCGAGGCAGGTCTGATTTCGCAGGACGAGGCGTGCCGCCGCTATGGCCTTTCAGATGAGGAATTCGACAGTTGGCGCGCGGCGGTCTCGCAACATGGCGAGGAAGCGCTGAAGGCAACGGCCCTGCGGCGTTTCAGACAACTTTAAGCAGTATTGCGACGACGGCCAGTTATGGTAACCGGTAGTTAACCATTGTTCGCGAGGGTCATTTCAGACGGCGCGCTTTAGTGGAGAGACACCGCCATGCGAATTCTTCTGGTCGAGGACGATCCCACGACATCGCGCAGCATCGAGCTGATGCTGACCCATGCGAACCTCAACGTGTACGCCACTGATCTTGGCGAAGAGGGGATCGATCTCGCGAAACTCTATGACTACGATCTGATCCTGCTCGACCTCAATCTGCCAGACATGAACGGGCACGAAGTCCTGCGCCAGCTTCGCCTGAGCAAGGTCGACACGCCGATCCTGATCCTCTCGGGCGCCGATGATACCGAGAACAAGATCAAGGGGTTCGGCTTCGGCGCCGACGACTATCTGACCAAGCCGTTCCACCGCGAGGAATTGGTCGCGCGGATCCACGCGATCATCCGCCGCTCGAAGGGACATGCCCAAAGCGTGATCCGGACCGGGCAGATCTCGGTCAACCTCGATGCCAAGACGGTCGAGACGGATGGCAAGGCGATCCACCTCACCGGCAAGGAATACCAGATGCTGGAGCTTCTCTCGCTCCGCAAGGGCACGACCCTGACCAAGG
>CAZOHN010000427.1:0-1730 GCA_964579325.1 uncultured Rhodobacterales bacterium
AGTGTACAGCCAGCTTCAGGTGCCACGGCGCGGGGTGTTCTATTTCGCCTTCGCCGTCGCCATGATTTTCGCCTACGCCCTGGCGCTCAAGGACGCATCCTTCCCGGTGTTGCTGGGGATCGGTGCGTTCATCTCGGTCATCATCTGGCTGGCATTCCGCATGACGCCTGCCGGGATGGAGATCTCGGGCGAGGACTGGCGCTTCTTCGTCGGCGACCGGCGCTGGCGCATTCCGCTCGACGACATCGCCTCGGTCAGCATCCTGCGCTGGGACGACCGGCCCGATTCGGTGGCGATCACCTTCCGGTCCGGCCGCACCGACCTTCTGCCGTCGGGCGTTGTCACCGATGCCGCGAAACTTGCCGAGGAACTTGCCCTGCGCGGCATCCGCGTCGTCGACTAGGCTTGATCTCGATCACATGTGGGCCGGGGCGGCCTGCGCCACCGCAAACCCGACGTCTACTGGCAGTAGGTCTGGTTCCGCGTCCAGACGGCCATGTCGGAACGCTTCTGCGCGGATCGGAACGGCGCCCAGTCGCGCCCGACCCCTTTCGTGCCGTTACCAGCCACCAGGTTGTCACGGGCGACCTGCGCCGCCGCGATACGCACGCCACAGGAGAGGTTGCCCTCGCCGTCGCGCAATTCGTCCGCGCTGTCGGCGTTGCAGCCATAGGCACGCGCCGTGCCCGGGGCAATCTGCAGAAGCCCGATCCAGCGTCCGCCGCCCCCCGAGGCCCCCTCGTTCCAGGTGCTTTCGTGCTTGGCCAGGGCCGAGAACAGCCCCGCCCAGAAGGCCTGTCGCTCCTCGATGGAGTTCGTGGCGTAGCCCGGGCACCAGGTGTCGATATCATCCGGCACCACCGCGGCCAGCACCGCGCCATGCGTCTGAAGCGCGCCCATCGTGGCGAGCGTCCAGTTCGGCGCCTCGGGATGAAAGTCCCAGCGCATGACGGGGCGGTCCATCGGAGCGGTGGTCGGTACGGCGGCGCAGGCCGAGAGCGAGAGCGCTGCGCCCAGCAACAGGACGCGGAGGGAGGTCGTCATGGCAGTCCACAAGAAACACCGGGACAGCCCTCCCGGCGCGCATGTCCTGCACCGCATCTCTTGACACCGGCAACAGATGCGGCGTCGCAGGGGTGGAATCGGCGGAAAGGCGCGCCCGGGCGACTCGGGCGACAGCGGAAACCCGCCATTTCTCCACCCAAGGTTGAAGCAAGCGCAATCGTTTCTGCGCGCGGCGCTTCCGATCGTACCGACTTCTCCCCCGCTGACCTCCGCCGGTGCGTCGGGTCTGCACCGTGCCGCCACGGTGGTGCGCCCGACCTTGCCCGGACCCGTCCGCTGGCCTAGAACGCCCCTGCCCTTGCGAAGGACCGCCCCGATGCTCGACCATCTCGCCTATGCCTCCCCCGCGCCCAAGGTGATCCGCGGCGCGAAGGACGACTGGGAACTCGTGATCGGCATGGAGGTCCATGCCCAGGTCTCGAGCGAGGCCAAGCTCTTCTCCGGCGCCTCCACCACCTTCGGCGCCGAGCCGAACGCCAACGTCAGCTTCGTTGACGCGGCAATGCCCGGCATGTTGCCCGTCATCAACGAATTCTGTGTCGCGCAGGCCGTCCGCACCGGGCTCGGCCTCAATGCCAAAATCAACCTGCGTTCGGCGTTTGACCGCAAAAACTATTTCTACCCCGATCTGCCGCAGGGCTATCAGATTTCGCAGCTCTACCATC
>CAZOHN010000428.1:0-1722 GCA_964579325.1 uncultured Rhodobacterales bacterium
TCTTCCCCCGCGAGCTCGACCATCGCGAGCGCTACCGGCTCTGCCCGCGGCAGGAACGCGCCCTGCGCACCGTCTTCGAGTTCCGCGCCAATCTCCGCACGGCCGGCCTCGGCAACCTCGCACGGCTGCCGGCGATCCTCCAGGGTGCCGATGCGATCGTCCGGACGGTGGCGCGCGACGCGCTCGGCCGCTTCCCCCGGCTCGGCCGCGGCGGCTGGTCGAGCCGAGAGCGGCCGAGTGCCACCTTCGGCGCCTTCCAGGTCGTCCACCAGGTCGAGCAGCCACCGCGCTACGCCAATCGCGTCTTTCTCGGCACCGACACCGACGCGATGGGGCGGCCGGTGCTGGAGAAGGAGTGGCGGTGGCACGACGAGGATATCGCCCGGGCCTGCCGGTCGCAGGAGTATCTCGCGGCCGAGCTCAGGGCCAAGGGGCTCGGCGACTACCGGATCGCCCAAAACGACGGCAAGCCGCTGGTCCTCACCCTCTCGACCGCGCACCCGATGGGCACCACCCGGATGCACGCCGATCCGAAGCAGGGTGTGGTCGATGCCGACTGCCGTGTGCATGCGGTGCCGAACATCTACGTCGCCAGCAGCAGCACCTTCACCTCCGGCGGCTTCGTCAACCCCACCTTCACCATCGTCGCCCTGGCCCTCCGGGTTGCCGAGAGCGTCAAGCGCCGCCATAGGGCGAGCGGAGCTGCCGTCGCGACGACCGCGAGCCGGTATGTCCGCCCCGACCTCGCCCTGACGTAAAGCGCCGGGATCAGCGCGCCTTGGGCTGGGCGACGTAGCGCAGATAGGGCTTGGGTGCGCGCCAGCCCTCCGGATACTTCGCCCTCGCCGCCTCGTCGGAGACCGCCGGGACGATGATCACGTCCTCGCCGTCCTGCCAATTGGCCGGGGTTGCCACCTGATGCTCGGCGGTGAGCTGGAGCGAGTCGATGGCGCGCAGGATCTCGGCGAAGTTGCGCCCGGTGCTCATCGGATAGGACAGCACGAGCTTGATCTTCTTGTCCGGGCCGATGACGTAGACATTGCGCACGGTGGCATTGTCGGCGGCCGTCCGCCCCTGCGCCGTATCGCCGGCGTTGGCGGGCAGCATCTGGTAGAGCTTGGCGACGGCGAGGTCGTCGTCGCCGATCATCGGGTAGTTGGGGGCGGCCCCCATGGTGTCCGCGATATCCAGGGACCAGCGCGCATGGTCGTCGACCGGATCGACACTGAGGCCGATAATCTTGCAACGGCGCTTGTCGAACTCCGGCTTGATCTGCGCCATCGTGCCGAGCTCGGTCGTGCAGACGGGCGTGAAATCCTTCGGGTGCGAGAACAGCACGACCCAGCTGTCACCGGCCCAGTCGTAGAAACTGATCCGTCCCTCGGTGGTCTCCGCCGTGAAATCGGGCGCGGTAGCGCCGATGGGGAGTGTCATGAGCGGTCCTTCCCGTTTTGCAGATGGCGTCCCCTGGGCTCGCGGCAGGCGACGATCGTGCCGGAGAGCGCACAGGCGGAGCCTCGCTGACACCAACCATGCGAGATGGTTGTCTGGCAGGTTGCCAACAAGGTGTTGAGCCGTAGTTCAGGGCATGAGTTCATGATTACGTTTCCACGGCATCGCGCGCACGCACCGGCGGGTCCCCGACCGCGAAGCATTGCAGCACGAAGGCCAGCACCTGCGCGTGCTCCTTCAGCGCGTCGAAGCGGCCGGACGCGCCGAAGT
>CAZOHN010000429.1:0-1664 GCA_964579325.1 uncultured Rhodobacterales bacterium
CGGCGCAGAACGTCGCCGATGTCTGCCCGTCGCCGCTCAAGTTGGCCGATACCGGTATCGAGGGCATGGGCGTGCTGGAGGAGGCGTTCGCCCCCTTCGCCGCTGCCTTCCAGGAAGTGACCGGTGTGGAACTGGCGCTGTATTCACTTTCGAACCGCACCGCGGCCGGTACCGCGCTTCAGTTCGACGAGGTCGACTTCGTCTTCTCCGGCCCGTCCGAGTTCGTGCTTTTCCAGACCCTGGCACCCCTCGACGTCTTGTTCTCGATCGAGCGCCCGAGCTACGGGTCGTCCTTCGTGGTGAAGGCCGACAGCGACATCATGACGATGGCCGACCTCAAGGGCCGGACCGTCGCGCTCAAGGACGTAGGCTCCACCTCGGGCCACATCTTCCCGATGATGATGATGACGCAGGCGGGTCTGGACGTCGACCGAGACGTCGAGATCGTGATGGCCGGCGACGCCCGCATCCAGGTTCTGATCAACGGCGATGTCGACGCGATGGGTGGCGGCAACAAGGATTATGCCGCGGTCCTGAAGCAGGATCCGGGCACCGAGTATCGTCTCTTGGCCGAAAGCGGCCGCCTGCCGGGCGACCCGGTGATCATGCGCGCCTCGCTGCCGCAGGAGTGCCGGGACGCGCTGCGCGCCACCATGGCGGCCAATGCCGACACGCTCTGGACCGCGCTGACCACGACCGAGAGGAACTCCGAGAAATTCCTCGAGGACGACAGCTTCATGTCCTTCGAGACCGACGCGTCGGTCTACGACATGGTCCGCGAGGCCTATTCCGTCGCCGGGATCGACCTCGACAGCTGAGCCATCCCCAGCGGTCCGTACCGGACGGCGCCCCACCCGGGCGCCGTCCGTGCTTGCACATGGAGCCTGCCCCGTGACAATGCCCGCCGGAGACAGCGCTCCCGTCCTGCGGGCCCGCGACGTTCATGTGCGGTTCGGCACGTTGCACGTGCTGCGCGGCGTGTCCTTCGATCTGGCGCGGGGCGAGGGCGCGGTGCTTCTGGGCGCGAACGGTTGCGGGAAGTCGACCCTCCTGCGCGCGCTCAACGGGCTCGAGGCGGTCGAGTCCGGCCGGATCGAGCTGGACGGCCAGGTCCTCACCGGCGCGCCCGCGCGGGTGCTGCGGGCGGCGCGGCGGCAGATGGGCTACGTGTTCCAGCAGTTCAACCTCGTGCCGCAGCTGTCGGCGCACCAGAACGTCCTGTTCGGCGCGATGGGGCAGCGGCCCTTCGGGATACTGGGCGTGACCAACGCCTTCGCGCGGGCCGAGGACCGCGAGCGGGCGATGCATTGCCTCGACCGCGTCGGGCTTGCCGACCGTGCGACGCACCGCCCGGCCGAACTATCGGGCGGCCAGCAGCAGCGCGTCGCCATCGCGCGGATGCTGATGCAGGCGCCGCAGGTGGTGATCGCGGACGAGCCCATCGCCAGCCTCGACCCCAAGGCGGGCCGCGAGGTGCTGGAGCTGTTGTGGCGGATCGTCGAGGAAGAGGGGCTGAGCCTCCTCTGCACGCTGCACCAGCTCGACCTCGCGCAGGAATTCGGAAGGAGGATCATCGGGATGAAGGCCGGGCGCGTGGTGATCGACGCGGCGACCGCGGGGATCCCGCGCGCCGATCTGGATGGGCTCTACGTGGGCGACGTGCG
>CAZOHN010000430.1:0-1658 GCA_964579325.1 uncultured Rhodobacterales bacterium
CCAGCCCCGCCGGGCCAGCGCCCACAACCAGCACATCCTGCGGGTGCTCGACCTTGGAAAAAGGTTCGCCGCCCCAATCCCACTCGCGCCCCGCCGAGGGATTGATCAGGCAAGAAATCCAATAGTCCCGGCTGCGACGGCCCCAGCACATCTGATTGCAGGAGATGCAGCCCCGGATATCTTCTGCCCGCCCCTCTAGCAGGCCGCTGAAATAGTCTCCAAGCCGGAACGCTGTCCCTTCATGAGGGCTGTGTCGTGCGATCGCGCGGCCGGTCGGCGCGGTCGCCAGGGGCCGTTTCTCCGCTTCATGCGGCCAGCAACCGGGGCAATCTGGCAAGGTTGTTGGCGGCCATTGTCATGATGAACCGCGACCGGACGCGCTCGACGCCGCGATACATAGTTTGTGCCATGCCACCGACGGTTTTCGCCCAGCCGAACGCCTCTTCGATCTTCTTTCGGTGCTTCTGGGACAGGGCGTAACCCTCATGCCGGGTGGTTCGGCCATCGATTGCTGAATATCTCGCTTTCTGTGCGACATGCGGCGTGACACAAGCTTTGCGCAGGTCGGACACGAACCCACCTGCGTCATAACCCTTGTCGGCACCCAGCGTCAGCCGCCGGGTTGATCCGGGGGAATGGCGATGAACCATGTCCAGGGCGGCCGTGCGTTCGGCATGGCCGTCGGCTTGGGTCAGGTCGCCCTGCACGATCAGGCCGTTGCGGTTCTCCATTAGCGCATGCCCGATGAAGCACAGCATTGCCCCGGTGCCGGGGGATTTCTTGTAGAGCCGCGCATCAGGGTCAGTCGTGGACGCATGGGTGACGTTGGAGCGCTTCTCGCCCTTGAAATCGACCTCGGCATTGCGGTGGGGTTTGGTGTTGCGGGGCATCGGGTCGGTCTCGGCTGTGGTCTCGGAAGGCGCGGGCTCAAGCGTGGCATTTGGGGAGGGCGGATCGCCCGGCCCTTCATCATCAGGCGGGGCCGCATCGGCCTTCGGCTGGAAACTCTTCATTGAGGCCCAGGCTTTTACCAGCGTGCCATCGACCGAGAAGTGTTCGTCCGACAGAAGTGGAGCGACCTCGCGATGGGCGAGGATCGCCGCCATCACCTTGCGCGACATCTCCGTCGTCAGCAGCCGGTCGCGATTCTTCGTGAATACGGTTGGCACCCACACGGGGTCGTCAATGCCCAGCCCCACAAACCAGCGAAACATCAGGTTGTAGTCCATCTGCTCCATCAACTGTCGTTCGGAGCGGACAGAAAATAGGATTTGCAACAGGCTCGCCCGGATCAGCCGCTCCGGCGGGATCGAGGGGCGACCGAAATCGGTGTAAAGCGCCTCGAACTCGGCATCGAGGCTCGTCAGAGCGTCATTCACGACCTGCCGGATCTTGCGCAACGGGTGGCGCGCGGGGATGCGCTCCTCAAGATCAACATAACTGAACAGCGACCCGCTCGTCTCGTCCGTCCCGCGCATCTTCACCCCCGCCGTTGCCGTGCGAAGGGTGAATCATGTTCTCAAACCGCTGTCGAGACGGGACTATTTCAGCAGCCTGCTAGAACGACTTATCCAGATCGCTCCCGATGACCCGGTCGTTGTCCTATCCTTCGTTCAGGTCGCGCTGGATGCGTCCGACGATCAAGCACTGATGGATCG
>CAZOHN010000431.1:0-1624 GCA_964579325.1 uncultured Rhodobacterales bacterium
CCTGGTCGCAGATCGGACAGTCGAGCGGGTGGTTGATGAGGAGGAACTCCATCACCCCTTCCCGCGCCTTCTTGACCATCTGCGAGTTGGTCTTGACGACCGGCGGCTGTCCCTCCGGCCCCGGGCGCAGGTCGCGCACCTGCATCGCGCAGGAGGCGGCCGGCTTGGGCGGGCCGCCCACCACTTCCACGAGGCACATCCGGCAGTTGCCGGCGATGCTCAGGCGCTCGTGGTAGCAGAAGCGCGGGACCTCGACCCCGGCCACCTCGCAGGCCTGGATCAGCGTCATCGCGCCGTCCACCTCGACTTCGCGCCCGTCGATGATGATCTTCTTGAGGTCCGCCATCGTTCCCGTCCGTTCGTCTTACCGCGCCCGCAACAGCGAGCCGATCAGGGTTCCGTTTTCGATCTCGCGCAGCCCGAGCGCGCAATAGCTGTCCGCGTTGCCCGCCACAACGCCATTCGCCGCGAGATAGGCGTCGCGGAGTTCCTTCAGCCGTGCCTTGTTCTCGGCGCTCTTCCTGAACGCCTTGATCTCGTCGGACGTGTAACCCAGCCCCTCGGCATAGCGCTCGAGGTCGCGGACCTTGCCGAAGACCACCATGAGGCGCGGGGTGATCGAGGAGCAATGCTTGCGGATCTCGTCGCCTACCGCCGCCGCCAGAAATTCGGTCCGCACACGCTCGTTGTCGATCAGCGGTGGCAGGCTTTGCGCCGCGCCGGCAGTGGCCGGGGCCAGCGCCAGGACAAGGGCGAGGGTCTTGAGGGTCGGGGTCATCGGGATCACTCCGCTGCGGTTGCGTGACACTGGCGCGTCTTCCAAAGATGCGCCTCCTTCAGCCACGACCAGCCGAAGGCATGGTCGCTCTCCCCCGCAGACTTGAGATGATCGAGGCGTTCGAGCGCCTCTTCGATCGTTGGGCGATGCCCTGCGGGCACCCACCACATGACGAAATGCTGCTCTCCCAGCACCTCGAACCATTCCGCCCGACGCTCGTAGAAGGCCCGGTGCACGGTATTCCAGACAAAGGCCTCCAGCGCCTCGACACTCTCCCAGACGGTGAGGTTCGACACATGGCGCGGATCGCCGCCGATCTTGACGTCGGTGTTGCCCCGCCCCGGCTCGCCCGAGCCTTCCATCATCCACACGAAACCGGGCGAGCGCTTGCCGATCCCGTTCACCCGGTCGAGCGCCGCCATGAACTCGGCCACGCGTGGATCGTCGGTCGGCGCCACGAGGCGGCCGACGTTCAGTTGCGCGAGATGATGGCCCTCAGGCTGCATCGCTCGTCCGGTTCCCTTCGGTGCCGGTTAGGTCCGGCCCCAACATTTCACTAGTCAGGGCCAAGCGGCCCCGATCCGTCATTCCGCCGCCACCGGGGTGCGCTTGGCCCTGATCCGGTCCTCGACTTCGTGCCGGAAGTGTCGCATCAGGCCCTGGATCGGCCAGGCGGCCGCGTCGCCCAGCGCGCAGATCGTGTGGCCTTCGACCTGCTTGGTCACGTCGAGCAGCATGTCGATTTCCTCGACTTCCGCCTCGCCCGTCACCAGCCGCTCCATCACCCGCATCATCCAGCCGGTGCCCTCGCGGCAGGGCGTGCACTGGCCGCAGCTTTCGTGCTTG
>CAZOHN010000432.1:0-1603 GCA_964579325.1 uncultured Rhodobacterales bacterium
TGCGCGGGACCGGGCCCTTGTAGACACCGCCCTTGCGGAAGATCGGCGCCTTGCGGGACCCGTGGCGTGCGCCGCCGGTGCCCTTCTGGCGATAGATCTTCTTCGTCGAATAGGCGACGTCGGCGCGGCCCAGCGTCGAATGGGTGCCGGCCTGGGCCTTCGCCCGCTGCCAGCGCACCATGCGGTGCAGGATGTCCGCGCGCGGTTCCAGCCCGAAGATCTCGTCGGAGAGATCGATCGAGCCTGCCGGTCCGGCATCGAGCTTGATCACATCGAGTTTCATTCTTTCTCTCCTTCCGGCGCAGCGGCGTCAGGCTCGGCCACCGGATCGGCATTGTCCTTGTCGGACTTGATCGACGCCTCGGCCTCGGCCTGTGCCGCAGCTTCCTGCTCTGCGGCGAGGCGGGCAGCTTCCTCGCGGGCGGCAGCTTCCTCCACGGCGGCTGCGGCGGCGGCCTCTTCGGCAGCGCGGCGCGCGGCCTCGGCCTGCGACTTCAGGGCTGCCGGAAGAATCGCATTCTCGGGGAACGGCTTCTTCACCGCGTCCTTGACCGTAACCCAGCCGCCCTTTGCGCCCGGCACCGCACCCTTGACCATGATCAGGCCACGGTCGCTGTCGGTCTTGACGACCTGCAGGTTCTGCGTGGTGACCCGGACCGAACCCATGTGCCCAGCCATCTTCTTGCCCTTGAACACCTTTCCGGGGTCCTGGCGCTGGCCGGTCGACCCGTGCGACCGGTGCGACACCGACACGCCGTGGGATGCCCGAAGGCCACCGAAGTTGTGCCGCTTCATGACACCGGCAAAGCCCTTGCCGATCGAGGTGCCCGAGATGTCGACATACTGGCCGGCATAGTAGTGGTCTGCGGTGATTTCCTCGCCGACGTCGATCAGGTTGTCGGGGCTGACGCGGAACTCCGCCAGCTTGCGCTTCGGCTCGACGGTGGCCTTGGCGAAATGACCGCGCATCGGCGCTGGGGTCCGCTTGGCCTTGGCCGTGCCGGCACCCAGCTGGACGGCGGAATAGCCGTCACGCTCGGCGGTGCGCTGGGCAACGACCTGCAGGCCGTCGAGTTGCAGGACGGTCACCGGAACTTGCCGGCCGTCCTCGAGGAACAGCCGGGTCATGCCCAGCTTCCTGGCGATAACTCCAGAACGCAACATCGTGCCGCCCCCCTCAGACCTTGATCTCGACATCCACGCCCGCGGCGAGGTCGAGCTTCATCAGCGCGTCCACGGTCTGCGGGGTGGGATCCACGATGTCGAGCAGCCGCTTGTGCGTGCGAATCTCGAACTGGTCGCGGGATTTCTTGTCGATGTGGGGGCCGCGCAGGACCGTGTACTTCTCGATCTTGTTCGGCAGCGGGATGGGTCCGCGCACGCGCGCGCCGGTCCGCTTTGCGGTGTTCACGATCTCGGCGGTCGAGGCATCGAGCACGCGGTAATCGAACGCCTTCAGGCGGATGCGGATGTTCTGGCTCTGGATCGCCATGGGCGAGGCCTTTCCTGTACGGTTGAGAGGTGGAGACGGGCCATTCCCGCCCCCACGTCGAACCGGTGTTTTCTCGAACGATGCAGGCCGGATACGCCGGCCCCGTCGCCA
>CAZOHN010000433.1:0-1573 GCA_964579325.1 uncultured Rhodobacterales bacterium
GGCCTCGCAACGGCCGCCCTTCACGTTGAAGCTGAAGCGGCCGGGCTTGTAGCCGCGCGCCTTGGATTCCGGCAGGCCTGCGAACCAGTCGCGGATCGGGCCGAAGGCGCCGGTGTAGGTGGCCGGGTTCGACCGGGGCGTGCGGCCGATGGGGCGCTGGTCGATGTCGATGACCTTGTCGAGGTGTTCGAACCCCTTGATCGTCTCGCAAGGCGCCGGCGTTTCCTTGGCGCCGTTCAGCCGGATCGCGGCGGTCTTGTAGAGCGTCTCGATCGTCAGCGTGGACTTGCCGCCGCCCGACACACCGGTGACGCAGATGAAGCGCCCCAGCGGAAAATCGACGCTCATGTCCCGCAGGTTGTTGCCCGTCGCGTTCACCACGGTCAGCGTCTTGCCGTTCCCCGGGCGGCGGTTCGCGCGCACCGGGATTTCGCGTGTGCCTGAAAGATACTGGCCGGTCACCGACGCCGGGTCGGCGGCAACCTCGTCCGGTGTGCCCCTCGCCACCACGCGGCCACCGTGGACCCCGGCACCGGGGCCGATGTCGAAGACGTAATCCGCCTCACGGATCGCGTCCTCGTCGTGTTCCACCACCAGCACGGTATTGCCCTGGTCGCGCAGGTTCTTGAGCGTGGTCAGCAGCCGGTCATTGTCGCGCTGGTGCAGCCCGATGGAGGGCTCGTCGAGGACGTAGAGCACGCCGGTCAGGCCCGACCCGATCTGGCTGGCCAGACGGATGCGCTGGCTTTCACCGCCTGACAGCGTTCCGGCCGAACGGCTGAGCGTGAGGTATTCCAATCCCACGTTATTCAGGAACCCCAGCCGTTCGCGGATTTCCTTCAGGATCGCGCGGGCGATCTCGTTCTTCTGGGTGCCGAGCGTCTCGGGCACGCCTTCGACCCAGGCTAGCGCCTCGCGGATCGACTTTTCCACGACCTGGCCCACGTGGTGGCCCGCGATCTTGACCGCCAGCGCCTCGGGCCGCAGGCGGTAGCCGTGGCAGGTGCCGCAGGGGCGGTTGTTCTGGTACTGCTCGAACTCCTCGCGGACCCAGGCGCTGTCGGTTTCGCGGTAGCGACGTTCCATGTTGGGGATGACGCCCTCGAACGGCCTTGTCACCTGATAGACGCGGCCACCCTCGTCATAGCGGAACAGGATTTCCTCGGTGCCCGAGCCGCGCAGGAACACCTCGCGCGCCTGTTCGGGCAGGTCGCGCCAGCGCGCCTTGCGGTCGAAGCCGTAGTGTTTCGCCAGCGCCTCGATCGTCTGCAGGAAGTAGGGCGATTTCCCCTTGCGCCAGGGTGCGATGGCGCCGTCGGCCACGCGCAGGGCCTGGTCGGGAACGACCAGACGTTCGTCGAAGAACAGCTCCACCCCCAGGCCGCCGCAATCGGGGCAGGCGCCGAACGGGGCGTTGAACGAGAACAGGCGCGGCTCGATCTCGGGGATGGTGAAGCCCGACACCGGGCAGGCGAACTTTTCGCTAAATGTCGTGCGTTCGGGGTCCCCTTCCGTCGGCGCGGTTTCCAGGATCGCGATGCCGTCGGCGAGGTCGAGCGCGGTGCGGAAGCTG
>CAZOHN010000434.1:0-1567 GCA_964579325.1 uncultured Rhodobacterales bacterium
ACCACACCTTGCCGATAGCACTCGACGTGCGTGGCCAACGTGGCTTCAGATTAACAGGCTGCTGAAGAACCCTGCTCTGGACGTCGTTTGAGGGACATGATTCATCCCTCGGACGGTTGCGGGAGGGGTTGGGATGCGGGGCGCGGACGAGACGAGCGGGTCGCTGTTCAGCTATGTCGACATGGAGGCGCGGATCCCGGCGCGGCATCCGCTGCGGCAGATCCGGCGGGTCGTGAACGACGCGCTCGTGAGCCTAGATGCAGAGTTCGAGGCGCTCTACGCCCCGGAGGGTCGCCCCTCGATCCCGCCCGAGCGGCTGATCCGGGCGAGCCTGTTGCAGATCCTGTTCTCGGTGCGCTCGGAGCGGCAGTTGATGGAGCAGATGGATTGCAACCTGATGTTCCGCTGGTTCGTGGGGCTGGGCGTCGACGACGCTGTGTGGGTCCCGACGGTGTTCACGAAGAACCGCGACCGGCTGTTGACCACTGACATGGCCCGCAAGGTGATGGCGGCGATCCTGGCGCACCGGGAGGTCGCGCCGCTGTTGTCGGACGAGCACTTCTCGGTCGACGGGACGCTGATCAAGGCCTGGGCGTCCATGAAGAGCTTCCAGTCGAGGGCGGAAAGCGCGCCATCTGACGATGAGCCGCCAGGAGCCGCGCCCGGCGGCGAGCCGGGCGGGGAAGCCACGACGGATGCAGGATCCCAGCCACCCCCGAACGCGCCCCGGGACACCGATCAGGACACCACCTCCGACACACCCTCTGCCCAGTCTGACCCCGAGACCGCCCCGATGCCCAGCCGTCGCCACCGCAATGCCGAAGTCGACTTCCGCGGCCAGAGGCGATCGAACGCTACCCACGCCTCGACCACCGATCCCGACGCGCGGCTGTTCCGGAAATCGCAGGGGACCGGCGCCATGCTGTGCTACATGGGCCATACGCTGATGGAGAACCGACATGGCCTGATCGTCCAGGCCGAACTGACCCGGGCCGACGGTCATGCCGAACGCCGTGCGGCTCTCGACATGATCCACCGTCATTCCCCCGGCTCCACCCGCCGCCTCACGCTGGGCGCCGACAAGGGCTACGACAGCGCCGATTTCGTCGCCGACCTGCGAAGGGCCCACGTCACCCCGCATGTCGCGCAAAAGGCCCGGCACTCCGCCATCGACGGCCGAACCACCCGCCACCCCGGCTACGCCCTGTCCCAAAAACTCCGCAAGAAGATCGAGGAGCCCATCGGTTGGGCCAAGACCGTCGGAGGCCTGGCCCAGACCGTCCACCGCGGCCTCGACCGCGTCGCCGCCCGCTTCACCTTCACGATGACCGCCTGCAACCTCGCAAGGCTGCCGAAGCTGCTCGCCGCCTGAGGCCGCGCAAGGGCCGAGGGCAGACACCGCACACGGAGGATGCCGGCCTCACGGAAGGCGGACAGGGAAATCCGTCCGGCCCTGGGCGTATTTCAGCGGCCTGCTAAAGCCACAGCGAAGCCTCCGTCTGTCGTGTTCCACGCCCCTGAGTTGAAGCGTTGCGCCCCAAGACCTCACAATCTGCGTTCTCACGGC
>CAZOHN010000435.1:0-1557 GCA_964579325.1 uncultured Rhodobacterales bacterium
CTCCTTGGGGAAAGGAGTGCCGGTCTAGGCGACATCGGGCGGCGGATCCCGATGACTGTCGCCATACCAGGTGGCGGAACCTGGTGGTCTGACCATAGCTCGTTCACAGGCTGGAAACCGACCATGCGCAAAAATCCGGCTCTCCTGTCGGTCGCGTGGGTCATGTAGCGCTGTGGCGGCCGGGGAGGTTGGGGCGGTAGCCGCCGAGGGCGAGTAGAGCGAGGGCGATGAGCGCTTCGGGTGACTTGAAGCCGTAGGCCATGCGGGTGAGCACTCGGATCTTGGTGTTGGTCGACTCGATCAGCCCTTGGGATAGGCCGTGGTCGAGGGCGGCGTCGATGGCTGCTCGGTGTTTGCGGATCTTGCGGCCGAGTTCGACGAAGACCGGGATGCGGCAGCGCTGTGCCCAGGTGAGCCACCGGTCGAGGGCGTCCTTGCCGGCCTGGCCCTTGACCTGGAACACGAACCGCAGCCCCTCCTTGAGCAGGTAGCCACGGTGCAGACAAGGGTTCGTCTTGGCCACCCAGGCGAGCTTCGCTTCCTGATGGGCGGTGAGGTTCTCGGGGTTCTTCCACAGCGCGTAGCGGGCGCCCTTGAGCTTCTTCGCCTCCCCGGTCGCCCGGCCAGCCTTGCGCTGGTTGACCGCGCCGCGAGCTTCGTTCCAGGCCTCCCGGCGTAGCTCGTCAAGGGCGTCGGTGGCCCAGGCCACGACATGGAACGGATCGGCGCAGCGCACCGCTGTCTTGCAGTGCTCGGCGACGGACTTAGCGATCCACTCGGCCGCATCCGCCGACACATGCGTGATCTGGGCGCACCGCTCGGGGCCGAGCAGCACGAAGAACTTGTCCAGCGTGGCCTTGTCCCGGCCCACCCCGGCCCACACCAACCGGCCCGTGTCATGGTCGACGACGATGGTCAGGTAGCGGTGGCCGCGCTTGTAGCTGATCTCGTCGATCCCGATCCGCCGGAGCCCTTCGAGGCGGTCCACGCTGGCGTCGATCTCGGCCTGGATGCGGGTCACGATGCCGCCCACCGCCCGCCACCCGATCCGCAACAACTCAGTGATGGTGGTCTTCGACGTCGCGGTGGCCAGCCAGCCCACGGTGTCTTCGAAGTCGCGAGTGAACCACGAACCATGCCGGGCCCACGGCACCCCGACGGCGACGACGCCGTGGTCGCGGCATCGGACCCGGACCATCTCCGCCTCCAGGTACACGGGGATCGTGCCCAGATCGAGGGCCCGCCACCGCCGTGGCCCGGCCCCGGCGCGCCCGCGGTCATAGCCCGGCGAGCGGCGCCTGCACACCCCGCAGCGGCGTGGCGCATTCCGTCGCTGCCGGACCGTGGCGACGATCTCCTCGGCGTCGGGATCGAACTCGACCGACTCGAGCACCACCGATCGGCCCAGAACCGCCAAACCCAGCACGTGACGCCATAGTTTCTTCATCGAAGCCGCTTCCTTCCTTGCTCGGACCTAGACAGCCCGAACGCTAGGCGGGAAGCGGCTTCTCGAACTACACGTCTGTCATTCGCACCCACTCAACCGACAGGAGAGCC
>CAZOHN010000436.1:0-1547 GCA_964579325.1 uncultured Rhodobacterales bacterium
TAGAGATCCACCGTGTCGACGAAGAAGCGATCCGCCTCGTCCACGAAGAGCGTCACTTTCAGTTGCTCAAAGGACAGATTCTTCGCGAGCCCGCGCACCCGATAACGGCGCGGGCCGAGGGCGAGGACCCATTCATGGAGGGGTGGGCGTGCCTCGGAGGGTGAGGAGGGCGTCGTCGATGGCGTGGTCCCGAGCCTGGCGAGGGACGACGCGTCCGACTCCGGCGGTGGCGGCGCAGCCGCGACCGGGTCCTCAGATGCCGCGTGCGCGGGCGGGCGCGGTTGTGGGGTCGGTGGCGGACAGAGCGCGTGGGGCACCGTGGCCGGCGTGACAGGCGTCGGTCTGAGCGTAGCGGCCACCGCGATCCGGGGGCGCGGGCCGTCGCCCATCGGGACCGCATGACGCAACAGGAGCCCCAGACTTTTCTCCGCCGGCTGCACCTTGAGCGCATACGCGTTCGCATCCATGCCTTTCGGGAACTCCACGCGCCAGCAGTCGATCCCGTCGGCCATCAAGTCAGTGGCGAGCGCCGTGGCGGCGCGATCGCCCGCCTCGTCCCGATCGTAGGCGATCCAGACTTTGGTCGTGCCGTGCTGTTTCAGGGCCGCGCGATGATCCGCCGTGAAGCCGTCGACCCCGTAGCTCGCCGTCACATGGCGATAGCCCGCACACCAGAACGTGAGCGCATCGATCAAGGCTTCACACAAGATCAGTTCTTTCGAGGCCTGCACCGCGAACGAATTCCAGATTCCCTCGTGGGGGCCGGGCAAGTAGAGATGCAAGGGCGTGCCGGGCCGCAGGCCGTCGGTGATCTTGCGTCCATAGACTTCGGTGACCTGGCCCTGGACGTTCATGATCGGCACGATGAGCGACCCCGTAAAATGTTCATGCCCGCTCGGGCGGAGAATGCCGAGCCGCTGCAACCGTCCGCGGATGGTGGCGCCCGCCTGCGTCTGCATGATGGGCAACCGGTAGCCGAGCGTCCGATTGGCAAACCCGAGGTGGAAGGTGTCGATCAGCTCCGGATGGGTGAGGCCGCGCTTCGTGAGATAGGCCAGCGCTTCGGGACTCTCTTTCAGCGTCGCGTGGTAGAAGTCGATGACTTGCGTGAGCACCGCGCGATCTTCAGCGGTCGCGTCGAGCGGCGAGGGCAACCGCGCGAGGCGGGACTTGGCGGGCGGCGGCCCGAGCGATGTGCGTGGCGGGGTCGGCGCCCACTCGCGCCGCAGCAATTCGACGGCGTAGCGGAACGAGACCCCTTCGCTCTTCATCACCCAGTCGATCACCGAGCCACCTTGCCGACAGGCGCCGAAGCAGTGCCAGAGATTCTTCTCCACCGACAGATGCAAGGACGGCGTGTCGTCCTGATGGAAGGGGCAACAGCCGACCAGGTCCGTGCCCTGCAGCCGCAGGGTCACCCCTTTCGCCGCCACGAGGCGCTCGATCAGAATCTCGCCCTTCAGCCGCTCGATCTCTGCGTCGGGAATGCGGCCCATCCGGCCCTCCTTCCATCCCCTGTCAAGTAGGGGCTGCGAGAAATTGAGGCT
>CAZOHN010000437.1:0-1524 GCA_964579325.1 uncultured Rhodobacterales bacterium
CGTTCTACTGGGCCTGGTGGATCAGCTGGTCGCCGTTCGTGGGCATGTTCATCGCCCGCGTGAGTCGTGGACGCACGGTGCGGGAGTTCATCATCTGCGTGCTGCTGATCCCGACACTCGTCTCGGCGGTCTGGATGACGGCCTTCGGTGGCAGCGCGATCCAGCAGGTCATCGAGCGGGCGGCCGACAGCGCGGTCTACGGCTATGTCGTCGGGAGCTATGTCCCCGAGCTGTCACTGTTCGGGATGCTGTCGGAACTGCCGCTAACGGCGATCACCTCGACGCTCGCCATCGTGCTGGTCATCGTGTTCTTCGTCACGTCCTCGGATTCCGGCTCGCTGGTGATCGACACGATCACTGCCGGCGGCAAGATCGACGCGCCAGTGGCGCAGCGGGTGTTCTGGGCCACGTTCGAGGGCCTCGTCGCGGCGGCGCTTCTGCTGGGCGGGGGGCTTGCGGCGTTGCAGGCGATGGCGGTGTCGACGGGGTTTCCCTTCGCGATCGTGCTGCTGCTGGCGTGCTGGGCGCTGATCAAGGGGTTGATGAGCGAGCCGCGCTGATACGGGCCCCCGGCGCGCGCCCGCAGGGGGCGCGCGTCACCCATCCGCTGCGACCGCCCTTGGCCAAGACGAAAGCAGGTGGCGGGTATAGTCGGCCCCGGGCCGGTCGAGCACGCGCGCCGTTTCGCCGGCCTCGACGATCCGGCCCCGGTGCATCACCGCGACCCGGTCCGCGATCAGCCGCACCACGGCGAGGTTGTGGCTGACGACGAGAAGGCTTGCCCCGGTTTCGCGGCGGAGGTCCTGCAGGAGATTGAGAAGGTCGCCCTGCACGGAGACATCGAGGCCCGCCGTGGGTTCGTCGGCCACGAGGATGTCGGGCCGGAACAGGAGCGCCCGCGCGATCGCGGCGCGGCGCGCCTGGCCGCCGCTGAGTTGGTGGGGATAGCGGTCGGCCGTTGCCGGGGGCAGGCCGAGCCGGTCGAAGAGCGCGGCCATGCGCGTGCGCAACTCGGCGCGCGGCTCGCCCAGCACCTCGCCCACCTCGTCCATCGACAGCCCGATCCGGCGGCGCGGGGAGAGCGAGAGGGCAGGGTCCTGGAACATCGGCTGGATCACGCGCGCCTGCGCGCGGAAGTCGCGCGGGCCGGGGGGAACTGTGCGGCCCATGAGGGCGACGCGCCCCGCCGAGAGCCGTTGCAGCCCGAGAATCGCGCGCAGCAGCGTGGTCTTGCCGGACCCGCTTTCGCCGACGATGCCGAAGCATGACCCGGCCGGGACTGTCAGGCCCGCATCTTCCAGCACCCGCACCGGGCCAAAGTCCACCGTCGCGCCGGCGACCTCGATGGCGGTCAGAGCGGGTGCAGGCATCGGACCATCCGTTCGGTTCCGGGTATTGCCGTGGCGAGTTCGGGGTGGCCCTCGGTGCAGTCGGGCCGCTGTTTGGGACAGCGCGGGGCATAGATGCAGCCCGGCGGGCGGTGCCGGGGGTCCGGAAGCTCGCCGGGGATGACCGCGAAGCGGT